>JAEENM010000193.1 GCA_016283745.1 Bacteroidales bacterium | reverse complement strand
AAAAAGTGGAGGAAATCTCCGAACTGCTGCGGGTTAACAACATACGCTCACTACCCTACCACGCCGGCCTCGACACCAAAACCCGCAACGAAAACCAGGACAAATTCCTGATGGAAGAGGTGGAGGTAATAGTGGCCACCATCGCTTTCGGAATGGGCATCGACAAACCCGACGTGCGTTTCGTCATCCACTACGACATACCCAAAAGCCTCGAAGGCTACTATCAGGAGACGGGACGTGCCGGCCGCGACGGTGGCGAAGGCAAGTGCATAGCCTTCTACTCCGACCACGACGTGGAGAAACTTTACAAATTCTTCAACGAAAAAACCGCCGAGGAGCAGGAGCAGGCCAACCAGCTGATACAAGAGATGGTGTCGTACGCCGAATCGTCGGTGTGCCGCCGCCTGAACATACTCAAATACTTCGGCGAGGACTACAACGTAGAAAACTGCGGCAACTGCGACAACTGCCTGCACCCCAAGGAACGTATCGAAGCCGAAGAGGATATGGTTTACGCCCTGAAGACTATCGTGGCCACACGCCAGATGTTCAAAACCAAGGTGATAATTGACGTCATTATGGGACGCACCAACGGTTTCACCAAAACCCACATGCACCACAAACTGGAGGTGTACGGCAAAGGCAAAGACAAAGACGAACTGTACTGGAAAGCCGTTATCCGCCAAGCCATTTTCGAAGGCTTCGTAACCAAAGAGATAGAACAATTCGGTGTGCTGAAGATGACTCCCGTGGGAGTGAAATTCATCATCCACAGCTACCCCGTATATGTAACCCCCGACCACGACTACTCCGAGGTGTCCACCGACGACACCATAACGATGAACGGCACCGGCGCCACATCGGCCTCGGGCGACGACAAACTGCTGCCGCAGCTGAAACGTCTCCGCAAAGAGATTGCCGAAAAAGCCAACCCGCCCGTGCCACCTTACGTGGTGTTCGAAGACCGCTCCCTCGACGACATGACGATACACTACCCCATCACCCTCGAGGAGATGAGCGGCATCATCGGCGTGGGCGCGGGCAAAGCCGAGAAATACGGTCAGCCGTTCATCGAGCTCATCAAAGCCTACGTGGAGGAAAACAACATCGAGCGTCCGCAGGATTTCAAGATACGCTCGGTGGGCAAACGCAGCGTGAAAATAAGCGTGCTGCAGGCCCTCGACCGCAAAGTGCCTTTCGAAGACATCATGGACCAGCAGAAAATCGACATGGACGAACTGCTATCCAATATGGAAAGCATTGTGTCGGCAGGCAACAAGCTGAGCAATATGGACTACTACATCCAAACCTACGTCGACGAGGATGTGTACGACGACCTGATGGACTATTTCCTCAACTCTGAAACCGACTCGGTGAAAGCTGCTATGGAAGAGTACGCCGACGACGATGACGTTACCGAGGACGACATCCGCCTTGTGCGACTGAAATTCCTTTCCGATTACGGACATTAAAAGATAGAGCAACAAAAAAAACGGCGGAGGTTGGTACTTCCGCCGTTTTTCTTTTCAGTCCAATCCAATCGCTAATCTTTCAAGATTTCGTAAAGCTCTATCTCGTAAACCACAATGGCGTCGCCGGGGATGTTGAGCTGAGGGCTGCCATTGGCGCCGAAAGCCAGATGAGATGGGATGTAGAAAATGTAACGTGAACCGGCGTTCATCAAAGTCAGTGAATATCCTACGCCCTGCATAAGGTTAACTGGAAGATTTATTATGCCATTGGTTCCGAAAGAGTTGTCGAACACAGTACCGTCGAGCAATCGTCCCTCGTAGTTGAAACGCACGCGCATTTTTTCAGGGGCTTTGGGGCCTTTGCCCTCTTTTACCACCTTATAATATATGCCGCTACGTTCGTCGAGTTTCAACTGTGGATCGTTAACGGCAAGCTGTTGCAGCTGTTGCTGTTGCTGAGCAAATGTTGCTTTGGCCTTCTCCTGCTGAGCCATGTGCAGAGCAAGGGCGAAATTATCCAGCCCCTCCTGGTAGGTAATATTGTCCACCAAAGATGGCTTTCCGTCGAGGGTGGCTTCAACTGCTTTTAAAATCACGGCTTTATTAAGTTCCACGTTTGACTCTTTGAGTCCGCGTGCGAAATTCTCACCTAAAATCCAACTCATAGTGTCGCTGGCGGTTTTCAGTTCAACTTTGGACTCCTGCGAATTGCACGACGTTGCCGAAAGCAAGAGCGTTACGGCAAGCGAAAGACCTAAAAATACTTTATTTCTTCTCATTTTTATGTGTTTTTGTAAATGTTAGTATCCTAAAATTTTAAGCATCGACTTGTGACTCTGTTCCTTGGCAAAGAGCTTGGTGTAGTAGTCGCCGTTTTCGTCGAGACCTATTATAATATGTTTTGGTGCGGGGATGAGGCAGTGCTGTATGCCGCCATAGCCGCCTATGCTCTCCTGATATGCCCCTGTATGGAAGAAACCGATGTACAGCGGCTCGTCCTTCTGCAGTTTGGGCAGGAATATGGCGTTGGCGTGCGCCTCGTTGTTGTAGTAGTCCTGACTGTCGCAGGTGAGGCCACCGAGGAACACCCTCTGGTACTCCTTGTCCCAGTTGTTGATGGGCAGCATAATCCAACGTTGGTTGATGCCCCACGAGTCGGGCAGGGTGGTGATGAACGAACTGTCGATCATATACCACAGCTCGCGGTCGTTCTGCTGTTTCTGGTCGATGATGCTGTAAAGAGTTGCACCGCTTTCGCCCACGGTGAACGATCCGAATTCAGTGAATATGTTGGGTTCATCCACACCTCGGTTGGTGCAGATATTCTTAATCTGGGCCAGAATCTCTTCCGACATATAGTCGTACTCGTAGTTGCTGACAAGCGAGTTTTTGATTGGGAAACCGCCGCCTATGTTGAGCGAATCGAGTTCGGGACAGATCTTTTTCAAGTCGCAATACACGTTCACGCACTTGGCCAACTCGTTCCAATAGTAAGCCGAATCCTTGATTCCGGTGTTGATGAAAAAGTGCAGCATTTTGAAAGTGAACTTGCTGTTGTCCTTTATTTTGTCCTCGTAGAACGACACTATGTCGTTGTAGCGGATGCCGAGGCGCGAGGTGTAGAAATCGAATTTCGGTTCCTCCTCCGATGCAATGCGTATGCCCAGCTTGACGGGTTCAGCAGGGTTTTGGATGGCTTCGTCGAGCAGGTTGATTTCGTTTTTGTTATCGATGACGGGAATCATATTGTGGAAACCGTCGCTAAGCATCATGGCTATGTTTTCAATGTACTGCGGACGCTTGAAGCCGTTGCAGATGATGAAAATGTCCTTGGTTATCAGCTCTTGGTTATAGAGTTCTTGAATAAGGTTTATGTCGAACGCCGATGAGGTTTCGAGGTTCACATCGTTTTTCAGAACCTCCTCCAAAACGAAGGAGAAATGTGAGCTTTTGGTGCAGTAGCAGTAGTTATATGTGCCTTTGTAGTCCACCTTGGCGATGGCCACATTGAAAAGACGTTTGGCGCGCTGTATCTGCGAGCTTATCTTTGGCAGATAGGTTATTTTCAACGGCGTGCCGTACTGCTTTATGATCTCCATCAGCGGTATGTCGTGGAAATACAGTTCGTTGTCGATGGTTTTGAATTCGTCCTGCGGATATTCGAACGACTGGTCAATCAAATCGATGTACTTGTTTTTCATTTCTTTAAATATAATTTAATCGGATTGCCTGTTTTTTTTAAATTTAAGTGAGACGGTTTGTCCGTTTTTCACACAACAAAATTACATAAATTTTGCGAAAATAGGGAGATTTTCTTCAATTAAATTGTATCCAAAGTTATAAAACACACTTACACAGATTGTTGCATAAAAGGTAATTTTCTTATAACACTCTGTTTCGGACTGTTTTTATCGCTTGTCTGTGCCAAAACAGAAGTTTTTTGTGTTTTCAAAAGTAGTTTTGAACGAGACATGGTTTTATAGTGGTCTGATTTTTAAAGCGATAAATATTTTTTTGAAAAACTGATGAAAAAAACGTATATTTGCAATCGCAAAATAAGGTATAATATAGTTTTACTAAAACAATAAAAGATATGAAAGTTATTCGCATTTTACTGGCTGCAGCCCTGCTGCTCACAAGTATCAGTGCCAACGCACAACGCCACCACCGCGGCAGCGACCGTCTTGGCGAGTTCTATTTCGGTTTCGAAGCTGTGGCTCCGACAGGAAATTTCAACAAAACCGCTGAAAACCTGATGGAGACCGGAAAACCTGATATGGTTATGAGATGGGAGGATGTAGGCACAAGCGCATCCATGGGAATTGGACTCTCTTTCAAATATAGTTTCGAATTCAGCATAATCGACGACCAATGCTCTGCAGGTCCCTTTGTAGGCATCGACCTCACATGGAACAACCTTGACAAAAGTGTTCGCAAAGTTTTCAACGACAAAAAATGCGACATGCCCAACTATATCAACATGCCCATAATGCTTGGTGCCAACGGACGTTACTATTTCAACGACGTTTTCGGCGTTTCCGCTGAGTTCGGTATCGGAGCCGACATGCTTTACATCACCCCTCAGGGCTGGAGCGGAGCTCAAGAAAAATACGGAACCGATTTCGCAATGGCTTGGCAGG
Source organism: Bacteroidales bacterium (assembly GCA_016283745.1). Taxonomy (GTDB): domain Bacteria; phylum Bacteroidota; class Bacteroidia; order Bacteroidales; family P3; genus UBA1219. The sequence continues at coordinate 30,359 of JAEENM010000193.1, read as the reverse complement.
TGGGTGCCGGCGTATATTTCGGCAGACACGTTAACGTTGGTGTTCACTACTACAGCCTCGGCAATCACACCACTGTAGAAACCAAAGACAAAGACTACACCCAATATTTGGGTGCCCTGATGTTCAAACTCGGTTTCTGCTGGTAAAAACCATTATTTAAGACATGAAAACGACCTTGGGCAAGATTATTCTGTCATTGGCTGTGGCCATAGTATGTCTCAACTGCGCTGTCGCACAGAATTATCATGAGATAAAGCTGAAGGGGACTTTCCCTATTGGTGACTTCGACCGTGTAGGAGAGACAGCCGAAATGGCTGAAAATGGTCTTATCGGCAGCGGCGCCGCAGAAGGTGCAGGATTAGGCTACCGGTACAACTTCGACCTGGCTAACGGAATAGCTTTCTTTGTGGGTGGCGATATTTATTGGAATATGACAAATGCCAGATATCGCGAGATATGCAAAAACCCACATCCTAAAGACGAAAACGAACCCCAAAACCAAACCCCTCCACAATATTTCAATTTCCCTTTGTGGGTAGGCGTTAGCTACAGAACTCCTTTTGGCAATTCAAACTATTGGTCTGCCTATTTTGGAGCCGGTGCGGGTTTGAACGTTCATTACACGACATCTACCGGATGGAAAAACTTTGAAGTAAGGTGCAATCCTGTATTTTCAGCCGCTTTGGCCATCGATGCAGGCATTACTTTCCGCCAGTTTTCATTGGGTGGAGAACTTGTAAGCCTTGGTAGTCCTACAATAAAGGGCTCGGGCGAGGAAACCCACCACAAATTCAAAACCCTTGACAAACAACGCAAAATGCTTATGTTTAATGTTGTGTTTTCGTACAAATTAAGCAAGCACAAAAAAGAGTGGAAACCCACCCGCAAAACCATTCTTGATATGTAATTCTTATGGAAGAAAACATTGTCCCACAAAACCTTGACACGGTTCCTGCACAACAAGAACCGGACAAAGAACTTTTGGCCACGTCCAAGACCTCGATGGTGCTGGGAATAGTGTCGGTTGGAGCCTGCACCGTCGGCGACCCTGCTGCCATTGTGGTTTCCATAATAGGACTTGTAAAAGCTAAAAAAGCGAAAAAACTTGCAGCGACTAGCAACGACCGCTCATGCGACAAATACATTTCTGTCGGACGGACAACCTCCACCATCGGGTTGATTCTCGGCATTGTACTTGCGGTAGTTCTGTTTTTATATTTCTTGTTCTTTTTCCTTTTGGGGTTTTATATGGCGAAGTACGATTGATATACCATTTTAAACATGGTGAATCTTTCAAAAGACAATTGCTTTCATACTGTTTTGGCATAAGGCATAACCATTCTGAACATACTTTGCCACAAAAAACAGTATCAAAAAAGCATTCTGAATAATGGGTCGAAGAGTTTGTCCATCCAACCGGTAAAAACAAAGAAGAACAGGATAATTATCACAAAACCTATTATTCCACAAACATTTACAAAACGTGGAGACATTTTTTTGCCGGTAATCATCTCATAACTCTCAAAGAGAATATTTCCCCCGTCGAGAGGATAAACAGGCAAAATGTTCAACACCGCCACAACCAGCGATATTATCATTATTTCAATCAAAATACTGTCAGACCAAAACAAATAATACTGGTTGGGTGAAATAATAGAAGATATAAAAATGGAAAGGTAGATGATTAAGAATGTGGCAAAATTGAAAAGAACGCCTCCGGCAGAGATAATTAACCGTTGCCAAGCAGGTTTGTCTACGACATAAGGCGACTTTGCTGCTTTTTCCTTTTCATCGATTTGGTCTTCTTCATTGTCATATATCATATAATTTGGCCGTTCCTTAAAATATGTTATTCCGCCCAAAGGCAGTGAGCCAATACTCCATTTGATATTTCTCCACCAACTGCACTTGGCATCAGGCTTGGGCTTAGGCTTGTAACTAATAAACGACAGAAAAAAAACTTGCACCTCCTTTATCATGCAACCAAACTTCTTGCTTATTATAATATGCCCCATTTCGTGAATGATAATAACAATTAATAATGATATCACAAAGGCCCATCTCTCGGAGAACCAAAAATAGCAGATAACGGCTCCGATAATCAAATTCCACCAGTTGAAAGTGAAACCTAAATCTTCTGTATTCTGTGGTACATTTTCTTCAGATAAATCATTCGTTTCTATCTCGTTCATCTTGTTTGTTTTTTAATTGTTTATTTTTTTATTAAATTTTTGTCTTTTCTATTCTTTCCCCCAGTTCTCCCTGTCAAGGCTGCGGAAGTTGATGGCTTCGCTGAGGTGGTCGACTGAGATGTTCTCGGCACCTTCGAGGTCGGCGATGGTGCGCGACACTTTCAGAATGCGGTCGTAGGCACGTGCCGAGAGTCCGAGGCGGTCCATGGCGGCCTTGAGTATCTCCTGCCCTTCGGCGTCTATCACGCACACTTTGTGGAACAGCTTGGATCCTATCTGTGCGTTGCAGTGTATGCCGGGGTAGTCCTTGTAACGCTCCTCCTGAATGGCACGTGCTTTTATCACCCGCTCGCGTATCTGCGCGCTAGTCTCGGTGCTCTGCTTGTTTATCAGCTCCTTGAACGGAACCGGAACCACCTCCACATGCAGGTCGATGCGGTCGAGCAGCGGGCCGGAGATTTTGTTCAGATATTTGTTCACTGCTCCCGGAGGACAGGTGCAGGGTATTTCGGGATGGTTGTAATAGCCGCAGGGACAAGGGTTCATGGCTGCCACCAGCATAAAACTGGCGGGGTATTCGGTGGTCATGCGGGCACGCGAGATGGTAACCTTGCGTTCCTCCATCGGCTGACGCAGCACTTCTAGCACCTGACGTTTGAACTCGGGCAGCTCGTCGAGGAAAAGCACCCCGTTGTGTGCCAACGAAATCTCGCCCGGCTGCGGATTGCTGCCGCCGCCCACCAGTGCCACGTCGGAGATGGTGTGGTGCGGACTGCGGAAAGGACGCACGGCGATAAGGGCATCCTCGCTGCGCATCTTGCCAGCCACGGAGTGTATCTTGGTGGTTTCCAACGACTCGTACAGATTAAGCGGAGGAAGTATAGAGGGCATACGCTTGGCAAGCATTGTCTTACCGCTGCCCGGAGGACCGATCAGAATCACATTATGTCCGCCTGCGGCGGCAATCTCGAGGGCGCGTTTAATATTCTCCTGCCCTTTCACGTCGGCAAAATCGAACTCGTATTCGTTGAGACTTTTGTAGAACTCCTTGCGGGTGTCGAACTGGGTCTGCTCTATCGTTCCTTCGCCGTTGAAGAAATCGATGACCTCCTTGATATTCTCGGCGCCGTACACTTCGAGGTCATTCACAATGGCGGCCTCGCGGGCGTTTTTCTTGGGCAGGATAATGCCTTTGAAGCCTTTGTTGCGTGCCTCGATGGCAATGGGCAGAACGCCTTTGATGGGCTGCAGTCCGCCATCGAGCGAAAGCTCTCCCATAATGATATAGTCGCTCACCAAGTCGGCTTTTATCTGTTCCGAAGCGGCAAGTATGCCGATGGCAAGGGTGAGGTCGTAGGCCGAGCCTTCCTTGCGGATGTCGGCGGGAGCCATGTTTATCACCACTTTCTTGCCTGGGATGCGGAAGCCGTACTGGTGCAGGGCCGAGTCGATGCGCTGCTGACTCTCCTTAACAGCGTTGTCGGGCAGTCCCACCAAAGTGAAATTCACTCCCTGATCCACACTAACCTCGACGGTTATCGTCAAGGCGTTTACTCCATAAATAGCACTTCCGTAAGTCTTTACTAACATATCTCTTATTTTTTATTCAGTTTAAGGACCACTTTCTCGTACATCTCGCGGAATTTCTTGGGGTTTTGTGAGTAATAGTCCATACTCCTTTCGAACTCCTCCTTGTTTGTACCGTATTTTTTGAAAATCTGGTTATAGGTGTAGTATATCTCGCCTATCATAGTGTCGCACTCGTAGTCGTTGATGTTGTTGAAATAGGCGTCGGCGGTGTGCATCTCCGTAAGTAGCTCAATCATTGTCTTTTCCTTGATAACACCTTCCGGCACTTTGTTTTTGTTGCAGGCGGACATCAACAGTGCGGAAACCAAAAGAATAGCAGTGGCGAAATGTCGTAATGTGGTCATAGTCATAATATTAAGGGTGTTCTAAAAGTGGCGCATTGCGGGATTGAAAAATGGGTTGAACGCTTTTTCGTCGGCGATTGTTGACTTGGGCCCGTGGCCGGGATACACCTTATAGTCTTCGGGCAGGGTAAGCACTTTAGTCCTGAGGTTTTCCATCAGCAGCCCCTGATCGCCGGTGGGCAGGTCGGTGCGGCCTATGCTGCCACAGAAAAGTGCGTCGCCGGTAAACACCGCCTTGTCGGAATGTATGCAGAAACAGAGACTTCCTGCGGCGTGGCCGGGAACAAAAAGCACCTCCACGCGGCTTTCGCCGAAGTCGATAGTTTCGCCCTCGTTGATGGTGGTCACCGGAATATCACCCAAAGCACCGGTGTCGAATCCCAGCACTGAGGCGTAAATCTCCGCCTGACGCATTATTTTCTGCGAGTCGGCGTGCAGATACACCGGAACTTGGTACTTGTCGTACATCCATTTCAGTCCAGCGATATGGTCGAAATGCGTGTGGGTTAGCAGTATCGCCTCTACTTTTAGACGATGGTCGGCGATGAAACCCTCCAAATATTCGTTCTCTCTCTGGTTTTCCATGCCAGGGTCTATCACCACGCACGAAAGGGTTTCGTCGTAAACAAGGTAGGTGTTCACCTCAATATGGTTGAATACAAATTGCTCAATTTTTACCATAGTTTGTTGGTTTTCGGGTAGTTGTGATGTGTTATCGGCTATTCGTTACAATATTCGCAATCAATGCAAAGGTACGTTTTTATTTTGAAAAAACGAAACTTCATTGGGTACGGCGGCGGAATTCGGCGCAGAAAATGCCGGTGGCCACCGAGGCGTTCAGCGACTCGCAGGTGCCTCCCCAGTTGGGAATCGACAGTTTCTCCAATTTCCCGGCCAGCTCTGGCGAGATTCCTTTCGACTCGTTTCCGATAACGAGCACCGCATTGTCGCTCAACGTGGTTTCAAACACATTTTTACCTCCGAGGACGGCTCCGTACGTGGCTTTGCCGTTCTTTTGGCATTGCGCGATGAAGTCCTCCAAATCGGCATAATGCACCTGCGTGCGGAACACGCTGCCCATCGAAGCCTGCACCACCTTGGGGTTGAGGTAGTCCACCGTGTCGGGGGTGCAAACGATATGCCGCACTCCGCACCAGTCGGCGATACGTAGAATCGTGCCCATATTGCCGGGGTCCTGAATGCGGTCGAGGGCAAGGACAAGGCCTTCCGTTGTGGCATCGGCGGGCGTGGGCTGCGGCTGACGGGCCAGAAGCCACACTTTGTTGGGAGTTTTCTGCATACTTATTCGCGAAAGCTCGTCGTCCGACACCTCGTAAAGCACTTCGGAATTCACCCTTTGGCTGACCGTATGCCGGTTGCTATCGAGCCATTCGGCGGTGGCACAAAGGGCTTCCACTTCGAGGTCCGAAAGCAACGCCTCGCGGACAATCTTGTCGCCTTCAACAACAAAGACATTGCTCTCGGCCCGGTTCTTGGCTTGTTTGAAACTTGCCAGAAATTTCAGCTTGGCGTTGGAAATCATTGTTCGGTAAGGGTTTTACGCAGTTCCTCGAAACCAGGTTTTCCAAGCAGTGCGAACATATTCTTTTTGTAAGCCTCCACACCGGGTTGGTCGAAAGGATTCACGCCAAGCATATATCCGCTTACGCCGCAGGCGAATTCGAACATATATATCAACTGTCCGAGCGTGTATTCCGTAACTTCGGGGATGTGGATTTCCACGATGGGCACTCCGCCGTTGCGGTGGGCAATCATCGTTCCGGTTTCGGCGCAGTGGTTTATCTCGGTAAGGGTTTTGGAGGTGAGGTAGTTGAGCTTGTCGAGGTTTTTCTCGTCGGTGGGGATGTCCACATGGCAGTGGCTGCCGTCAACGCTGACAAGGGTTTCGAACAGCAGTCGTTCGCCCTCCTGCACATACTGTCCCATCGAGTGCAGGTCGGTTGTGAAACTGAGGCTGTGGGGCAAAATGCCTTTGTTCTCCTTGCCTTCACTTTCGCCGTAGAGCTGTTTCCACCATTCGCTGATATATTTCAAGTTGGGCAGGAAGTTGATAAGCACCTCCACTTTTTTTCCTTTGGAATACAGTAGGTTACGTATTGCCGCATATTGCAGTGCGGGATTTTCGGCAAACGGTGCTTCTACACACACCTTGCGCATATCCCTTGCTCCAGCAAGCAGCTGGTCGATGTCCAGTCCCGCAGCGGCGATGGGGAGCAGTCCCACAGGAGTAAGCACCGAAAAACGACCTCCCACATTGTCGGGAATTACATAACGTTTGTACCCTTCGATGATGGCAATCTCGTGCAAAGCGCCTTTTTCGGCATCGGTGATGGCGTAGATGCGCTCGCGTGCCTGCTCCTTGCCGTATTTGTTTTCTATGTGTTTCTTTATCAGACGGAAAGCGATGGCGGGCTCGGTGGTGGTGCCCGATTTGGAAATCACCGCCACGGAATAGTCGTAGTTGTCGAGCACCGAAAGGAGCTGTGCGCAATAGTCCTCGCTTAGGGTGTGTCCGGCATAGACCACAAGCGGGGTGTTGCGGTTTTTGTCGAGACTTTGCAGCTCCGACTGCAGTGCCTCTATGACGGCTCTGGCACCGAGATACGAACCACCAATTCCCACAACTACAAACAGTTGCGAGCTAGCTTTGATACGTTTGGCATCTTCTTTTATCGACGACACAATGGCTGGGTCGAGGGTTTCGGGCAAAGATGTCCAACCAAGGAAATCGTTGCCTTTGCCGCTGCCTTGGAGCAGGATGTCACGTGCTTGGAGGGCTTTCTTGCCATATTCGTCAACCTCTTCGGCTTTGAAGAAAAGGTCTGTTTTCGGGAGTTTTATAGCTATTTTATTCATTATATAAATTATTTTTCGTTATTACTATCTTTTATAAATATCTATGTTACAACCTTTTGTCGATACCCCACATCAGTTTGTCGCGCAGGGCGCTGTAGAAATTCTGTTTGTCCATACGCACCAACTTGATGCCGAAATCCTCCTTGCGGATATTCAGCACAGTGTTTGATGGCACTATGATGGAGTCGGAGTCGAGACCGAGACACATGGTATCGGTCTTGCTGTGGGTGACAAGGCGTATGTTCGAAGTGTCGGGCACTATGATGGGACGGAAGGTGAGCGTGTGGACGGCTATCGGCGTAAGCACAAAGCAGTTGGAGTTGGGGGTGAGTATAGGTCCGCCGCAGCTGAGGGAGTAGGCCGTGGAGCCGGTGGGAGTGGCCACTATCAGACCATCGCCGGAGTAGGTGGCAAGAAACTCGCCATCGACAAAAACGTCGGTGGAAAGGAGTGTGAGCGGTTTGTCGCGGTGCAGGTCCACCTCGTTGAGCACAAAACGTTCCTCGCCGTTGTACTCCACATGCAGCATCCCGCGCTCCTCTATGGTGTAGTTGCCGTTCATCAGCTCCGACACAAAACCCTCCACATTGCCGCTGCTTATGGTGGTGAGGAATCCCAGATGCCCCATATTTACACCGACAATGGGAATTTTGTAGTTTCCCAACAGGGCCACGGTCTTCAGCAGGGTGCCGTCGCCACCGATGGAGAGCAGAAAATCGAGTTGCAGGTCTTTGTCGATACAGCGTCCGAAGAGTTTCGGCTCGACCGCGAATTTTATCTTCTCGCGTATCAGCGCATAAAAATCTTCAAAAACGTAAATGTCTGTTCCGTGGTGTTCCAGCGACTGCACAAGGCTTTGCAGCGAGCCGCCCATGTTTGCTTCCAGTTTCTTGCCAAAAAGTCCGATTTTCAATCCCATCTTTCAAAATATTTTATTAACTTATTCTATTTCAACACAGTAACCGTTCCAGTCAGTATTTGTGAGTAGTTGTCGTCGCCGATGTAATGAATCATATAGACGTAACATCCCGAAGGCACGAGCTTGCCTTTGTATTTGCCGTCCCACGACTGGTTTATGTCGGTGGTTTCGAACACCAGAAGTCCGAAACGGTTGTAGATGCGCATTGCGTAGCCTTCCGTTTTTACAAACATCGTCTTGGGCAGAAAACGGTTGTTGTTGTCGCGTTTCGGGGTGAAAACATTGGGGAGCCACACCGTAGGCTGGCCGTGGTATTCCACAATCTGCGACAAAGCGGTGCAGCGGCGGCCGTTCTCCGGATTGGTGTATTCGGCCTCCACACGGTACCACACCCTGCCGTATTGCGCGGTGTTGTCTGTTACCGAACACGACTGTGTGTTGGCTATAGACTGCCACGAAGGCTCGCTTTCGGTTTTTTGTAATAGATTATATCCCAATAGATTACCTTCACCGTCGTAAGGATTCCACGAAATGGTGTTCACTCCGTTGTCGCTGCTCAGCGTGGCATAAATCTGGGACACCCGCTTCGACATCTTTTCCAGCAGCTCGCATTCGTCCCACACACTTACAAAATATGAATAGCGGTGCGCGGAGAGGTCCACGTCGTTGTCCACAATGTCGATAACCGGATTGGCGGAGGGCGGTATCTGTCGCACCCGCTGGAACGAGCCCACATCCGAACGACGGTATAGGTTGTAGCCTGTGGCGGCGAAATGGGTGTCGGTGAGGATTTTGAGCTCCAGCGCCTCGCCCGGCTCGTCAACCGAAACGCCGAGGGTGTAGATAAAATCGGCGGTATCCACCGTCATCATGTCGAAAATCTTGACGTTCGACTGTGCACGTTTGGCGTTGCCTGGGTTGCTTGCCTCGATGTAAGCCTTCACCTGCCGCACTCCCGCCGGTATGGTGTATGTAAGCCCGCGACTGGTGGCGGGTTCGTTGGCCACGGCACGGAATGGGGCGTTGTCGTATTTCAGATACAGGGTATATTGTGCCACATTGCCGGGCATGTTTATGTATTCGTTCCACGAAAAGTCGATGTCGCGAGTGCAGTGGCGGGCGTTCATGCCAAGCACGATGTTGTTGTATGGGTCGGTGAGTGCGCTGGCCGAGAAACAGGAGTCGAAGGCATAGATGCGGAACGAGTTGATGCTGTCGCTGCTGCGTGTGGTACAGGTGTAGGTGGTGTTGTTCTGCCCCCATACGGTGTCCAAGGCCATGCACGGCGAGCCTTGGCAGATGAAATAGCCCATTATGTCGGGGTCGGGACTGGCCTGCCACGAGAGGACTATGTCCTGCGTGGCGATATCCACCGTTACCACATCCAACGTGCAGGGCGTGGTGGGGTTGGGGTCGGTGAACCAAGCCCCCGATGGTGCCGACAACGAATGCATCATCAAAGTAAGATTGGGATACGAATGGAGAACACGTATTTTATAGTAAATTGTGTCGCTGCAGATGGAACTTCTGATAGTGTCTTGATAGTTAGTTTGTTGCGTGGTTCCAATCTGTGTCCAGATAGTGTTTGGCATTTTGCGGAATACCTCATACGTTACACCTGTCAGGTACGGTGCGTTCCAGCTTATGTATGCGTACTGGCTCTGGTTTTGGACATTGTACACTGTTGGAAGCATGGTGATTGCGGAATCCACAATATAATATGTGTCTGATGAAGTTCTTACGGTGGCCAGCAAACGGTATTTCACACTGTCGTTCAAAGCATTGGCGTTAGAGTCCACAATATGCCATGTGGTCTGGGAGGCGTTTTGTGCTGTGAAAACAGTGTCGTACTGCCCTGTTGTGGCATTCTTTCGCTCCAGAACATTGTCAACGGAAACGATTTGCTGTGGGTTGTTATACGCCCAGCCAACTCCGACATTGCCATACATATCTACGGCTGTTTCGGTAAATCTGACCCATTGTTGTTGTGCCGAACAAAAACCTAAGCAGCCAAGCAAAATCCCTATATATATGACAATTTTACGCATAATACCTATATATAACGTATTACATCGGGTTTTGGTATGTTTTCGGTTGGCTGCATCGCAGAAATCCTTTTGAAGTTGTGGCAATAAAAAAGGAAGCGTCGTTGGAGGGCGCTTCCTTTTATATCAGATTGTTTTTACTGTACTATCAGTTTCTGTACTATGCTCGTTTTGTCGTTGGACACATGCACAAAGTAAGCGCCTTTGGCCATTGTGCTCACGTCGACGGTCTTTTCGAGCGTGCCGTCGCATTTCACCTTGTCGGAAATGATGGTCTTGCCGCTGATGTCGGTGATGGTGACGGTGGTAAGTCCCGAAATACCTTTAACCGACAGCACTGTGATGCTGGTGGCGGGGTTAGGTATGATGTCGAGCACAAGGCCGTCCTTCTCCACCTCGCTAATTCCCGACTGTCCGGTGGTGGTGAATGTCACCCTTTGCGACCACACGCTGAAATAGTTGGTGCCGCAGTACGAACGTACATACACGTCGTAGGTGGTGCCAGGCTCGAGGCCTTCAATGTTATAGGTGGGCGAAGTAGTCTGACGTGTGGTGCCGTAGTTCACCGGGAATCCGCGTCTGCCGTAATCCACATCCCACAACTGAAGCGAGTGGCCTCTTGTCCACGAAACAGTGGCCGAGGTGTTGGTGATATTGGTTACTGTAACACCGCTCACGGTGTCACATACATCGGTGACAAAATCAACAGTGTCGGACCATATGCTGAAGGCCGAATCGCGGCACAATCCCATCACCGACACATAATACCTCACTCCCGACTGCAAACCGGTAATGCTCAAACTCCTGTTAGTGGTATAAATAATAGTATCGAAATTATACGATGGTGAAAAACAACGCACTCCCCAAGACAGGTTATTGGCAAACGACTCCCATTGAACATTGCAACTATTGTTGGTTATCGACAACGGAGTGATTGCTGTATTAACGGGAACTACACATATATTGTCGGCTATCTTGAACCTGCCCACCTGCCAGCTGGAGATGCTGTCGGTGTAGCACAGCTTGCGCACCATCCAAGCGTAGGCGGTGTCGGGATGCAGTGAGTCGATACGGTAGGTGTTCACGTAGTTTGCGGTGGTGATGGTATCCTTCCACAGCATCTGTTGCGTACCCACTATCTTACATGCAATTTCAAAAGTGCCTGTGCCGTACCATCCGGCTTCAACTGTTTGGTAATCGATTACTGTGGTTGTGAGGTTCACCGGTATCGGACAGGCTGTGTCACTGCCGCAAGTGGTGGTGTAGAACAGGCCTGGTGTCGGTGTGCCGGAAGAGGCGTACAGAGTGTCATCGCCATTTAGAATAACAAAATGGCAATAGCTGTCGTACTGTCCAGACAGCCAGCTGAACGCCACTATCTCGCCCGGACAAGCATAGATGTACTCCGTTCCCGAACGACCATTGATGGAGTAATTATAAGTTGTATTCTCGTCGTATCTCACTTCCACCGAGGCTCCGTACCATCCTGAGGTGGATGATGTCATAGCAAGCGTATATAGGCAGCTCTCATCACAACGGGGCAACAAGAATTCCGCAGGAATGTTAGACCATTCGCTGGTGTCGGTGCAGATAGAGCGGACATATACATTATACGCTCTGTTGGAATCGAGGCCGGTAAGCAGATACGGATTGGTGTTCACCGTAATCTGTGTGCCGGTGCCGGGAGTGTAGCCCACTGTGTCGTATTCGATAATCCAGCTGGTGGCCGTTCCGCGCTCAGTCCAAGCCACGCGGGCGGTGTGTGCTGTGATGTCGGAAACTGTTATATTCGACGGACGCAGGCAATTATCCATCGGTCGCACCATAAGGCTGTCAATAAGCACTCTGGTTTGGTTGTCAATATTGCCGATGACCTTGCGGAAAGCTATGTGGCTGCCGTTGCCGCTGTAGTGATTGAAAGCAACAGTGTGTTTCTGATAAACATCGGCGGCAGTGTTGAACACTGTGTCGATGGCCACAAATGTGGAAATGTCGGTCGGGTCGGTTACAACGCCCACAACCATATAATCGGCAATATCATCGACTCGCATAAAGAAATCCGCCTCCACGGTGTCGAGACTTGCGTCGATAACGGGTGATGTCAATGTGCCGGGCGCACGGAACACCAGTGTGCTGGTACCGTTGAGAGCTAAAGTATCTGTGTACAGCTGCGGACGGTACTCCGATTTCTTACCTTCGCTGCTTGTCAGAGTCCAGCAAGTAGGTATGGCGCGTGTGTATTCCGAATACGGCGAGCCGTAATAGCCTTCGAAATTCTCCACATACGGCAGCTGACGTTCCTCGCAGGTGGTATGGAAACGTATCGGGTTGAGACTCCATTCGCTCGTGTCGTTAGGTCCGCATATCGTACGCAGATACACATCGTATTCGCTGTTGGGATTGAGACCTCCGAGAGTAGCGTATGGCGCTCTCAGCATATACACCGTGGAAGTGCCGGGTGTGAAACCTTTGTGTCCGTATTCCAGCATCCAACTCGTAGCTCCCAGCGATTGCCAAATAATGGTGGCACCAGTGCGGGAAGCTATTATGGTGTCCGGAACGGGAGGCAGGCAATGGGCAGCTGTGTCCACCATAAGATTGTCGAAATAAAGTTCGGTGGTGGCATTGGGGGTTGTGGACATAAAGGCTATGTAGCCGGTACCACCGTTGTACGACGACAGAGGTATTTCGTAGTTGTACCAGTCGTAATCGTCGCGCACATTGAAAGTGGTTACAGGTACAAAAGTGCTGAAATCGTTCGGGTTGGACATCACACCAACCGAGAAACGGGTGCTGGTGTCGGTTCCGAAAAGACTGAATTTCGTGCGTAGACCGCTAACTGGCACATTGTCGATTTTTTGTATCGACATACCGTTTCGCACTCCATTCCTGTCGTATAAATAGTAAGCCTTATTGTTTGTGGAGGAGTGCCACTTGCGTGTTAGCGGGTAATTGTTGGTGCTCGTCCAGCAGTCGCGACGGGCGTTTATCTGCAATGTGTTGAAATCCTCGGTATATGGAAGCACCGAAGCGGGATCGCAAGGGGTGCTGAACGAAAAACGGTACGACCACTGGCTAGTGTCGCCACCGCCGCAATCGGTACGTATGTATGCATAATAGGTGCGTTGAGGCTGCAGACCGTTGACTGTGAAGTTGGAAGTACCGCGCACTATGGTGGTTCCCTGATTACGACCTGGTGTAAAGTTCTGTGATGTGGAGAATTCCATTATCCAGTTGTTGGCAGGCGAGGAAACCACATCTATCGTTACCCTGCGACTTTCCACAGAAAGCACCGAAGGCAGAGGACGACGGCAGGGCGGAGGAGCCACACAACGAGCGTGCAATGCAAACCCGCTCATTGTCACCCCCACATCGGATGTGAACACTATTGTGAGTGGGCCTGTTGTTGACGAACACGAAAGTGTTCCCGAACCGCTGACACGCGCCAGCTGGGTGGCCGAAGTGTTTGCGCCGTCAAAAACCGATATATAATCATAGTTTAACTCTGTACTGTAAGTACCGCTAATCGACATAACCGAGTCGTTGCTGATCGGATAGAGGATAAGGGTGCTGCTGTTATTGTCGGAGTAGTCGCCCGAAGGACCGCCGTTGTCGTACACCATAGCATCGCAGATGTAGTAAGTCTGGCTGGAGGTGCGTGGCATGATAATGGAGCCTGGAGTTACACTTCCTGGCTGGAGGCTCCACACGCTGGAGTCGTTGGGACCACAGTGCGAACGGACATAAATCTCGTAAGTGGTGTCATAGCTCAAGCCCGTCAGCACATAAAATGTGTCGGTAACACCGTCAATGCGCTGGCCGCCCCTGTACGGACTGAAACCTCTTGGACCGTAGGCGATGTCCCACGAGTCGGCAGTTGATGATCCCGACGTCCACGACACCAAAATATCGTTGGGGTCGTAAGAAGTCAACACCTCCACATTTGTCGGCGGATGACAAGTTACCACATGTTCTATTAAAATGTCGTCGATGTATGGGTAAGTATAATATTGTGAACCGTAAACTGATGTCTTGAAAGCTATAAACCGAGCATCGCCACGATAGTTCTCTAAGCTGTATGTAAATTCGGTCCAGATGCCGGAGCTGTTCAAATGTATCAACTGCAGGGTGTCGAAAGTCTCAATATCCGACGAATCGGTCATCACACCAAAGGCCAACTCGTGCATATAGCTTGTGTTGGGACGCAGCATCTTGAACGACACCTGCAGTGTGCGCAGAGGCAAAACGTTGGTATCTATAGGTGGCGTAGCTATGTAAGTGTACATATCTCTTACGGATGAAGAACTACGGTACACATTCATATACAAAGCGTTGGAACCGCCTTGTCCCTGTACCGATGGATATGAGGTGCTGTAAAGGTTGGCGGCTTTCCAGCAGGGCAGTTTGCTGTAAATGGAACCTGTTCCCATATTCTCAAAATTCTCGGCATAAGGCACGGAGGTTATCTTGCTGTTGCCACAAGTGGTACGGAATGTGAACGGTTGCGAAACCGAAGTTTCCCCATTAATACAATAAGTGGTAACATATACCTCATATGCTGTGGCGGGATTAAGTCCGGTGATATACTGTCTTGTACTCGGACACTGTACCCTTGTGCCGGTACCGGGTGTGAATCCCGGATGGCCGTATTCCAGCTCCCACGACTGGCCGGTTCCCTGCCACGAAATTGTAGCACCTGTTGAGCTGATGCCCGATGCAGCCAAATTCCTTGCCCTGGGGCAACTTGGAATGCGATCTATGGTGACATCGTCAATTATAACACCGTATGAATAGTTTGTCTTAAAAGCTATATACCTTCCCTGACCACTATAAGAACTCAAAGGCACTTCCATAAGATTCCAAGAATAATATGAGGGGGCGGTGCAGGTTGTAACCGGTGTAAAAGTAGTCGGGTCGTCGGGGTTTGTCATTACACCAACCACTATGTTGTACGACGAGGAGTTGGGATACATCCAGAACGACACTTGAAGATTTTGAATAGTGTCGGCAAAAGTGGGCATCACAAGCATAGTGTTATAGTCGGTATTTCCGCTGGAGTAACCATAAAAGTATATAGCCCTTGAGCCTGAATGGGTGGGGCTTGTAGTAACGTATGGGTACCAACTTCCTGTGGTGTAGTTGTTGTGCCTTGTCCAACAAGGGTCGATAGTGGTTGAGAGCGACGATCCAGAAGTCCAGCCTTCGAAATCCTGAGTGTAAGGCAACGCTATAGGAGCACAAGCGGTGCGGAAACTGAGTGGCTCCCAAACGCTGGTGTCACCATTGGGACAAACGCACTGCACCCAAACAGTGTAGTAGGTGTTGGGTTGCAGCCCGTAGATAGTGTAGAAGGTGTCGGTAACATAGTCGGCAAAACCCTGGCCGCGCAAAAATCCCTGCGGGCCATATTCGATATTGGCCTCAGGCTGGCCGCTCCAAGTGATATATGCCGAAGTGTCTGTTGTGGTTACAAGCAACATATTGGCGGGACGCGGACACCAACCTATCGAAAAACGCACGTTAGAAACAAAAGCGGCGTCCTCGCCGGTGTTGGTGCTGGCGTTTTTGCTGTAGTACCATTCAATATCATGTCTTCCGGGGGTGAGGGATACAACAACATCCGTTTCGGGAATGGTGCCGCTTTTACCTGTAGTAAACCCATCAACAGCCACACCGTCCACAGTAACATAAAAGGCGTCGTACGAGGCCTGCGACGACACGCGGTAGGTAAAGCTTATGCTACCCTCGGCGCCCTGCGGCACTATAACCGTGGCGTACATCGACGACATAGAGCTAGGAATACCCCTATTGCCCGACGAAGCCACCCATTTGTTGTTAGTTTGCGTGGCCGTCCAACCGTATGGGTTCATAGTGGTGAAAGTAACACTATGGTCGGGCGAAATCGAGTCCAGATTGTTCTGTGCCTGAACCGCAAAAAAGGTGTTTAAAATGAGCATTGAGAGCAAACTCAACACCATTTTTTTATTTTTGTATTTTGTCATCTTTTTACAAAATATTGATTCATAACTATATACAACACCCTATACCCAAAAAAGGTATGGGATATGCAAAGAAGCAAATTTACTATTTTTTTGGCAAATGAACAAATTTTTTTGTCATAGCCGCAAAAAATAATGTAAAAAGGGTCCGAAAAACCTCTCCTCCAAACCGCCAAAAAATAAAAAAAACGCCCAAAACCGCCAAGCAACCAAATATATTTCGTATCTTTGCAGTTTGGTGTGTAAAAGCCTGTGTGCCACAAAACGTTGGTTTATAGGCTGTTTAACATTGTTTTGATATAAAAAACGTATGTCCGCATTAGAAGTAATAATAAAGGGTGTGCTGATGGGCCTCGGTCTGTCGTGTATCATCGGGCCTGCTTTGTTCGCCCTGATACAGACAAGCCTCACTTCGGGTTTCAAAGCCGGAGTGCGTTTCGCTATGGGCATATCGTTGAGCGACATAGTGATTGTGTCGCTGGTCACCTTCGGAGTTTCTCAATTTATGGACAACCCGCGGTCGAAGATGATTTTCTCCATCATCGGCGGCATAGTGATGATAATTTTCGGCGTTTTCACCTTTTTACAGAAAGAGCCACAGAAAGAGCCTAAGACAAAAGGCAAGTTGGACAACCACACCCAGTCGCTCGGCATGTCGTACCTCAAAACCATGGGCAAGGGATTTCTGTTCAACATAGCAAATCCGGGCGTATGGCTCTATTGGGTGATGCCCGTGGGCGTGGCCACCGCACTGGAGCAGGTATCCATTGGCAGTTCCACACTCACCACCCGCCAGACCAGCCTTATGTTCCTTGCCGCAATATTGGCCACCGTGCTCACCTGCGACATTCTCAAATGCACCATAGCCTATACGCTGAAAACC
Source organism: Bacteroidales bacterium (assembly GCA_016283745.1). GTDB lineage: Bacteria > Bacteroidota > Bacteroidia > Bacteroidales > P3 > UBA1219. The sequence goes on along the minus strand of JAEENM010000193.1, from coordinate 13,510 downwards.
GTGCTACTGCCCAAAGTGATACATGTCATAAACAAGATATTGGGAATAATACTTATCGGGTTCGGCATCTACCTTGTGCTGAACGAGTTTTTCCAGATAACTCCTAATTTGAGCAATCTATGACCCAGCCACAGAAAAAACGACTGCTCCTAGCCATTGCCATCATCGTGGCCATACTTGTGATAGACCAGGTGATAAAGATCCTTGTAAAGACCAATATGCACATCGGCGAGAGCATATCGGTGTTCGGGTCGTGGTTCCAGATACTGTTCATCGAAAACGAGGGCATGGCTTTCGGCATGCATTTCGGCGGCAGCTGGGGCAAGATACTGCTCTCGGTGTTCCGTCTCCTCGCATCGGTGGGCATAGCGTGGGGCATTGTGTATATGGTTAAGAAAAACGTGCGCAAGTTCCTGCTGGTGAGCATGTCGCTGATTTTCGCAGGCGCCGTTGGCAACATTATCGACAGCTGTTTCTACGGACTTATCTTCAGCGAAAGCACCTTCGAGGTGGCCAAAGCCTTCCCCGAAGAGGGCGGCTACGCTCCTTTCCTTTACGGCAAGGTGGTGGACATGTTCTATTTCCCGCTCTTTACCATCACATGGCCCGAGTGGATGCCTTTTGTGGGAGGACAGAATTTCACCTTCTTCAACGCCATTTTCAACTTCGCCGACGCAGCCATCACCATCGGTATCTTTATGCTGATTTTCGACCAACTTTTTGCATCGAAAAAAGAGAAAAAAGCGAAAGAAAATGCCGAAAAAACAGCCTCCGAAACAGCGGAACCTACAGTTTGAAACGGTTTTATTTAACATCACAACTTTTTAATTATCAACAAATTAAAACAAACACAGCTTTGCGGCATTAAAAAAAATTTGCCCAATACAAAAAAAAGTCGTACCTTTGCAGTCGCAAAAATGATGGCGTCGTAGCTCAGTTGGTAGAGCAGAGGACTGAAAATCCTTGTGTCACTGGTTCAATTCCAGTCGATGCCACAAGACAAAAACGGAAAGCATACAAGCGATTGTGTGCTTTTTTTGTATCAACAAGCCAAAACAATCCAAAGCAATGAGTTTAGAAGAAAAAATCAACGCCGACATCAAGACGGCTATGCTCAACAAAGACCGCGGCACATTGGAATCGCTGCGTGCCATCAAATCGGCCATACTTCTGGAGAAGACCTCCAAAGCCGGCGGCGAGCTCAACGAAGCCGCTGAAACCGCCATGCTGCAACGACTGATAAAACAACGCCGCGAAGCCGCCGACATATACAAACAGCAGAACCGCGACGACCTCTACGCCGCCGAGATGGAACAGGCCGCCGTTATCGAACGCTACCTGCCCGAACAGATGCCCGCCGAAGAGGTGGAGAAAGCACTGCGCGAGATAATAGCCCAAACCGGTGCCTCGAGCATGAAAGACATGGGCAAGGTGATGGGCATGGCCACCAAACAGTTCGCCGGCAAGGCCGACAACAAAACCGTGTCCGAAATGGTGAAAAAACTGCTGTCGTAACCATATGAAGATGGTTTCTGATATTATATATGTAATCATGTTTACATGATAATTCACAAAACCAATCTGTAAAATCTGTGCAATCCGTGGTCAACAACAATTAGAATTTCCATGAAAATCACCGCCACACACGAAACCTCGCTGCTCGAGCTGCTGCAGGAGACCTTCCCCGACGCATCCACCAACAAAATAAAAAAGGTGATACGTTGCGGCTGCGTGCGCCACAACAACGCAGTGGTGAAACACCCCGAGCTGGTGCTCAAGCGCGGCGAAACCATAGAATATACCAAATACGAGGCCAAACGCACCTACCGCGAACGCACCTCGGCACCTATATTATATGAGGACGGCACCGTGGTGGCATCGTTCAAGTCATCGGGCGTACCCCTTGCGGGAAAAACCGTGGGCGGACTGCGCTCGCTCAACAACACCCTCAACGCCGACCTCACCCGGCTCAACCGCCGGAGCATAGCGGTAACCCCCGTCATGTTCCTGCGCAACGACGAAAACGGCATCTGCCTGTTCTGCAAACGCAACGAGCTGCGCGAGGCACTGCGCGAGGCCTGCGCCAAAGCCACCAAACATTTCCGTGTGTGGGTGTGCGGCACTTTCGAACAAGAAAAAGGCACCCTGCGGGCATGGGCGGAGCTCAACCAAAGGGGCTTTCTGCGCCAATGGCACGAAACCGCCGCCGAAGGTCTGGTGGAATGCACGCTGAAATATACCGTAATACGCACCGAAGAGGAGATCGCACTGCTCGACGTGGCGATGGTGCAGCATTTCGAAAACCAGCTGTGCATGCAGCTGATGCAGAGCGGACACCCCGTGCTGGGCGACAAGGCCAACACACACTACCGTGTGGACTACCCCTATCCCTATACATATAACTATAGGCTGGACATACCCCATCCCGCCAACGGCAAAACCCTCACCCTCGCCACTACCCTGCCCTCGCTTTTCACCGACCAAAAAACGGACAAAAACAGACCAAAAAACGACGAAAACACGACTGAAACCGACGAATTTTCAACGCATAACGGTTAATTTCGCAAAAAATATTCAATTTTTAATGAATTGATATACAGCGCGTTGGTGTTTTAAAGAAAAGAAAATCGACAAAAAAAGGCCGCAATATAAAAAAAAGTCGTATCTTTGCAATCCCAAAAAAATAAAGTAAAATAAAAAAACAACAAGTAAAATTATGGTAAAACAGTACGAAACCGTTTTCATTATGACTCCCGTTTTGTCTGATGAACAGATGAAGGAAACGGTAAAAAAGTACCAGGATTTGCTTACGAGCAACGGTGCTGAAATTATCTATACCAATAATTGGGGTTTGAGAAAACTCGCCTACCCTATTCAAAAGAAAACCACAGGCTTCTACTATCTGATTGAATTCAAAGCCGAAGGCAGTCTGATAGCCACCTTGGAGACAACCTACAAACGCGACGAGCGCCTGCTGCGTTTCCTCACCGTGTCGCTGGACAAACACGCCATCGCCTACAACGAGAAAAAACGCAACAACAAGAAAGAGAAAGAACAGGCACCCGCTGAAGAAGCCAATTAAGTCTAACCCTGTAAATTTTTGAATAAGATATGGCAAACGAAACCGAAATAAAATATCTGACACCGATAGCCGTTGACACACAACGCAAAAAATACTGCCGTTTCAAAAAACTCGGCATAAAATATATCGATTACAAAGACGCTGATTTCCTTCTGAAATTCGTTAACGAGCAAGGCAAGATACTGCCCCGCCGCATCACCGGAACCTCGAACAAATATCAGAAAAAAGTGTCGCAAGCAATAAAAAGAGCTCGTCACCTGGCTTTGATGCCCTACGTAGCCGATTGTTTAAAATAAAATAGGAGGAGATAACGATGGAAGTAATATTGACACAAGACGTTGCCAAATTAGGCTACAAGGACGACATAGTTAACGTTAAGAACGGCTACGCCAACAATTACCTCTTCCCCCAGGGAATGGCAATTATGGCCACCGCCACAAACCGCAAAATCCACGCTGAGAACATGCGTCAGCGCGCTTTCAAAGAAGAACGCATCCGCAAAGACGCCGAAACGCTGAAAGAAGCTCTGGAAGGCAAGACCATCCGTGTGGCCGCCAAAGCCAGCGCCAACGGCCAGATCTTCGGCTCGGTGAACAACATTCAGGTTGCCGAAGCTTTGAAAGAACAGTACAGCTACGATATCGACCGCAAGAAAATTGTTGTTGATGGAAACAGAGTGAAAGAAGTTGGCTCCTACCCCATCACCATCAATATCCACAAAGATATCAAAGCCGAAATCACTTTGGAAGTATATGCTGAGTAAGCCCTTACTTAGCTACTTCATTGATATTTTCTTTTTCATAGTACAATTTTAGGTTTGTCCCCCCTCTAATCCCTTGAGGGGGGCTTTTTTTATGCGCTTTCTGGCCGAAAAAAGAAAATATCAATAACTCGGAGAGCGGAACGAGATGGGTCTAAGGTCAAAAGTCTAAAGTCAAAGGACTAATGACTAACGACCTGCGACCATTCCAGTTCACAGTTCACTGATTTCCGTAAAAAAAGAGCAGCAACGCTTTGCGGCTCTTAACTCAAAACTCCACACTACAAACTGCAAACTATTCTACAACGATTTTCTGCGTTGCGGTGCCGTCTTTGCCGGAGAGTATGCAGGAGTATATGCCTGCGGGCAGGCCTTTCAGTTGCAGGGTGTGCTGTGGCTCTTGGCCAGTGAGGGATGTCTCCAGCACCGTGGCGCCGGCGGCGTTCACCAGTCGCAGGGTGCTGAAACGCGCCTCGCCGAACTCCAGCGTTACGCGGTCTTTCGTGGGGTTGGGGTAGGCGCTGATGCGGGGCGGAGCGTCGGTGGTGATGAGGGATGACGTGGGGAAACAATCAAAAGGACCAAAGTTAAAGCTAGAAGAATCGTCATGAAAATTACATAGCACACGCAATTCATCCAAATAACCAGTATCCATAACATACGGATAAACCAATCCGCCGCAACTTCCGATACCCTCTATCCAAATTTTTTCAGGAGAATCATCGGAATATGGAGTATAATCCACCAATGTATCCCATCTATCATTTGACCTGTATCTATGAACTGTTAATTAGGCAAAAGTGATTTTTTTTCTCAATTTGCCTGCGATTTGAAGTGTGTCCACAGCGTGAACCAGTTCTGCTACATAACTACCTTCACCCCTGTTTTCTTTCCATGTTGTATCACCTTTTTGCAGTGTAAAATCATATAATTTCCTGTCACTTTGTTGGTATCGCCACATAAACACACGACCCAACGAATCCTCCCTAATTCCAACTGTAGATGAATCTCCAGTCCTTGAATACTTGTAAACAAGTATTTTATATGTGGTGGAATCTAATGTAATACTATCTCCAGAAAGATATACATCGGAATAATACACGTCCCCTGTATCAATATTATAACCATAGGGAAACAACTCCGCATAGGCTTCTCTCCAATGGTTTTCTTTTGAAAGCATTGGCACCGGCTGATATGTCTGCTGTGCGAAAGATGTGGCGGTTATTGCCAGCACTGCCAAGGTTAGTAGAAATCTTTTCATAATATTTTGGTTTTTAAATTTTTAAACTCAAAACTCCCAACTTTTAACTCTTAATTCTTAACTATTCTACAACGATTTTCTGCGTTGCCGTGCCGTCTTTGCCGGAGAGTATGCAGGAGTAGATGCCGGCGGGCAGGCCTTTCAGTTGCAGGATGTGCTGTGGCTCGTAGCCTATGAGGGTTTTCTCCAGCACCGTGGCGCCGGCGGCGTTCACCAGCCGCAGCTTGCTGAAACGCGCCTCGCCGAACTCCAGCGTTATGCGGTCTTTCGTGGGGTTAGGGTAGGCGGTGATTTTTTGTTCTAATTTAGGTCGATACAATGAAGAATAAGTTTGAACACAGTCGTCGGCACCATCAAGAAACCATATCAAAGTATCCATATAAACGTGCAAGCCATCTTTAAAGCAACAAAACAGGAAACTTATATCCGGTATATAACTGGGATAATACCAATAGTACCCAATAGGAAAAAACAAATGACTGGAGCTGCCTATTCCTTCGATAAAAATATTGATACTCAAATAATATTCGTCAACTCTTTTATCGCTCATAAATATGTGTTTTCTACCGTCAAGGTATAATACACTATCAACAGTATAAACCAAAGTGTCAATGTACGGATCCCCGAAGTCCAACGGCAAGCAGAATGTGTCCCCAACTTCAAGCGACATGTCCACAAGCAATTTTTTAGTGAAATGTGTAGTGTCGTTAGCGTTGCATGTATACATCCATAATTTTCCAGAAACAGTGTCTTCGCTCAAGTAATTTCTCGTGTTTGTGGTGTATGGAATGTAAGAATAGTGTCCATCATTGTGTCTAACCACGTAAGAACAAGACAATTTTCTGCAAAAAACGCTGTCAATGAAAAAAGAGCCAGTTGCAGCGAATTCGTAGCTATTATAGGGTTCATCATAATAAGTATCATGATTCATATACCATAGTGTCGTGTCCGCATTCAAGAACGACTGGTAGCCTGTCTGTGCAACAGCATTCATGGCCGTTGCAAGCAAGGTAAACAATAAAATTTTTCTTATTTTTTTCATGACTATATTTTTTTATTCGCGTATTTCTAATTTACCATTAAGTTCCACTTCTGTGCCATTGTCAATAAGGGTTTCTTTTTCCGCATCAAAAATAACATGTGCACCTTGTTTTATCACAACATTGCCATAGGGCTTCAGATTTGTAATATGGTGACCTGCTTTTATTACTTTGCCGGAAAAATATGCCTTGGATTGAAAAATGCTGTCTTGGATATAAATTGTATCATTATACAATCTAATACCCCCATCCCCCTCAACATCAAATGCTACCGGAGTAAGTAAACAACGATTATTATTAACGACTTCGCTGTTTGGATTTATGCCGATACTATATCCGTTTTCCAAACATAAAGAACTGAGAGTATCCAGTAATTTGATTTTGGCTTTCCTATCACGGAATAATCCCGCACAAATATATGCACCATTCTTAACAATAAGTCTCCCGCTTCCTTTGATTCTTAAAACAGACCCGGCTTTTAGCAATATGCTTGCGGCACTGTCTATAACCAAGGTTGCTCCATCGCCTATTTCGTATGTGGAAAATGCGGACAGTATTAAAGTGGATTTGTCCTTTACCTCAACTGTAGAATTAGGCTCTTGCTTGAAAAAAGAAAAACTGTCGCAAGTAAAGACTGTTGGTGCAACAAAAGAATCCAAATATGAGTTGTAGCTGATTTGCGAGTTTGAGGGTGGTACATGCCTATTGGGAGTGGCGCTTTTACAAATTGTAAGAGTTGTATTTGGCAAAATTCTTAAATCGGGATTGCTGTCGTTGGTAATATTAGACAATACAATATTTGCTGCAGAATATGTTGTACTTTTACTAATATCAACATCGTCCAACCTAATTTTTACAGATATATCACCATTGGAATATTTACGAAGCACTTCCACAGAAACGCCATTCAAATAAAAAGCCTCAACTTTTTTTTCTGAAAGATTATATTCAGGAATATTAATTATTGTTGGGTTTGTTGAGCGGTTGATTTTTGGACCGACATCGAAAAGTAATCCTTTGCCGAACATATAATCTGCGGTAGAATCTCCTGCCATAACTATTACAGGCGTATTTTCATTATAAGTGGCATCACAGCTACCCCAACCATATTCAATTTTACCATCATTGTTGAAATCGTGCCTTATATATTCCCCGACATTTTGTCCGCCAATTGGATTGGGGCTATTCTTGTGCATATTATATGTTGGATTATTGCAAAAGCCAGCATGAGGATATATAGGAGTTTTATTGAAAACAAAATTGTAATTACCGTCGGCATGTATATATCTTATTCTGTTGCAAGGTCTAAACCAGCTAGACGAAGACAATCTTTCGGATTCAATTGCTTCCACATACATTCCTATCCCTTTTTTATTAGTTATTGGGCTATAACAGAATTGGCCATTATATGAATCTGCATCGAAGACGGAGAAACCCTGATGGTTTTCAATCCAAAGATGTTGCTCATCCCCATAGCCATTGGGTATTTTTATGCGTATGGCATCCCCGGTGGTAATATAATCGCGTAATATAAATGTGTCTTGTAATGCAAGGTCGGCTGGTGAAGAAATGTCAGAATTAATGCCACTGGCTGTTATCTCGCTCCAACCCAACAGCCACCTCTCCCAAGACAATGGGCAAGTGAAAATTTTGGGTGTCATCATACCCCAGCCTGTGGATGGCTGGTAAAAATAGTTGCCAGCTACCCCGTTAGCACCATTGTAATGTGGAGCTTTGTACAAGTTATGTCCTAATTCATGGATAAATATCCCTATAGGTTTTAAACTTCCGCTATAGTATGTAAAGCCTTTATTTACTCGATAGCTCGGATTCTGAGTCGCCACTGCTATTCCTATACTGGCTTGTGCATCAGCATTGCCAGTATTGGGGAAGGGCTTGATTGCCCATTTGCTTGAATATCTATAACAAAAAATAATATAGTCTATTATGCTGTCAGGCTGAGAAATTGAGTTGTCGAATTGAAATGACGGATTATTTTTTCTATTGTCGTATTTACTCCAATTAAAATTTGCTGGTATTTGAGAGAGTACATATTTATTTATCGAATCCCATCTATTAAATTGTAAACACAAGCTGTCTGGTACCACAATTTTTTGTGGGTAGTAATCCGCCATTAGTCTGAATTTCCCTTTCGACATCTGATAATAGTAATTTGATACGGAGAATCGGTTAGTGTCACCATATATATTGTTCGTCCAAAACTCCGTTGTGTCGTTATAAAACGCTTTGTAGTTCGGATTTATTGCCCAGTTTGGAAAATTTGAATTTGCTGGCCAATCACCAAGAGACATGGTGTCGAATATTCCTCCGAAACTGGCAAACACAATCAACACCCTTATATCACCTTTAGGTGTAAACACTCCACCGTAAGGAAAATAACGGGTGATGGTATCGTTACTTTTAAGAAAGGGGTCATCACAACCGTAACAAGAGTCATTACTATAATCACCACAAACAAAAGATTGAGAAAAACCTCGTTGGCATAAAGCAACAAGAAACAACGTCAGTAAAAAAATTGTTTTTTTCATCACAACCTCCTTTCTAGTGTACAATCATCATACGTTTGCTGTCGGCAATGTTGCCGTCAACCACAAGGGTGTAAACATACATGCCTTCGGGCAGCAGCGTGCCGTCGAAATCGATGCTTCCAGTGCCGAACTGCGTGATATTCAGTGCGTCGATAAGGATGCCCGACATATTAAATATGTACAATGTGGCCATTGTGGCGTCGGTGGATATGTAATATCCTATATTGGTGCCTTCGTCGAAGGGATTGGGGATGTTCTGGTCGAGGTGCGAGTTGGTGGCAGTGGCGAGGCTGTCGCGGCGCAGCACGAGCTGGTGCAGGGTGTCCTGCATTTTGTACATCTGTGTGCGTATGTCCTCGATTATGGCGTTCTGGCTTTCGATAATCTGCTGCTGTTCCTGTATGGAGGCCACAAGTACAGGCACCAGCGACACGTAGTCGATATATTTGTTGCCCTCGCCGTCGGTGCTCACCAAGGTGGGGAACTGCTCCTCAAAACCACCCAAGTCGAGACCGTAGCTGAATCTATCGCCTGTTAACTGGGCCTGTAACTCGGTGGCCTTCAGTATGTCGTCGGCAGTTTTGTCGGTAATTTGTTCGCTGGGGATATCAGAGATGTCGGCCACCGGTGTCAAGTCATCACCAAAGCGGCTGGCAGTCACTGTGTATGTGTAAGTTACCGGCGAGAGCTGCATTATCTGCGTCAGAGCGTCGTACATAGCATTGGAGCCCGACATTGTGCCGTTGCCATAGAACACAGAAAAACTGCTGGCTGTAATTGGTGTGGTGAAATCCATCCCAGCCACCTGTGCCGTTTCAGTGGCCCATGGGGATAGGTAGCTGTTGCGGGCTCCGAACGAGGTTACAACACTCCCGTTTCCTGTAGAGAGTACAATGCCGTTTTTTCCGTGCAGCCACAGCTGGTCGGTATCGAATAATTTATATTCTCCCACAAACACATTCCATCCGTTGTGGTCTTTACGACCGAAATCGCCGAAAGTGAGTTTGGAGCCAGCTTTGTATGTCCCATATTTGCCAAAAATCGACATAGTTGTTACTTCATTTTGGTCGTGCGGCATATAGGGCGTGCCTACAAGCGCCCTGCCAAGGGAGTCTATTTTCATCTGTGCGAAACCGGTTGCCGCAAATAAAATTGCGATTGTACTTAATATTAATATTTTTTTTGTCATTTTGTCTATGTTTTTATCGTTGTTTATGTTATTTACTTTACCGCACCCCCTTTATTATCCTGAGCTGGTGCCGCCTCAGCGGAAGCCTTAAGCCGCGTTTTGCTCAAGTTCGCCTCTTGTGCCTCTGCCGCACAGCTTCCCTTCGGGCAGAGGCCTGCGTCAACCGAAAGGCGGAGAGATGTTACGATATGGGGTTACAAAGTACGGTTTGTTATTCCACAAAATCATAGTACAAACATTAAAATGTCTTGGCGAAGAAAAAATTTGAACACTCGTCGAAAAAAAAGCAACATTTCTATAACACAACAATATGTTCAAAATTTGAGACAAGCCCTTGTCACAATTCTTGGAAAAAGCCTTTTTCCGCAATTTCTGCCATTTTATGTACTTGCTAAATAACATATTTATAATTAGTGTTTTATAAGAAAATTTGTCAAATTGAAACGATTTCAAATTTCCCTATACAAAGATACAACTATTTTGCCTGTAAAAATATGTTCAATTTTTGTATTTTATGTTCAATATTTAAATTTTAAAGATTTTTAACTATCAAAATATGAACATATCATTTTTTATCTGTACCTTTGCAATTCAAAAAAACACTATTTTATGGGCAGACACATAAATCCAAAGCTGATAGACAAAGAGATTCAGCAGGAAATAATCGGGAAGAAAAAAAGCAGCGAAGACTTTTTCGGCGACAACCTTGTGATAATCATCGGCAAAGAAACGATGCGCGAGTATATGCTGCAAAATATTGGCAAGGCGTTTCTGTCGCAGGAAGTCCGTGTGATGCTTGTCAAGAAGGGGTTCTCTGTGGAACTGGCCAACTTAAAGCAGTTCAGGGCGGCGGAGGACATGCTTATGATTACGCCGAGCAACTGCGTGCTAACGCCAGTGGAACTGTCGGACAATTTCGAGCCGAAAATCATCGCCTTCGGTTTCGGGGTGCAGAGCATACTTAACAGGATTGTGCAAAATCCGGTGTGTTTCAAACTGTCGAAAGACGAGGTGTCGATACTCGACCTTTATTTCAACCTTATTGCCGAGTGCCTCCACCACAATATGAAAGAGTATTCGGTGCTGGAGCCAATAGTGCTTTCGTTCACCAATATGATTGGCACTATAATGGAGCGTCATTCGGTGCGTGCCGACGAGTCCGAGGGCGCGTCGCTTATGCAGTCGTTTGCCAACCTGCTATCCACGCACGGCGACAGGCGTAGGGACAAAAAGTATTTCTGCAAGATGTTGGATGTCTCGTCGGTTCGCCTGTGTTCAGCGGTGAAGCGTCAGACAGGTCTCTCGGTGCAGCAGTGGCTCAACGACAGGGTTATACAGGAGGCCAAAAGCAAGCTAAAGAACATGGAAACTCCCGTGGCGCACATAGGCAAGGCTTTAGGGTTCAAAAACGCTTCGCAGTTCGGCACTTTCTTCAAAAAACATACAGGCCAAACCCCAGCGGAATACAGGAAAAGCGTGAATAATTAGGGGGCAGTTGTCAGGATTCAGGGGGCAGAGGGCAGTTTGCAGTTTTTTAACTCAAAAAAAAATTCCGAAATCCTAAATCCGAATTCCGAACTAAAAAAAATCGTATCTTTGCAGAAACTAAAATCAGAGACACAATGAAGAAACTCGCTCTAATGCTGGCACTTGCGGTTTCGTGTACCGCTTTTGCCCAAATCACTCCCGACGAAGAAATCGCCGGAATGGAATGTACCTCGATAACCGTGGGACGTCTGGCCTCCAAGGACGGCTCGGTGATGACCTCCCACACCGACGACAGCCACCGCTCGCGCACCAATATCTGGGTGGAACCTGCCAAAGACCACCAGAAAGGCGAGATGCAGAAACTCTACCTCCGCCGCTGGGCTCCCAAGGTGGAGGGCAAGATGCCGCGCTACGAAAATATCGAGATAGGCGAGATACCTCAGGTGGCGCACACCTACCAGTTTTTCAACACCGCATACCCCTGCATGAACGAAAAACAGCTGGCCATAGGCGAATCCACCTTCGGCGGACGTGCGGAACTGAAGTCGGACAAAGGCCTTATCGACTGCCAACGTCTGTGCATGCTGCTGCTGCAACGCTGCTCCACAGCACGCGAGGCCATCAAGACTGCCGGAGAGCTGCTCAAGAAATACGGATGGAACGACGCCGGCGAGTGTCTTACCATTGCCGACAAAAACGAGGTGTGGCACCTTGAGATAATGGGTCCCGGCAAGGACAAAATAGGTGCCGTGTGGGCTGCCCAGCGTGTCCCCGACGACCATATCTCGGTCAACGCCAACGCTTCGCGCATCTGCGAGATAGACCTCAAAAACAAGGACTATTTTATGGCCTCCGACAATGTTTATTCCCTTGCCGAAGAAAACGGCTGGTGGGACAAGAAGAAAGAGCCTTTCCGTTTTGCCTACGCCTACGCTCCCGAAACCCGCACCATGCTGGCCTGCCGCCGCAGGGAGTGGCGTGTGTTCGACCTTCTGGCCCCGAGCCTGAAACTCGACCCCAATGCCGAGAACTACCCCTTCTCCGTAAAACCCGACTCGCTGGTGAGCGTCGAGGATATGATGCGGGTGTTCAAAGATTATTACGAAGGCACCGAGTACGACATGCGTAAAACCCTCACCGTTACCGACAAGGAGGGCAAGACGGTGATGTCGCCCCTTGCCAACCCATTTATGAAAGCCGACGAACTGGCTCTGCACAAGATCAACGGCGGATGGCACGCCCGTGGCGAACGTAGCATTGCCGTGCATTTCACCGTTTACGCCACCATACTGCAGTGCCGCAACTGGCTGCCCGACGAAGTGGGGGCTCTCTGCTGGTTCGACCTCGACAACGTGGCTTCGTCGATATACGTGCCGTTCTACGCCAACGTCACCGACCTGCCTACGACCTACAAGACCTGCGGTCGTGAGACGGGTTTCAGCCGCAAGGCCGCTTGGTGGGCCTTCAACCGACTGGGGACCATCGCCGCTAAACGCTGGGGCGATATGCGACATGTGGTGGACGCTTTCTGGGTTCCGCTGCAAAAAGGTTTTATCGACGAACATTACGACATAGAGAAACGTGCCCTGCAACTGCTCAAAGAGGGCAAACGCGACGAGGCGATAAAGATGCTCACCGATTTCAGCAACAGCTGCGGCAACCAGGCTGTGAACAAAGCGTGGGAAGCCGGCGACTACATCTGGACCAACTTCGACGGACAGTGGTAGTGCTTTTCTGACAAAAGAAAAATAACAAAAAACGAACAACCATAACGGCTACGCTGTTGTGGTTGTTTTTTTGCGGATTTCTGCTCGAAAAAAGCGTTTTCTGTTCCGAAATTTGTCGGTTTTTTGATAATTCCGGCAGACTATCACGCACATACGTGTGTATTTTGGCGTTGGTGTATTATTTTGTTTTTCAACAAATTACAATAAGTGTGTTTTGGTGGCAAAAAAATATTTGGGTTATAATTTTTTATTTCGGAAAAAAAAGTGTAACTTTGCAAACTCAAAATGATGGGGTATTAGCTCAGTTGGCTAGAGCGTTTGACTGGCAGTCAAGAGGTCATCGGTTCGATTCCGTTATACTCCACGCACCAATAAAAACAAAACACAAAGCGACCACTCGAAAGAGGGTCGCTT
>JAEENM010000192.1 GCA_016283745.1 Bacteroidales bacterium | reverse complement strand
GTGTCGCGTCCTGCGTGGGCCATCGAAAGCACTCCGCGGTCGTGGTATTGGTTGTCGCCATCGAGCTCGCATTTGATGGTATATCCCGGACCACCAGTGCCGTCGCCGCGCGGACAGCCGCCTTGTATCACAAAGTCGAGGATGACACGGTGGAATGTGAGCCCGTCGTAAAAACCGCTTTTGGCAAGTTTTACAAAATTTGCTACAGTGTTGGGGGCGTCTTTCTCGTAAAAACGCACTTTCATAGTTCCCTTTACGGTTTCTATCAAAGCTTCCATTATATTTGTTTTCGTTATGTTATTTTTTCGTTGTCTATGGTTTTAACGACAATATTAATTTTTTATTGTATTTTAAGATAAAAAATTTTACAAACATGATGCCGACTTGAACATCCTGTTCCAGCGAATCTTCTTGAAGAACGACTTTTGGTCTTTGTCCCACGAGAAAATAATACGTGAGGCCTTGCCTACGATATGGTCTTCGGGGACAAAACCCCAGTAACGGCTGTCGGCGGAGTTGTGACGGTTGTCACCCATCATCCAAAAATAGTTCATCTTAAAAGTATAGGAATCTGTTTCACTGTCGTTTATATATATTTTACCATTCTTTATTTCGAGTTTGTTGTTTTCAAACACCTCGATAGCACGACGATAGATAGGCAGATTGTCGGCGGTAAGTTTTATCGTCTCACCTGCTTTTGGAATCCACACGGGGCCATAGTTGTCCACGTTCCAGTTCTTGCCTTCCATGTATGGGAATATCTCGTACTCGCGGTAGCCGGGGAATGTCTCGGATGGGATCACGCGCAGAACTCCCGTGCGGGCTTTCAGTTTCTCCACTTTTTCGGTGGTGAGCGGTAGAGTATAATAGCTGTAGCGAGCTTGGTTTACAGCTTCTTCGGCAATGCCCAAGTCTGTCAGTACTTTGGCAATGTCGTTCCAGCGTGTGTAGTCCACATAAATCCTTACCAGAAAATTGGTGGTATCGCTAAGCTCGTCCAACGATTGGGCATTAAGATCCTCGGTAAGAAGCGGTTCCCAACCGCCTATCAAACCCGACTTGGAAAGTTTGTCGAGCTGTGTCTTATTCAAAGTGAGATAGGTGCATTGCGCATCACCCACATACTGCATTGTCGAGGCATCCTCCACAGAGACACCAATGTTCATCAGTTCTTCGGTGGTTAGCGGTGTGGCGCCCTGTTTCATTTCTATGATATGACGGAACTGCAGTTCCGACGGGTTGTCTATCTGCTTACCGTTGATATACACCATACGATGTTTTATCTCCAACGTCTCGCCGGGCAATCCGATGGTGCGTTTGATGAAATTCTCGCGTTTGTCCACCGGACGTGTAATTATCTTGCCTTGAGGCTCCTGCGGGCTGTTCACATATTCGCGGCCGAATTCCCGAACAAGGGAGTAGTAACTGCGGTTGCTCTGGTAATACAGCGAAACGGTGTCGCCGTCGGGAAAGTTGAACACCGTGGCGTCGAAACGCTCCACATTGCACTTGCCGTAACGGTGGTATGGCAGTTGGATAAGGTCGGAGAACGACTTCACTTGGCTGTTGGTGAAAGGTAACGAGTGGTGAATCAGCGGCACTGCCAGCGGCGTCATTGGGAAGCGCGGACCGTAGGCTGTCTTGCTCACGTAAAGGAAGTCACCCACCATCAGGGATTTCTCCATCGACGACGAGGGTATGTTGTACAGCTCAAAAACGAAAGTACGTATTATCGTGGCAGCCACAAGGGCGAAGATAAAGGCGTCGAGCCACTCGCGGGCCGAGCTGAGCTTGTGCGGAGGCAGATCCTTGGGATGGGTATATACCATCTTCTTCGAAAGACCGAGATACGGCAGGTATATCGAGGGGAATATCACCGCAAGTGTCTGTTCCAGAAGTCCGTAGCGACGGAATGCCTTGGCCGTCTCAACCACCAGCAAAAGATATGTGAAGATGTTGATGGCAGGTATCAGCATATAGATGTACCATTTCCAGCTCTTGTCGAGTACGTCCTTTATCCAAACCACAATGTTGTAAATGGGTATCAGCGCTTTCCAGCGTGCCACTCCGGCCTTGCCGAAAACAAACCATAATCCGTAAAACGGGGTGAGAATATACACCCAAAGCAATATGTCGAAAATCATAAATTTTGTTTTTAATCCTTTTTATTGTAGATTATCTATTAACGCTCTTTTCCTTTTATTATTGCGTGTTTCCGCAAAAAATGTTCATTTTACATCATCCTGCCGCGCTTGAAAAGGTACGGCTGCAGCACTTGGTCGAAGCCCTTGCCGACGTCAACTTCCACGTAGTCAATATTATGCGCCAACGCCATATCTTTTATCTCGGCCACCCGTTTCCGCATGGCGGCGTTGTATTTTTCCGCCAAAGCAGCGGGCGAGAGTTTCAGCTTGCGACCGCTTTCCATATCGATGAACAGGTGGGGACGGTTGTCGAAATCGAGCTGCACCTCCTGACTGTAGTCGAGTACATGGAAAAGTATCACCTCGTGCTTGCAGTGGCGCAGATGACGTATGGCGTCGAACAGACGTGCCTGCTCCTGCCCGTCAACCAAGGCGTCGGTGAAAATGACCACCAGCGAACGGCGGTGCAGCTGTTCGGCAAGCAGGTGCAAAGGCTCCGAAATACGTGTGGTGTGCGGTGTGCCATTGTCGGGCTGGTAAGGTGCCAGCAGACGGTCCAACTGTCTGTAAATCAGCGTCTGGTTGGCGGCACGCGACTGCACTGGCGTCTGCACGTCGATTTTGTCGGAGAGCAACGCCAGCCCGAAGGCGTCGCGCTGACGGCGCAGCATCTCCACCAACACGGCGGCGGCATACACGGCAAAGGTGATTTTGTTGGGCCTCCCGGCATCGCCATGACGCTCCACGGGGAAATACATCGAGGCGGAGGTGTCCACAACAATCTGGCAACGCAGGTTGGTCTCCTCCTCGAAAGTCTTTACAAACATCTTGTCGGTGCGGCCGTACAGCTTCCAGTCGATGTGTTTGGTGGACTCTCCGGTGTTGTAAAGCCGATGTTCCGAAAACTCCACCGAAAAGCCGTGGAACGGACTTTTGTGCAGACCTACAATATATCCCTCAACCACCTGTCGTGCAAGCAGTTCCAAATTGCGATAACGCTCTACCCTGCCCTTTTCTATGCGGCTGTCCAAAGTTTTGTGATTACGTCGAACAAATAAAAATCATTCCGGCAGCCTGAACGACTCCCGAAATGACTTTGTTTCGGAGTTTCAACTCGTTAGAAGAGTTTTTCCAGTTTTTCGGTCAGTATATCTGGGGGTACATTACCCACACTTTTATCCACTGCCTCGCCGTTTTTGAAAAACAGCACGGTGGGTACATTGCGGATACGGAACTGGGCCGATGCCTCGGGGCATTCTTCAACGTCGGCTTTGGCTATAACAGCTCTGCCGGCGTATTTCTCGGCCATCTGTTCAACAACGGGGGCCAACGCTTTGCAAGGTCCGCACCAAGTGGCGCCGAAATCAACCATAACGGGTTTATCCGATTTTAATACCAATTCCTCGAAATTGGCGTCTGTAACATGTTCTGCCATAATATGTTTTTGTTTTTACGTTTATATTTCTTTTTGCAAAGTTACGAAAAAAAATTGTTCAACGAGAGGGATTTTCCAAAGTTTTTTAAGTTTTGATAAACAGCCAATTTTTAATAACCACGCATCGTACTGATTTCAAAGT
The DNA here is from genome assembly GCA_016283745.1 of Bacteroidales bacterium. GTDB lineage: Bacteria > Bacteroidota > Bacteroidia > Bacteroidales > P3 > UBA1219. The sequence continues at coordinate 22,318 of JAEENM010000192.1, read as the reverse complement.
ATTTCCATAATGGATTTCAGTTCAAAAACGGTGTGCGTGGGCTCGAAATCGGGTTTGGCTCCGGCAAAGTTGCAGAAAATCTGGTCGATGCCTGAGTCGCGCGCGCCTGCAATGTCCACGGTGATGTCGTCACCTATCATCAGGCACTGTCGTGGCTCGGCGTTCAGACTTTCGAGCACCCAGTCGAAAAAGCGGCGGTCGGGTTTCTGGTAGCCGATATCCTCCGAAAGGAACACATGGTCGAAATAGCCATCGATGCCCGAAGTGCGCATCTTTTCGAACTGCACCTCTTTGAAACCGTTGCTCACTATGCTCAGCGTGTAGCCTTTTTCTTTAAGGTACGGCAGAAGGACCTCGGCTCCGGGGAGAAGGGCTGTCTTTTTCGGACTCTCGAAAACGTAGTAGTCGCCCAGCTGCTTGCCGAGGGCGTAGGTGTCGGAAAGGCCGAAATGGTCGAGAGTTAGCGAAAAACGAGCCACATACAGATATTCTTTCGTCAAGGTGCCGTTGTTGTAGGCCTGCCACAATCCGTAGTTAATGACGTGGTAGGTGTCCAGAAAGGTCTGGAAATCGGTGTGGCAAAGCTTCGCCAGCTCGTATTTGTCGAACATCTCGCGCATAGTCTGCAGACTGTTGCGTTCGAAATCCCACAAGGTGCGGTCGAGGTCGATTAGCAGGTGACGGTATTTCATGGCTTTAAAAAAGGGCCGTGATGGATGCCATCACAGCCCGATAAAAACTTGTCAAACAAACAATTATTCTGCGGCAGGAGCAGCTTCCTCACCACCTTCTTCGGTAGCGGTAGCGCTCGAGCGGGTCGATTTAACTGTTACAACAACGCTTGACTTAACGTCGAGAAGCTCGAAATTGTTGGTGGGAACCTCCTGAACTTTGATGCCTTGCAGAACATCGAGGTCGGTAACGTCAAGGACAATCTTGTTGGGCATATCCTTCGGTAAAGCTTTCACTTTCAGACGTTTGATTTTGGTAACAAGTTTACCGCCTTTCATAACGCCCTTGGAGCTGCCGGTTGTGTAAACAGGGATTGACATAACAACGGGTTTGTCGTCGCTCAGTTCGTAGAAATCGGCGTGATAAACGATTTCTGTAACAGGGTGATACTGAATGTCTTTCAGCATTGTGAGATGTTTGGTGCCGTTGAGTTCGATTTCAATAAAACAGGCGTCTGGGGTGAATATCACCGGATGGAAGGCTGTTTGAGGAACGGAGAACATTTTCTGTTCGTCCTTACCGTACATAACACATGGCACTTTGTCTTCGCGACGCAATGCTTTAGCATCCTTTTTCCCTACGTTCTCGCGGAGAGAACCGCTCATCGATACTATTTTCATTGTTTTTGTAATTTAAATTAATGTATAAAGTGAATTAAAATGTTATTCCAAAGTTTCAATCACACCGCGGTGGTGTATTGTTGTCTCGTACAAATCATTGATAGATTGATTGTTGACTATGCGCTGAATGGCACTTGCAAACAGCCAGTCGGTGGAGAGCACGTGGATCTTGGGCGACTGACGTTTCAGCGGTATGGTGTCGCTAACCACAAGTTCCTCGAGCTGCGAGTCCTCGATTTTCTCAATGGCGCTGCCGCTGAGCACAGGGTGGGTAATCATGGCGCGAACCGATTTGGCACCGTGGTCCTTGATAATGCCTGCAGCCTTGCAGATGGTGGAACCGGTGTCGATAATGTCGTCGAGCAGTATCACGTGTTTGTCCTTAACATCGCCGATAAGACGCATCTCGCCTATCTCGTTGGGTTTGTTGCGGTGTTTGTAGCAAATCACAAAGCTGTTGTTCATCGTCTTGGCGTACATGCCGGCACGACGCGAGCCGCCGAGGTCGGGCGAGGCGAAAAGCAGGTCGCCGTCGGGGATGTCGAGACTGCGGATGTAAGGCATGAACAGCGACGAGCCGAACAGGTGGTCCACAGTGATGTGGAAGAAACCCTGAATCTGGTCGGCATGGAGGTCCATAACCACCACACGGTCCACACCTGCCACCTCGAGCATGTCGGCCACAAGGCGCGATGTGATGGGCACGTGGGGTTTGTCCTTACGGTCCTGACGGGCGAAGCCATAATAAGGTATGACGGCTATCACCTGACCGGCAGAAGCACGGCGGGCGGCGTCAACCATCATAAGAAGTTCGAAAAGATTGTCGGCGGGAGGTATTGTGGACTGCACAATAAAAACCTTTTTTCCGCGCACCGATTCCTCAAAAGAGGGTTGAAATTCGCCGTCGGCATACTGAAAAACCACAGATTTTGCCAGACTTGTACCTAATTTTTCAACAATTTTGCGGGTGAGGTTTTCCGTTACTCTGCCCGTAAATATACATACTTGATTTGTTCCGTCTAACTGCATTTTTGTTCGTTTTTTGGATTTGCAAAATTACGATTTTTTTTCGGTATTTTTACCAAAATGAGAAAAAAAATTTTGCCATGTCAAAAAAAGTTCGTAATTTTGCAGTCGCAAATGGGACGAGAGAATGTCCCCTACTGAGTTGCCCAGGTGGCGGAATTGGTAGACGCGTTGGTCTCAAAAACCAATGAGGTAACACTCGTGCCGGTTCGATCCCGGCCCCGGGTACAAAGAAAGGCTGAAAACTGTTAGATTTTCAGCCTTATTTCTTTTATCGGGTAGACAAAGAATAGCAAAAATCCCCTATTAGGCTCTCCTGACAACAGGCCACTAATTGTCAATTATTTCAGCACCAGTCTGAATCCAATGGCGGAGCTTTTAAAGTCGGGAGTTTCTGAACTACGGGCTGTGTTACGACAACCGGTTTCCGAACTGTTCCAGCTGCCGCCACGTACCACACGTTTTGTGCCGGAATGATGTCCTAATGGATTTTCCTGAAATGTGCTGCTGTACAATCCATACCAGTCGCTACACCATTCGGCCACATTGCCCGACATATCATATATGCCCAGAGTATTAGGTTCTTTAGTTTTAATCTGACGAGACATCGGGGTGTTCTCTGAAAACCAACACACCTTTTGGACATTGTTGCTTCCACTATATGTGTAATCGTTCTTGTTTACACCACCACGTGCCGCATACTCCCATTGGGCTTCGGTAGGCAATCCGAAGACACGTCCGGTAATGCTGTTCAAAGTAGCGATAAATGTCTGACAGTCGTCCCAACTGACATTGTCAACGGGATATTGTGATCTGTCCTCGAAACTCTGTGCGCTCGGATTGTAGCCCATCACAGCTTCCCAAAGTTCTTGTGTGACTTCAGTTTCTCCAATATAGAAAGTTGACAGGGACACATTATGGCTCGGCATTTCATCTTCTACCACTTCAAAAAGATAACCGTCGTTGCCCATGCGGAAAATTCCACCTTCAACCTTTATCATCTCGAATTTCACTCCGTTGACATTGAAAACATTGTCGTTGGGAGCCTCTGTTGCAGTCAACTCTTGTTTTTCTGTGCATGACACTGATGCCAGAAATACCGCAATAATTGCGAAAACTCCAACCGATCGTTTGATTTTCATTTTTATTTTGTTGTTATTGTATTTTTTATCCTATATTGCTGCCGCAGGCCACCAGCTGACTCGGTGTTACAAGCACCAGACGGCCGTCCTTGTCCTCGGCGGAGAGTATCATGCCCTGACTTTCGACGCCTTTCAGCTTGCGCGGCTCGAAATTGGCTATGAAACACACCTGCATGCCGACAAGTTTCTCGGGCTCGGGGTAGTATTTGGCAATGCCAGACACGATGGTGCGGCCGCCCATGCCGTCGTCGATTTTGAACTGCAACAGTTTGTCGGCCTTAGGCACTTTGGTGCATTCCAAAACGGTGCCCACGCGGATGTCCACCTTGCCGAAATCGTCGAAGGCCACCTTTTCCTTCACAGGAGCGGGGGCCCATGCGTTGAGCTCGTTCTGTTTCTTGGTTTCGAGCAGTTTGTTCACCTGTGCCTCGATAACGGAGTCCTCTATCTTCTCGAAAAGGAATTCGGGCTGTGCCAGCTCGGTGCCGTCGGCCAGAAGGTCGAGGGTGCCAGCTTGCTGCCACTGCAATTTGCCGAGGTTCAGCAACTTACGCATCATTTCGGCAGTAAAAGGCATAAACGGCTCGCAAAGCACCGCGAGGTTGGCGCATATCTGCAAAGCGGTGTTGAGAATGGTCTGCGTGTATTCGAGGTTGGTCTTTATCTGTTTCCACGGCTCGGTTTCGGTGAGATATTTGTTGCCCACGCGGGCGAGGTTCATAAATTCGGCCAGAGCCTCACGGAAACGATAGGTCTCGATGGATGTGCCTATGCTTTCGGGAAATTTGGCAAGCTCGTCGGCCACCTGTTTTTCCAAATCGGTGGTGGTGGTTACGGCAGGCACCTTGCCGCCGAAGAATTTGTGCGTGAGCACGAGGGTACGGTTCACAAAATTGCCGAAAATGGCCACCAGCTCGTTGTTGTTCTTGTCTTGGAAGTCCTTCCAAGTGAAGTTGTTGTCCTTGGTCTCGGGGGCGTTGGAGCAGAGGGTGTAGCGCAGCACGTCCTGACGGCCTGGGAAATCGGCGAGGTATTCGTGGAGCCACACCGCCCAGTTGCGCGAGGTGGAGATTTTGTCGTTCTCGAGGTTGAGGAACTCGTTGGCGGGCACGTTGGCGGGCAGTATGTAACTGCCGTCGGCCTTGAGCATGGAGGGGAAAATGATGCAGTGGAACACTATGTTGTCCTTGCCGATGAAATGCACCAGCTTGGTGTCCTGCGATTTCCACCACTTCTCCCAGTCGTCGCCTTTGAGCTGTTTGGTGAACGAGATATATCCGATAGGTGCGTCGAACCACACGTAAAGCACTTTGCCATCGGCGCCTTCCACGGGGACTTTCACGCCCCAGTCGAGGTCGCGGGTTACGGCGCGGGGCTGCAGTCCGGCGTCAATCCACGACTTGCACTGTCCATAAACATTTGTCTTCCAGTCGTTTTTATGACTCTCAAGGATCCATTGGCGGAGCCACGGCTCGTCTTTGTCGAGTGGCAAGAACCAGTGTTTGGTGGGTTTCAGCACCGGCTTGGCACCGCTGAGCATGGATGTGGGGTTGATAAGGTCGGTGGCGTTGAGCGAGGTGCCGCAGGCTTCGCACTGGTCGCCGTAGGCGTGGTCGTTGCCGCAATGCGGACAGGTGCCAACGATATAGCGGTCGGCGAGGAACTGGTGTGCCTCCTCGTCGTAGTACTGCATCGACTCTTTTTCGATGAAACAGCCTTTTTCGTAAAGGTTGCGGAAATACTCCGAAGCCGTACGGTGGTGCTCTTCGCACGAGGTGCGGGAGTAGATATCGAAAGAGATGCCCAGCTCGGCGAAGGATTTCTTGATTATCTCGTGGTAGCGGTCCACAATGTCCTGAGGCGTTACGCCCTCCTTGCGGGCCTTTATGGTGATGGGGACGCCGTGCTCGTCGCTTCCGCCGATGAAAAGCACATCCTCGCCCTGCGAACGCAGGTAGCGGGCGTAGATGTCGGCAGGCACGTAAACCCCTGCAAGATGTCCTATATGTACGGGACCGTTGGCGTATGGCAGCGCCGAAGTAACGGTGTAGCGTTTGTTTTTTCCTTCCTTGTCTGTGTAAGTCATTGTGCGATATAGTTTTGGTTACGACAATTGCTAATATTCAAACTTGCAAATATACGATTTTTTTCGAAATAGTGAAACGTGATCAGTGAACAGTGATAAAGAATGGGGAAAATAACTATAGAGACGATGTGTACATCGTTTATATAGTAGGGAAATTGGTGCAAAAATGCACAGTTGTTGGCAATTATTTTTTCTTCACAAGTCGCACGGACTGTTGGTAAGCCCATGCGTTGTGTTTCATTTCCAACGAGGTGGAATAGAAAAAGAGGTACCACGAACTTTTTAGCTCATCGACATCGGTAGCCGACCAGTAGTGTCCCGAATTGCCTTTATCCACAACGATGGAAGTACGTTCTCCGACATAAGGGAAATAACCCTCAGCTGGTATTGTGATGGACTTGCCATTAGGTCCTACTACTTTATAAGCGTCGCCCTGCCATGTCCAGTTGCACTCTTTCACGAGCTCCTCCCACTGGGCTTTGGTAGGCATTTCGTCGCCAAAAAGGTTCATAGCCTTATAATAAGTGTAATACCCTTTTTCGTTCTGGTCCTTCCATTGTGTACCGCTGGCAAGACCCAAATCGACATAATTCTGTGCGCTGATAGCGAGTGCAACGAGGCACATCAAGCTGAAAATGAATGCTTTTTTCATAACATTATCGTTTTTGTGTTTGAAATGCAAATATACGATTTTTTTTGTGATTCGGATTCCGAAAATTTGTAGAGACGTACCATGGCGCGTCTCTACGGCAAAAAAAAGACAACATTTTTTCGCAAAAAAAACGCCATATTGTAAAAAAAGTGTATATTTGCAATGTGATTCATTCACCAATAAATTTGATAACTAACTAAAAATCATTAAAAAAGATGAAAAAAGCATTTAAATTTATGGTAGTGGCTGCCGTTTTGGTATTTGCCACAAGTTCAAGCCTGATGGCTCAAGTAAAATTTGGCGTTAAAGCCAGCGGTACAATGAACAACATGTTCCTTGATTCTGACACCATTAAAGACATTAAACGTTCTCCCGTTTTCGGTTTCAACGTTGGTGTTATGGGTGAGTATTTCCTCAACGACAACATGAGTGTCGGCGCTGAACTCCTCTTCGCTCAGCAAGGTTATAAAAGAACCATTGAAACTGGTGACGAAAACAATGGTTTTAAAAGTGAGACTACCTACCGCACCAACCACATCAACCTGCCCATCTTATTCAGATACTACATCGGCGGTTTGGCAATAGAGGCCGGTCCTCAGGTAAGTTTCTGTTTCGGTGGAAAGATAAAAGGTCATTCAGAAGAAACAATTCTTGGTCATACTGCTACCCAAGACACCACCATTTCTTTGGGAGATGTTGAAGCTGACTACCAGAAAGGAATGTCGGATTTCAAACTGTGGAACCGCATCAACATTGGCGGCACCATCGGTCTGAGCTACAACATGGCCAGCGGTCTGTTCTTCGGTGCTCGTTATACCTACGATTTCACCAACGCTTTCAACGATATGAAACTTGGCGACGATCTGAAACCGAAACAAGAAGCTTCTAAATCCCACCATAGCGTTATCTCCGTTAGCGTAGGATTCAAGTTCTAAGTATTTAGAATCAACACAAAAAAAACAGACAGACGCTCCAAGCCAAGGGGCGTCTGTTTTTCGATATACAAGTAGCAAACAAGGCTTTTCAAGTGTCGTTATAAAAAAGTAACAATATGGCAAGGATATTAAGAATATTGATTGTGGCGCTTTTTCTCACACTGGCATCTGGCTCCGGCCTAATGGCACAGTTCAAGTTCGGCGGCAAAGCCAGCGCTTCGGTAAACAACATGTTCCTTGCCCAAGACACCATAACTTACATGAGACGGTTGCCGGCTTTCGGCTACAACGTGGGCCTGATGGCGGAATATTTCATCAACGAAAAGATGAGCGTGGGTGCGGAGGTGATGTTTGCCCGCCAAGGCTACCGCCGCACGTGGACGGAGCATTTCGACCATCCGCTCACCGTCCCCGACAACGAGAAAGCCACCTGCAGAACATACCACCTCAACATCCCCATCCTTTACAGATATTATTTCGACAACATCGCCTTCGAAGTCGGACCGCAGATAAGCCTCTGTTTCGGCGGCAAATGGAAATACACCCTCGAACAGACCATACACGCCGACGAGGTAGCCACCTTCGACACCGTTTACTATTTCATCGACTGGGAAGAGCAGACGGCTAAGGGAAAGGAAATCCCGGAGTTCAAAGCATGGAACCGCATAAGCATAGGCATTACGGGAGGCGTGAGTTTCAATCTGGAGAACGGTTTGTTCTTGGGAATTCGTTACACCTACGACTTCACCCACTCTTTCAACGAGGCTGTTCTGGTGGAACCAACACCCGTGGAGAAATGGGAACAGGCTACTTTCAAGTCGCACCACAGTGTGCTATCATTCAGTGTGGGGATAAAAATCTGATTTTTTGAAAAAAAGTGTTGCAAAAAAAAAAAAAAAACTGTCTATATAGGTGTAAAAACACATTAATACAGAATACAAATGAAAAAGATTTCAAAAATTATGGTAGTGGCCGCCATTTTGGCATTTGCCACAAGTTCAAGCCTTATGGCACAGTTTAAAATTGGTGTCAAAGCCGGTGTTTCGATGAACGGGATGTTCGGAAAAGATAATTATTACGACAAATACGAGCTTAAGCCCGTGTATGGTTTCAATGCCGGTGTAGCGGGCGAATACATGATAAACAACAAGATGAGCATAGCTGCCGAAGTGCTTTACGCACGACAGGGATATTCGCTATACTTGGAAAAGAATGATGTTGCTGAACATCCAGGAAACCCTTCGATTTATTTTGAAGGTGATGTAGAAACTTTTTCAAACCATATCAACGTTCCATTAATGTTTAGATATTACTTTGGTAGTTTTTCGGTTGAGGCAGGTCCTCTGGTCGGTTTCTGCCTTGGCGGCAAAGAGAAAACTCATTTCGAATCCGACGTTACTGATCCCGGTGATTTCATACCCCCCACTACAGAACATCAGACTTTCGACTACAACTACACTTTCAAAGAACTCGAATCCAATGGCAAAGAAAGACTTGGCGACTACAGAATGTACAACCGTGTAAACGCCGGTTTCGTTGTGGGAGTGGGCTACGAATTTTCTTTCGGCATGTTCCTCAACGCACGCTACGCCATGGATTTCACCAATTCTTACAACAAGATAATCAACGACAATGTTTCCGGAAATGCAGTCAGCTGGGAGAGCTATCCGAGCAAACAATGGGGAGTGGCATTGTCCGTCGGTTACAAATTCAAGATTAAGTGAATTAAAGACTGACTTTTTCAATAAAAATACGCCCGCAATAACGGGCGTTTTTTTTGTGCATTTTTTTCGCGTTGCTTTATCCTTTGTGTAGTTGGAGTATCTGCTGTGCGGCGTTTTTGGTATCTACCTTGGCTATTACGTGTTCCACAATGCCGTTTTCGTCTATCACGAAAGTGGAACGGATAACGCCCTCGGTCGTCTTGCCGTACATCTTTTTCTCGCCCCACGCGCCGAGCTGTTTTATCAGTGTCAGCTCGGTGTCGGCAATGAGGTGGAAATTGAGGTTCTGCTTGGCAATGAAGTTGAGATGCGATTTGGCGGAGTCTTTGCTAACGCCAATAACCTCGTAGCCGATGGCACGTAGCTCCTCCATGCCGTCGCGAAGCGAGCAGGCCTCGGCGGTGCAGCCGGGAGTACTGTCCTTGGGGTAAACGTATATGACCACTTTCCGGCCTTTGAACTGACTGATACGCAGTTCATTGCCATTTTCGTCGAGTCCCAGCAGTTCGGGACATTTGTCACCAATATTCATATAGTTTGCAGTTTTGAGTTTGCAGTTTATCTTACTATTTTTCTGGCCGGGGGTTGCACCCCCGTTTGTATTCTGTCGCCCCTTCGGGGTTACAGGGGCTTACGCCCCTGCCTATATTATATCGCCCCTTCGGGGCTCTCAATTTCCGAGTTCCGAGTTCCGAAATCCTAATTCCGAATTATTCTTTTTCTTATCCATTTGTTGCGGCAGGCGAGGCGGAACAGTGCGGGTTGCAGACAGTAGCTGAGCAGTATGGTGGAAATCATACCTATCAAGGTGCTCACTCCCACAGACTGTATTGCGGGATGCTGTGCGAAAAGCAGCGAGCACACCACCACTATCAGCGTGAAGGCCGAGAAGAAAATGGCGGTCTTGTGGTATTTCAGAAGCACGTCGTCGCTGCCCCGCTCTTTGTTTATTAGTCCATCCATTATGAAAATGCTGTAGTCCACCCCCACCCCGAAGATGAACGACGAGATGATGATGTTTATAAGGTTGAAAGGTATTCCGAACAATGCCATCACGCCCTGCACTATGTACCAGCTGAGGAACATAGGCGAAAAGGCTATCAGCGCCGAAATCAAGCTCCGGAGCGATATTATCAGCACCAGCAGCACAAAGAGCGACGAGATAATCAAAACGATGTTGAAGTCGTTGTGGAGTATCTCCACCATATCGCCGGTGTAGAAGAAGGGATCCACCACCACAGCGTTGGGATTGGAGGCAACGGTACGGTTGACGGCTGCGACGTTTTCCTGCGGCATCACCACCGAGGTAAACAGTATCACGGCGCTGTCCTCGGCGTATTCCATATAGTTGCACAGCAGCTCTTCGGGCATCACGTCGGCGTCGAGTATCGACTCGGGGTAATACAGCTCGGTGAGCATGTCGTAGAACGGCTGGAATGTTTCGGGGTTGAGTCCGTTTTTGCGGGCGGCAGAGGCTATCCTTGTCCGCACAGCGTTGATTTTTTCGGTGTTCCAATAGCTGTACCACACATCGATGCGCTCGGTCTGCTCCTGCTCGGTGAGGAAAAGGTTAGTGATCTTGGAATAACGGGTAATCTTGCCTTCGGCCTTCAAAGAGTCGAGAACTCGCAGTATGTCGCGGTTGTAGAGCAATGCCGAATCGAGGGTGTTGGCACGTATGGCGTAATATTGCGAGAATTGGCCAGGGTTGTTCTTCTGTTCGTACAACGCCCTCGATTTCATCACCACAGGCTCGTAATAGCCAATGTTTTTGAGGTTGTTGTCGAAAGTGATTCTGTTGGAGAGGAAGAAACAGGCCACCGATACCACCACCAGCACACCTATAAGCCAGTATTTGCGGTCGATGGGATAGGTGTTTATTTTATCCAACAACTTGAAAGCCTTTTCGTTGCGGGTGTTTTTGCTATATTTGAAGAAATGCGGCAGGAACACCAATGCCGAGAAGGTGGTGCCTATCAGCGTAAGCGAGGCAAAGATGCCGAAGTCGCGCAGAAGGTCGCTGTTGGTAAGGATAAGCCCCACAAAAGCGCCGATGGTTGTAAGGCATCCCAGACACACGGGACGCGCCTGCTCGCGGATAACACGCTCGGGGTCGGTAACATACTTATAATGTGTGAGAACGTGCAGACAGTAGCTCAACGCCACGCCAAGTATCAAAGCTCCTATTCCCAAGGCCATCAGCGACATACGTCCTTTCAGCCAGAACATACAGGCAAGGGCGAAAAACGTGCCGTAAAGCACGGGGAACAGAAGGAACGGCAGCGAAGTCTTGTTGCGGAAACACCAAGTGATGACGACGCCTATAATCAACAGCGAGATGCCGAGGGTAAGGGCGAGGTCTTTCTTCATCTGACGCGAGTTGAAGACGCTCTGCACCGGCGCTCCGTGAAATAGTATCTCCACATCGGGATAGAGTTCTTCGAAATGCTTGATATTCTCTTCGAGCAGATCGACCATGGCGATACAATGCTTTGAGTCGAAGGATTTTACGTTGGGCGAGAGGAACACCAGCTCCACGCTGCTGTCGGGACAGAAGAAATGGTTGTCGATGATGGCGTAGCCGCCGAGGTCTTCGATAAGGCGACGTCCGTCCTCACGGATAGCGTAACGCAGTCCCGCAGGGTCCTGACTTATTATCGAGGCGGCGTTGCCGGTCTCGTCCTCGGCCAAAATTTGGGCGTTCTCCTTCATCTTGGCGTTGATGACCTCCGTGGTAAGCATGGAGTCGAAGGTGGCGTAGCGTTGCTCGTCGACGAACTCCGGCACGTGCTGCACGGCATAGTCGATGAGGTTGAGCAGCAGGTCGTCCTCGATACGGTATAGGGCGTTGGCGTAATAGCCTGTGGCAGAGTCGCTTTGCATTAGACGATCCACAAATTCGTCGCAGATTGCGGCAAGGTCTTCGTTCGACGTCTTGCCACTGCGGGAGAGCATCTGCACAAAAATTTTGTCTTTCACCTTGAGGTTTTCGAAAACGATGCCTTCCTTCACCGAATCGAAAACCACGTTATTGTCGGCGGATTCGGACCCCAACGTCGATTTGGCGTGCGGCAACAGTTTCGACATATCCTCCTCGTAGGTGAGCTGAAAACCGAACACGGCAAACACCACCGTGGAGGCAATCAGCAAAATCCACATCAAAATGTTGTGTCTGTCGAAAAAGTGATATATCGAAAGAAATATTTTTTCAATCATATATATTGTTATATATCAATATTTTAAATCAACAATCAACATGCCTGACATACCTGTCAAAGCAATTTGCAAATATAAGAAAAATAATTATAATTTGGAAATCCAAATAAAAAAGCATATCTTTGTAGGACGATAAAAACAACGAAAATTTCAGTAATAACACGATTTTAAAACAATTAGATATGATAAGTTACAAAGAATTGGGATTAGTAAACACCCGTAAGATGTTTGCCAAAGCCGTTGACGGCGGTTACGCCATACCGGCATTCAATTTCAACAATATGGAACAGCTGCAGGCCATCATCATGGCTGCTGTGGAGACCAAATCGCCTGTGATACTGCAGGTTTCGAAAGGCGCACGCAACTACGCCAACCAGACTTTGCTGCGCTACATGGCCGAAGGCGCTGTGGAATACGCCAAAGAACTTGGCTGCAAAGCCCCGGAGATTGTCCTCCACCTCGACCACGGCGACAGTTTCGAGCTGTGCAAATCGTGTATCGACATGGGCTTTTCGTCGGTGATGATCGACGGCTCCGCCCTGCCCTACGACGAAAACGTGGCACTCACCCGCAAAGTGGTTGACTACGCTCATCAGTACGATGTTACCGTTGAAGGAGAGCTCGGCGTGCTGGCCGGCGTGGAAGAAGAAGTGTCGTCGGCCGAGAGCCATTACACCAAACCCGAAGAGGTTATCGACTTTGTAACCAAGACCGGCGTGGACTCGCTGGCAATCTCGATAGGCACCTCGCACGGCGCTTACAAGTTCACCCCCGAACAGTGCACCGTTGACCCCAAAACCGGCCGCCTGCTGCCCCCGCCGCTGGCTTTCGACGTGCTTGAGGCCATCGAAAAGAAACTCCCCGGATTCCCCATCGTGTTGCACGGCTCGTCGTCGGTACCGCAGGAAGAGGTGGACACCATCAACCAATACGGCGGCAACATGAAAGCCGCTGTGGGCATACCCGAAGAACAGCTGCGCAAGGCCGCCAAGAGCGCCGTCTGCAAGATAAACATCGACAGCGACAGCCGTCTGGCCATGACAGCCGCCATACGCAAAGCCCTTGCCGAGAAACCCGCCGAGTTCGACCCGCGCAAATACCTCACCCCCGCACGCGACAGCATGAAAAAACTGTATATGCACAAAATAGTCAACGTGCTGGGAAGCAACGACAAACTGCAAGACGCATAACATAAAAAACGTATTGCTCCGAACGGCACGGACTTGCTCGAAACGACAAGTGAGTCCGTGTTGTTTCCATTTTTTATAAGGATTTAGTATAAAACAAAAAAATACCAAAAAGCCCCGAAGGGGCGACAGAACACAAACGGGGGGTGCAACCCCCGGCACTGCAAACTATTAACTATAAATTATAAACTGTAAACTAACAATGTCCGACATCATACAACTGCTGCCCGACTCCATAGCCAACCAGATTGCCGCCGGCGAAGTGGTACAGCGTCCGGCATCCGCCGTGAAAGAGCTGCTCGAAAACGCCATCGACTCCGGTGCCACCAACATACAGCTTATCATCAAAGACGGTGGACGCACTCTGATTCAGGTTATCGACAACGGCTGCGGTATGTCCGACACCGACGCACGACTCTGTTTCGAACGCCACGCCACCTCCAAAATACGCAAAGCCGAAGACCTTTTCGCCATCCGCACCATGGGATTCCGTGGCGAGGCTCTGGCATCCATAGCCGCCGTTGCACGTGTGGAGCTGAAAACCAAGACTTTCGACAACGAGCTGGGCTCCTGCGTGATTATAGAAGGCTCCGACGTGAAAGAGCAACAGCCCTGCCAAGCGCCCAACGGCACCTCCATGAGCGTTAAAGACCTGTTTTTCAACATCCCGGCACGACGCAACTTCCTGAAAAGCGACAACGTGGAGATGGGGCACATCGAAGAGGAGTTCCGGCGCGTGGCTTTGGTGAACACCAACATCGGATTCACCCTCTACAACAACGGCAAACTGCTGTACAAGATGGACCCCTCCACCCTGCACGAACGCATCGCGGCGCTGTTCGGCAACAACTACCGCCAACGCCTTTACCCCGTGGAGGAGAACACCGACATAGTGAAACTGAAAGGCTATATCTGCAAAGCCGAATTTGCCAAGAAAACCCGCGGAGAGCAGTATCTGTTTGTAAACAAACGTTTTATAAAGAACTACTACCTTAACAACGCCATCGAAAAGGCTTACGCCGACATGCTTCCGGAAAAGAACTTCCCTTCCTATTTCATTGATCTTGAGGTGGATCCGTCGCGAATTGACATCAACATACACCCCACCAAAACCGAGGTAAAATTCCTCGACGAACACGCCATCTACTCCATTCTGAAAGCCGCCGCCAAGAAGTCGCTCGGACAGTTCACCTTCGGACACGAGCTGGACTTCGACCCCATCGACGGACTCAACGAAATACCCGTAAACAAAGACAATTACACGCCGAAAGCTCCCAATATTTCGATCAACCCGAATTTCAACCCCTTCGAGAGCCAACACCGTCCGGAAGGCAGCAGCAAAGGCTCTTCGGGAAACACCTCGCACTCCACATCGAAGAACAACGACTGGCAACGATTCTTCGAAATTACTAATGAAAATAACACTTTAAATAACCCGTCTCAAAATATTGAAATAGAAACTACTGAGACTGTAGAAAGCAAGCTATTCGACGACATCCCACAGAACGACAACCCCGCCGAAACAACGACAAACACCATCCAGATTGGCCGACGTTTCATCGTCTGCGAAGTGCAGGCCGGACTGCTGCTGATAAACCAGCAACGCGCCACGGAACGCATCATCTACGACCGCCTTATGGCCAACGATATGAAAAACCACGCCTCGCAGACGCTCCTCTTCCCCATCAACTGCAACTTCTCCCCCTCCGACAGCGAAATTCTGAGCGAGATCGACGACGAGATAAAACATTTCGGATTCAGGATAGACAAGCTCGGGGCCAACAACTTTGTGGTTAGCGCGGCACCTGCCGACCTTGGCGACGAAAACGTGCAAGAAACTCTGGAACAGATTATTAGCGACTACAAAAGCAACCTGCTGCAACAGTCGTACACCCGTCCGCAGTCCGTTGCTCTGTCGCTGGCACGACGCCTCTCCACCAAGGAAGGCACCGTCCTGCAGCCACAGGAGATGCAAAGCATTGTGAAACAACTGTTTGAGTGCGCCATCCCCGACCAGTCGCCTTCGGGCAAACGCACAATGAACATCATCAATATCAACGAGTTATCCGAAAAACTGAAATAGACCGCAATTTATGGAACAATACTCACCACAAGGCTTCAGGTTTCTCCCCACCGTTGTAAAGCACCTGCTGATTATCAACGTGTTGGTATTTTTTGCCACCATCGCGCTGCAGCGGTATGTGGACATGGACTCGCTGTTTGCCCTGTATTTCTTCAAAAGCGAGAAGTTCCGCGTGTGGCAGTACATAACATATATGTTTATGCACGCCAATTTGGAGCATCTGTTTTTCAACATGTTCGCGCTGTGGATGTTCGGCTACATCCTCGAAAACTACTGGGGCAGCAAGCGGTTCCTGCTGTTCTATATCGTTTGCGGACTGGGAGCAGCCTTTGTACACACCTGTGTTACAGGCTTTTCGTACTATGGCGCAGCATCGGCCATAAGCGTCTATGCTCAGGACCCCAATCCCGACGCCTTTGTAACCCTTTTCCAAAGCAAGTTTGAGGGACATTACAGGGTTGATGTCTTCAACAGTTTCCTGAGCCAGTGGCGCGCCAACCCGTCCGAAGCAATCTTTGCAATGCAGTCGGTGGACATGGCCAACCAGATGCTGCAAGCCTCGGCCAGCATCCCCACCGTGGGCGCCTCCGGAGCCATCTACGGCATACTTCTGGCTTTCGGAATGATGTTCCCCAACCAATACATCTACGTCTATTTCCTGCTTCCGCTCAAAGCCAAATGGTTTGTGGTAATATACATCGGCATCGAACTGCTGTCTGGAATCTTCGGCACCGCCGACGGAGTGGCGCACTTCGCGCACCTTGGCGGGATGCTGTTCGGATACATACTTATCAAATATTGGAAGAAACGAGAATTCCAGCAATTTACTTAAAGTAAAGAATTAAATAAAATAGTAAAACGATTTAAAAATCAATAATATGATTTCCCAAAGTCAAGAGATGAGAATGCGGCAGAGGCTGACCAGACAGCAGGTCTTGGTCTCGCGTCTGCTTGGACTTTCGTCGGAAAATCTTGAACAGGAAATCAAAAAAGAGGTTGAGGAGAACCCCTTTCTGGAAGAGGTTATAGAAGACACCAACCCCACTTCACCATCCGACAACGACAGCGACTCCTACCCCGACGAACTTATCGACCCCAACGACGAAAACTACACACGCAGCATCTACGACTACGACGACTACCGCTCGGCCCGCAACCGCTCCGACGACAGCGACGGCAGTACCTTCCAACAAGCAGACGAAACGTCGTTCCAGACCTCGCTGCTCGAACAGCTGCGGCTCAGGCCGCTCACAGAGCGTCAGATGACCATCGGCACCGAACTGATAGGAAACATCGACGAATCGGGATACATAGCACGCAGCATCGGGGTTATCGTCGACGACCTTGCCATACGCCGCAACCTCGAAACCACCGAGGAAGAGGTGGAAGAAGTCCTGCAGATAATACAGACCTTCGAACCCGCAGGCGTGGGCGCGCGAAACCTGCAGGAATGCCTTTCGATACAGCTGCACCGAAAAGACGACAGCGACACCGACGCCGACACCCTTGCCAATGCCATAACCGTGGTGGACAAGTATTTCGATGACTTAACCAACAGACGTTTCGAAAAGATTTGCCGTCAGATGGAAATTAGCGAGGATGACTTGCAAAAAGCCGTGGAATTGATACGCTCCCTCAACCCGCGTCCCTGCGACGGCAGCGACAGCACGGCGCAGACCATCATCCCCGACTTCTACATCACCCGTCAAGGCGACCACCTGTCGTTCTCGATAAACGAACGGAACCTGCCCAAACTGCGCAAGGACACCGCTTTTATCGAGCGTCTGCAAAACGAGGCCTCGCGACAAAACGCTACACAACAACGCGAGACACAGAAATTCATCGACAAACACACCGACGATGCCGATATTTTCATCTCCGCCGTGGAGCAACGCTATCACACGCTGCACCAAGTCATGGCGGCCATCCTCAAGCGTCAGCACGACTATTTCATCTCTGGCGACATCGCCGACCTGAAACCCATGCTACAAAAGGACATCGCCGAAGACACAGGACTCGACATCTCCACTGTCTCACGTGTGGTGAACCAAAAATACGCACACACCGAACACGGGGTAATTCTACTTAAAGAACTGTTTTCCAACGCAATGGCAAAAGACGACGGCTCCGACGTTACGACAAAGGCCATCAAAGAGGAACTGAAAAAAATAGTGGAAAACGAGGACAAAACCAACCCTCTCTCCGACGAGGAATTGCGGACATTGCTACAGCAGAAAGGCTTCACGATGGCACGCCGCACCGTGGCCAAATACCGCGAACAGCTTGAAATACCAACCGCACGACTGCGCAAAGAACTCTGAACGACAATGAAAAAAGTGCTCTGCAACATATTAGGACTTATCACCCACCCACTGCTGCTGTTGGCTTATCTCTCTGTGACACTGCTATTTACACGCAATTTTCAATATTTTTCGGCAGCCATCACGGTACAGTTCGTCAAATACCTTTTCCTGTCCGTCATTGTCATACCTATAATAATATACTTTGTCACCCGATTGTTGCAAAACACCCTGTTCAAAAGTTCCGGCAGAATGACGATGCTTGTCGCCTTTGCCGTTTATTTTGCCATACTGTCGTTTTTTGGCCGCACGCCCTTCGCCGCCATCTCCATAATGCAGCAGCTACCACTTGTCATCCTGCTTGTTGCGATGATACTCGAAAACCGCAAAATCCTACAAATCAATACCCTGTGCCTTTCGGGACTGGCCATGACAATCATTTTTACCTCCATATTTTTGAAAGCCAATTATTTAGCGCTTCTAATAGCTGTAATTCTTGCAACAGGCCTATACAACTTCCTCCTACTCGAATGTAAAAAATCATCCGTCAAGACATTATCAATCAACTGTTTGCTTGGGACAGCCGCATCAGTCATATTTTTTCTACTTATACTCAAATAATACGATATGAAAATCCGCACCTCCACCCTGCTCGTAGCTACATTACTGATGGTACTTGCCATCGGCACCACCGATAATACATACGCTCAGAAGAAAAACACCAAGAACAAAAAGAAAACCGAGCAGAAGGACAAAGCCAAGACCGACAACATACCCGACAGCATAGCCACAGCCAAGAAAGACTCCGCCGAAGCGGTGTTCGAAAACGACGTGATAGACAAGGTGGTGCGCGAGGAGGCGCAGGCGCCCAAAGGTCCCGTCATGCTCACCGACCCCAAACGCAACTTGCCGTCGAAGATGTGGTACGGCGTGCATTTCTCCGACGCTTACGTCAAAAAGCCGTCAGTCACTCTCGACTCCATCCCCGACGAGATAAAGATCACCCTTGTGAAAGACTATTCGGAGTTCTGTTTCCCGATGAAAAACGTCATCACTTCGCCCTACGGCTGGCGCGAACGATGGGACCGCCCGCACCGCGGGGTGGACATAGCACTCAACACTGGCGACCCGGTGAAATGCGCCTTCAACGGCGTGGTACGTATTGCCAAATCGTTCGGCGGATACGGCAACCTCGTCGTGGTGCGGCACTACAACGGGCTGGAGACCGTTTACGGACATCTTTCGAGAATCAACGTGAAACAGATGCAGGTTGTGAAAGCCGGCGACGTGATAGGATACGGCGGCAGCACAGGCCATTCCACGGGTCCCCACCTCCATTTCGAAGTGCGTTTCCAATACGAGCCCTTCGACCCCGAATGGATTCTCGATTTCAAGAACTACTCCCTGCGCACACGCGTGCTGTACCTCAACAAGACTTATTTCGGCATCTCCAAGCCTCGCAACAAAAAGGACATCGCCTACAAGGCCGACAAAAGCATCGTGAAAGAGCGGCCTATTACTCCCGCCACTAACGCACCGAAAAAGAAAACGGAATACTATACCGTGAAACGCGGCGACACGTGGGAGAAAGTGGCGAAGAAATACAAAGTTTCGGAAACACAGCTTAAAAGCATGAATCCTTCAATCACCGGCAAACTGCCTGTGGGCGAAGATATTAGAGTACACTAAAATATTTACCATAATGGAAAGAAAGAAAACCAACCTCTCCGACTACAATCCCGACACCGTTCCGTCGGGCAAAGGGATGAAAATAGGCATAGTGGTGGCCGAATGGAACCCGCAGATTACCAACGCCTTGTGCAAAGGGGCATACGACACCCTTGTTGCCAACAAAGTGGCTAAAAAGGACATCACCGTGGTACACGTCCCCGGCAGTTTCGAATTGCCCACAGGCGCCGACACACTGCTAAGCAGCGACACCGACTATGATGCCGTGATATGCCTCGGATGTGTTATTCAGGGCGAGACACGCCATTTCGACTTCATCTGCAACGCCGTTTCCAACGGACTAATAAACCTGTCGTTGCAGGACGGCCGTCCCGTCATTTTCGGCGTGCTCACCACAAACAACATGGAGCAGGCCATCGACCGCTCGGGCGGAAAACATGGCAACAAAGGTGTGGAAGCCGCCGTTACAGCCATCAAAATGGTGGCCATGCAGAAAAAGATTTGGGGATAAACGAAAGTGATTTACCGAATGAACAAAAAACCTTCGATAATATTTATGGGCACACCCGATTTTGCTGTGGCATCGCTCGATGCAATACACCAAGCGGGCTACGACATAAAAGCAGTAGTTACCGTCCCCGACCGCCAGTCGGGACGAGGACAGAAGATCACCTTCTCGCCCGTTAAAGAGTACGCCCTGCAACACGATCTGCCACTGCTGCAGCCCGAAAAGCTCCGCGACGAGGCTTTCCTCGAAGCCCTGCGCCAGCTCAACGCCGACCTGTTTATCGTAGTGGCTTTCAGGATGTTGCCAAAAGTAGTTTGGAATATGCCGAAGATGGGCACTTTCAATCTGCATGCCTCGCTCCTGCCCGACTATCGCGGCGCGGCACCCATCAACTGGGCGGTGATTAACGGAGAGACCGAGAGCGGAGTAACAACCTTTATGCTCAACGAACGCATCGACGAGGGCGGAATTCTGCTTCAGGAAAAAACGCCAATCTCCCCCGACGACAACGCCGGCACACTGCACGACAGACTGATGGAAATAGGCAAAGAACTTGTGGTAAAAACCATCAAAGGACTTGCCGACGGCACTCTGAAGCCCCAACCTCAGACATCGGTAGAAAACCCAAAAAACGCCCCGAAAATCTTCAAGGATGACTGCCGCATCGACTGGCAAAAACCGGGAACGGATATTGTTAATTTTGTTAGAGGAATGTCGCCATACCCCGCCGCTTTTATGGAACTGAAATATCCAAATGGCGAAGTTGTCCCCTTCAAAATATTCGACGTGACTTTTGAGAAAGGCACAAGTAATGCCGATTTTGCCATAATCACCGATCAAAAAAAGTATCTAAAAATCGCCATAAATGATGGATATATTGCAATAAACGCTCTCCAAATGGGCGGAAAACGCCGAAATTCGGCAGAAAATTTTTTAATTGGCAATAATGTAATTAATTGCAAATTAATAGTTTAAAAAATATATTAAAAAAAAAATGCATTTTTATCATTTTTTTTTTGGAGATAATAATTTTTTTACATAACTTTGCACAACAATTTGATAACTAATTAAATGTTTAATATTTAAAACAGTTTTATTATGAACAAAAATGATTTAGTAAAAGCAATGGCCGCTAAAGCCGGTTTGACAAACGTTGATGCTCGCAAAGCTCTGGACGCTTTCGTAAACGTTACCGAAGAAACCCTGAAAAAAGGTGAGCACATCAGCCTCGTAGGTTTTGGTACTTTTGGTGTAACCAAAAGAAACGCTAGAACTGGTATCAACCCCCAGACTAAAGCCAAAATCAAAATCCCCGCTAAAAAAGTTGTTAAATTCAAACCCGGTTCCGGCCTCGCTTTGTAAGAACACACTGCTAAACCAAAAAAGAGTCGCCTAAAGCGACTCTTTTTTTTTATGCCTCGACTCCATCCCTACTGCTGTAGATAGAAGTCGTAAAGTGTTTGTAGATAAGCTTTTGCCTTGCGCAGTTCCGACTCCATGGCCGTGCTGTCGGCAAAGGTGTTGTCGGTAATCTTGCCCACCTCGGCATCGTAGAGCAATGTACCTTCGGGAGTTATCCAACCCATACCCATATTGGTCTCGTAATAGGCAAAACCTTTGTTCGAAGTGTTTAAAATATCCACGCCGCGATAGGTGGCGGTGTTTGTGTCGCCCATCTGACACATCAAAGTGCGGTACAAATCCACGTGCGTGCCTATGGTCTCAAACTGATGTCCTTTGTATTCTTCCTTCAACGCACCGCCGAGCCAAAGCATCGGCACATGCATATATGCAGGCGAGTTGATGTAATGCCCGCGGTAGGTGGCGTGGCTGTGGTCGCCGACAAGGATGAACAGCGTGTTTTTGTACCACGGCATACGCTGCGCCTTCTTGATATAGTCGTAAATGCATGAGTCGGAGTATTTTACCGAGTTGAGATATGGCAGCTGCTCCACATTCCACTCCAACTGTCTTACCACCTTGGGCTCGTCGTAGGGAGAGTGCGAGCTGCCGGTGAAAATCATGTGGAAAAAAGGCTCTTTCACCTTTTTCTGGTCGTTCAATGCCTGCGCAAAAAGGTATTGGTCCGGGACGGAGAGTTTGCCCTTGGGAGTGCCTTTCGGGAAGTCCTTGCCCTCGAAAATCTTCTGGAACTCGTGCCACAGCACAAAAGCGCGGATGTTGCCGTAATTGAGGTCGCCACCGAAATAAAACGCTGTGCCATAGCCTTTTGACATAAGGTATTTGGGCATGCTCTGCAGGTAACGGTAAAGCGGGAAATTGTCGGTGATGTCGTTGCTCTGGAGTGGCGGAAAATCGCTCAGTATTCCCGAAATGGCCTGCTGCGAGCGGTGCCCGTTGCTGTAGAAACGGGTGAACAGCAAACCCTCCTCCTCCAGCTTGGCAAAGCCGGGCGTC
>JAEENM010000191.1 GCA_016283745.1 Bacteroidales bacterium | reverse complement strand
TTTTTGTCAAATTAATAAGTCATTGTTGTCGTTGTCCGACATCTCCTCTAAATACATCTGCTCTTTCAGGTGCATCTCAATCTGGTACAGCAGTCCGTCGTTGTTTTTGTCGCCGTTGAACAGTTTTACAAGACTATCCAACGTTTTGTCGGGGATGCTGCTGTTTTCGGAGAAATCCAAATGGCGGCAGTCGATGGTGTCGGGCAGATAGTTCTGGAACTCATCGACAAGCATCTTGGCCGGTTTCGGTTTGTTGTAGTCGCCGCTGATCAACAGCATCTTGTCGTACGATTTCAAGGCTCTGTCGAGGTTGTTGTTGCGTATGTCGAGCAGTACGTAGAACAGCTCCTGATTGTCTATGGCCGAATAGATTACGGTCGAAAAAGTCTGTTTTTTCCTTGTCAGCTCTATAACACCGTTGTTGCACATATCAATGTCGAGCATTCTGTTCAAAGCCGCCACAAACTGGTAGCTCTGCAAGGTGGGAGCGGTGATAAATGTCAGTATTTCAAAACTTTCCAACATAAACGACACTTCGGAAAGAGAGATATTCGAATTTGATGAATTGTATGCCATAATACTGTGTTTCAGGTTATTGTTCGAAAGAATCGTTGTTTTCAAAATGCGGCCGATATACCACCTTTTCCGACAGCTCCTGCTCCCATCCGCGATGGAAACCGAGACTCTGGCTGTAGGCACGCACCTCGTCGTATTCCTCTGCGGCAACAAAGCCCCCCAGCTTGTCGGGCAGGTTCTCCACGCCTTTCGGCGGATAGTACTGTGCCATGAGCGACAGATGCACGTTGGTGGAGAGGTTTTCGGCAATCCAGCGCAGGGCGTTCTTGGAGTTCTCCACACATCCCGGCAGTACCAGATGTCTGATTATCAGTCCCGAAGCGGCTACATCACGGTCGTCGGTTATAAGTGTGGAGCCTTTCTGGCGGTACATCTCGAGCAGCGCCTGCGAGGCACGCTCGAAATAGTGCGGAGTGTGGGAGTAACGCTCCGCCAGACTGTTGTCGCTGTATTTGAAATCGGGCAGGTAGATGTCGATATAAGGCTCGAGCGAGCGGAGAGTTTCCACCGAGTCGTAAGCGTTTGTGTTGTAGATAGTTGTGGGGTGCAGACCACGGCGGTGCAGCTCGTTGAGAATGTCAGGTATGCAATGCGCTTGGTGCGAAGGACTTACGAATCCCAATACATTTTCGGTGGTGGCCAGCACCTCTGCAATGCGGTCGGCGATGGCGGAGATGGTGTTGTAACGGCAAACTGCTGTATCGTTGCGACTTATGTCGAAATTTTGACAATAGACGCATTGCATGTTGCAGTGTGCAAAAAAGAGGTTGCACACCCCTTTGTCGCCGCACAGCACGGGTTCTTCGCCCTTGTGCGCGCAAATCGACGCAACGGAAGGCTCCGAGGCACTGTTGCAGAACCCCGTTCGGCCGTCATCACGGTCGGCACCGCACTGTCGCGGACACAACTTGCAGTTATTCAACATCTTTTGCCTAAAATAACAGGTTATTTGCTGGCTTCCATGTACTGTTTCAGAAGTGCTTGCACGTATTTGCCAAACACGTCGAACTCGATGTTGACCTTGGTGCCGGGCTGGAAGTTGTGGAAATTGGTGACCTTGTAGGTGTAGGGAATTATCGCCACGCTGAACATTCCGGGCTTGGAGTCCACCACGGTGAGGCTCACGCCGTTGATGCTGATGGAGCCTTTAGGCACGGTGATGGAGGGGGCGTTTTCGGCATCGTACTCGAAGTAGTAACGCCAGCTGCCGTTGTCGTCAACAACTTTGGTGCAGGTGGCTGTCTGGTCCACATGGCCTTGCACTATATGTCCGTCGAAACGGCCGTCCATGCGCATGGAGCGTTCCACGTTAACTTCGGTGCCCACTTTCCACGTGCCGAGGTTGGTTTTGAGCATAGTCTCGTCCATGGCGGTAACCACGTACTGTTTTTTGGCTTTGTCCACTTTCACCACGGTGAGGCAGCAACCGTCGTGGGCCATGCTCTGGTCGATGCCCAGCTCGTCGCCGAAAGGCACCTCGAGGGTGAAATGGTAGTTGGTGTTCTCTTTTTCAATCTTTACGACCTTGGCCGTAGTTTCTATAATTCCTGTAAACATAATTATAACACGTGTTTTTTTTATATAACGCAGATTAGCTGTTATTATTGCAATAAATACCTTTTAAAAGTTTTTGTTGTCGGTAAGCGACACCTTCCAGTTGCGGCAAATGTTGTCTTTGACCGAAACGGGTTCATCTCCATCGTAAAGAACTTCCCCGTGCAATAATAATATCTTTCTCAAAACGCCTTCTTTAACTCTCTATCAATCATTGCGATATAATATTTTTGTACCTATTTGGAGTTTAACTCAAAATAGGTACAAAAAAACGTAAAATATTTGAAATACACAAATATATATATGTTTTTTTTTGCCATTTCGGAAAAAAAATGTACTTTTGCAAACGATTTACGACAAAAAAAACAGCTATGTCAGAGAAAGAAATAGACCAATACAGGCTAACCGATTTAGAAGAGCCCACCGACGAAATGCTGGCTTTTATTATGCACGAAGTTGCAGAAGAAGCCCGACGGACAAACGAGGAGGCACACAAGCTCTATTTTGCCCAAATAAGAGAGTTATATCAACAGGAATACGGAAATATTAATGGAAAATAGAAAACCCGTTTTGATTGTTGTTGCTGGACCTAATGGTTCTGGAAAGACCTCTGTGACAAGCAAAATCCTTCAACACAAATGGTTGGAGGATTCCGTATATATCAACCCTGATATTGTGGCTCAAGAACGGTTCGGCGACTGGAACTCGAAAGAAGCCATAATGAAAGCCGTAAAATATTGTGAGAATTGGCGCGAAAAATGTCTCTCTGAAAGAAAAAGTCTGATTTTTGAGACTGTATTGTCGGCTGACGATAAGGTTGACTATATAGAACGAGCCATCGAAGCTGGATTTTTTGTACGATTGTTTTTTGTTTGCACTGAATCTCCGACTATAAATGCCGCCCGTATTGCAAACAGGGTAATGAAAGGCGGGCATGATGTGCCAATAACAAAAATCATCTCCAGGTATCAGAAATCATTATCCCGTTGCAAATACCTTTCCAGAAAGGTTCAACGAGTCTATTTATACGATAACACAACAGACAATGCCGATGCAAAATTGCTTGTGCGCTTTGCCAACGGAGAAATTGTTAAGCGATACACAGAAAACATACCCGAATGGGCTTATGATATCATTAATGACTGATTAATTGAATTTAAACACGACAAAAATACAAAAAAGATAGTAAATAAAATATTATAAACCAAAGCATTAGCTATTATTCGCATTCAAATCAAAAGCGTCGGAAACTGATGATTTAGAATTATCGG
>JAEENM010000190.1 GCA_016283745.1 Bacteroidales bacterium | reverse complement strand
TCGTCGTAGATAAAAAACTCGTTTTTGTCGGCGTAGTATAGGCCGTTGTAGCTGTCGAGGGTTTTGTCGCCGTTCACAGCGTGTCCGTGATAGGTGTATTTTGCCGTCTCGGTTCTTCTGTTGTACGATATGTAAGTGGTTGTAAGCGAGGTGGCTCCATCGACTAGCAGAACTTCGTCGCCCCAGATTTCCACCACACGGGTGTTGCCGTTGTAGAAAAGTTCGTCGCCGAAAATGGTGGTGGTGTCCGAAATTTCGATGACAATGTTGCCAAAGGCGGTGAAATTGTTTTTCTTTGTGTCGTAGTGCGCCGAATCGGAGTTCAACACCATACCTTCGTGGGTAGCTTTCACTGTTTTGTACAAAATCCACACGTCGGGATTATCGGCCCTTCGTGCACCCATGCCCGATTGGTATTCGATTAGTTTTTGGGCGTTGGCACCTAAGCCGAAAAACAGCGCAAGTAGCGATATTACAATGGTTTTACGTAACATTTAACCTCTGTTTTGAATATGCAAATTTACACAAAAAAAATGACTTTTCTGCCGACATATTTAAAATTGGACACGAATTGCCGTAATTACACAAAAATCCTCTTCACGTGGCACTGCAAAAACCATTCCCAACGCACTCAGTTCAAAGATAAAAACCATTACCTCAACACACACAATTGTTTTACAAACGTCTAAAAATGTGTTTATTACAACTACAACATCGAATTTATTTTGCCATTACGAAAAAAAATCGTACTTTTGCAGTCCGAATTTGGTTCGTCAGAGGCATCAAAAACCGACGACGATTAAAAGGGAATCGGGTGGAAATCCCGGACAGTCCCGCTGCTGTAAACTCCGCCAAAGTCGTTTCCAAATCCCCTGCCACTGTCCTTCGAGGATGGGAAGGCCGCGAAACGACGGAGTAAGTCAGAAGACCTGCCAATTTTCGTTTTTGAAAAGCTTTCGAGGAAAGAGCTTGAAAAAAGACAACACGTCAATGTTCGATTTTTTTCACGATTTTTAGAAAGCTGTTTTGAGTTAGAAAGTCAAAATAGTTTATGCTGTCGCACGGAAAAACAATGATGGGAAAAAACAAGGTGTCTTGCGGTTATGCCGCAACAGATGCCTTATTTGCCATTGTGTCTTTGCCATCGTGTTTCATTGCCACGGCATTTGTAAAATTATAAAATTCAAATCATTATGGTTAAAAAACTTGTCATTTTAGCTTTTTCGCTGGCTTTTAGTGCCGGACTTTTCGCACAAAGTGGTGACGCCACAATCGCACCGAGTCAAATCAAATTCTGGGTAGGAAGTGGCAGCAACGAAGTTGTATTTGCCGTAAATTTCGGCGACCCCGACACCTGTATAGCATGGGGTTTCCGTTTCACCTCCGACAGTGTTACAGTTGAGGAAATGATGGATTCCATCGTCGCTGCCGACTATCGTTTCAGCTATTCCGGCTCTGGCGGAGTGATGAGCACAATCAACTTCACACCGACAAGAGGTATAACTTTCGACGCTCAAGCAAACAATTGGATGTACAATGTCAACGGTGATTTGGCAAACTGGGGATACACCCAGCAGTATGTCAAGGACGGCGATTTCGTGAAATGGGGCGATGGCGATGTTGCAACTTATACTCAAACAACAGGTTGGCCTTGGATATTTGAATGGTCGCAAACTGTAAATCCTGTTGGTGTTCCCGATGCCACAATGGATCCAACTAAAATCAAATACTGGATTGGCACAGGCAGCCACGAAGTTGTCTTCGCAGCAAACTGGGCCAACCCCGACACCTGCCTGGCTTGGGGCTATCGCTTCAGTTCCGACAGCATCATTGTTTCCGACATGATGACAGACATTGCCAATGCCGACTACCGCTTCACCTTCGACTCTGCTTCGGGCTGGCTTCTCGACATTAAATATATCAATGGAACCGACACACTGAAAAAGGCTTCTGGAAGCTATTGGATGTACAACGTGAACGGTGTTGCTGCTCAAAACCTATTTACATCGCAGTACGTAAAAGATGGAGATTTCGTAAAATTTGGTGATGTAAGTGTTGCAGTTGTAAACGACACCGACTCTTGGGGTTATCCCTCCGATGTGGCTTGGACAAAACCTGTTACGCCCGTATATGCTCTCGATGCCTTGATGGATGCCTCCAACATCGTTTACTGGGTAGGAACAGGCAGCAACGAAGTGGTATTCGCCACAAACTGGGCCAACCCCGACACCTGCCTGGCTTGGGGCTACCGCTTCAGTTCCGACAGCATCCTTGTTTCCGACATGATGACAGACATTGCCAATGCCGACTACCGTTTCAGCTTCGACTCCGCTTCGGGCTGGCTCCTCGACATTAAATTTATTAATGGAACCGACACACTGAAAAAGGCTTCTGGAAGCTATTGGATGTACAACGTGAACGGTGTTGCTGCTCAAAACTTATTTACATCTCAGTATGTTAAAGACAATGATTTCGTGAAATTTGGCGATGTAAGTGTTGCAGTTGTAAACGACACCGACTCTTGGGGTTATCCCTCCAATGTGGTTTGGACAACTCCCGTTGATCCCGTAAGCGTTCCTTCAGGAACCACCCCGACAGATGCCACTATTGCCGCCAGCGACATCGTTTACTGGGTAGGAACAGGCAGCAACGAAGTTGTTTTCGCTGTAAACTGGGCTACTCCCGACACCTGCTTGGCTTGGGGTTACCGTTTCAGTTCCGACAGCGTTACAGTGGCACAGGTGATTAGCGACATAGCCGCCGCCGACCCGCGTTTCAGCTACGACAGCTCAATGTCCAGCTACGGTGCTTACATGAACGACATCCGTTTCGCCATCTCGGCCAACGACACCCTGAAACGCACCGGCAGCTATTGGATGTACAACGTGAACGGCGTTTCGGCCATGGTATCTTTCGACGCACAATATGTAAAAAACAACGATTTTATCAAATTTGGCGACGAATCGGTTGGTGTAATGACCGACACCGTTATGTACTTCTACGTTTGGACAAAAACTGTTACTCCCGTTTCCATACCTCAAGGTCAGCAGAGCATAGTTACTGCCAACTCCTTGAATTTCAACGTTTATCCCAATCCTGCCACTACACAGGCCACAATCGCCGTTGAAGGTGCAGGCAAGGGCACACAGATTGTCCTGCTCGACGTTTGCGGAAAAGAGCTCAACAGAACCGACGCCGAAAACGACGGCAACTACACCGTCAATGTATCGGCTTTGCCGAAAGGCGTATATTTCGTCAGCGTTCGTAACAACGACGCCGCCACAACAACCAAACTTATTGTAAAATAATAAGATAACCGAAAATGAAACGATTCCTCATTGAAGCGTTAATGTTGTTCGCAGTTTGCGGTGCAGCCACAGCCCAGTTCGACGGGGCTGTGGGCACCACTGGCTGCAAAGCTATCCAGTACAACGACAGCCGCATAGTGAACTGGGCCACAAGTTGCACCGTTTACCGCGGATTATGCAAAATTGACGACACCTCCGCCAATCCCGCCCGTGCCAGCTTCGGCAGCGACACAGCGGGAATAGGCCCGGCTACAGCAAGCAACACCATGGCGGCCGTGAGTCTCGGCGACAGCGGCGTGGCCGTGCTCACCTTCGAAACGCCCATCGCCGACGGCGAAGGTCCCGATTTCGCTGTGTACGAGAACGGCTTCGGCGACGGTTTCCTCGAACTGGCTTTTGTGGAGGTAAGCTCCGACGGACAACGCTTCGTGCGTTTCCCCGCCACCTCCAACACACCTACCACTTCGCAGGTGGGCAGTTTCGCCAACAATATGGACCCTACACTGATGAACAACCTTGCTGGAAAATACCGCATCGGATGGGGCACGCCATTCGATTTGAACGAGTTGCGCGACAGTGCCGGACTCGACATTAACAACATAACCCACGTGCGCTTGGTTGACTGCATAGGCACCATCGATCCGCAGTACTGCACCTACGACGCCCACGGCAACATCGTCAACGACCCTTATCCTACGGCTTTCAACAGCGGCGGCTACGACCTCACCGGCGTGGCTGTGCTTCATCAGCGCAGTGCCTGCATCACAGTGGCCGATTTGGACAATGTGAAAGTGTTTCCCAATCCCTGCCGCGACTTTGTGCAGCTCTCCGGAATGCCGATAGGAGAGGAGTACCGCATCTACGACCTCTGCGGCAAGACAGTGGCTACAGGAATATGCCAGAGCAATTCCTTCTGTATCAGCACACAAGCCCTGCAGCAAGGTGTGTATGTACTGAAGATAGGACGCGTGGCAAAAAAAATAGTCAAGAAATAAAAACTCATTATTCCATTATCTTAGCGTAAGGCGTAGCTGTAACGGCTGCGCCTTTTCTTTTTACAGCAGAAATGCACCGCTCGCATGAGTTGATAAGATATGGTGTCCGATAAAAATCATTTGAAAAATCGCAATCAAACTCAGCGCGATGAGAAAGATTCAGTTAGGTCCTTGTGCTTTGTAGTTGCAACCGTTTCCTTTTTATTGTTGTGATATCATAGCACATAAAAAAAACACAACCATTATTACGGTTGTGTTTTTTGTAATAGATGTTTTTCTACTGTCCCTTACTTTTTATCAGGTACCGTAAATTCGAATCTGTAGTCATATCCAGCTCCATATTCTTCAAATTGGTTTGATATAGTTGTGTCCAAATTGATTATGGGGACTTTTATGTCGAGGTAATAATCATGATAGCTTTTATTACCTTTGTTTATTACTAACGGACAATAGAGTATTACAGCATGATCTCCTACAGGTACATTGTCGTAGTGGATTGTCAGAGTGTGGTGGTATACACGGTTGGCCAGGTCGACAGTGTCCACTATTTCAGTGTAAATTCCTCCACCAGCGGTGGGATGGTCATGGCCAATAGTATTTGGTTTTGTCGCTGAATTTTCGGCATCTAAAGTAAGAAGAGGTGATGCATACGGGTAACTGTCAGTGTAGTTGAGAACCACATCATAAGAAGGGAGATGATATGGCAAAACAATGGTGCCGCGAGAGGCGTTGGCACCCGATTCGTCTTGGTAGGTTTCCTCGTCTTTCAGACAGGACACTGCCATTACTGAAGCTACAGCAATAAAAGATGCTACAAGAATGTTTCTATATTTTTTCATGATAATATTCATTTTTGAGGTTAGACGCTATTTTTGTTTCCTGAATTCGATTTCCACGCGGCGGTTGCGTGCGCGACCCTGCTCAGTGGCGTTGGTGTCGATAGGATAGTCCTCACCGTATCCGGTGCAGGTTATCCTGTAGCGGCTTATACCTTTGTTTACAAGGTAGTTGGCTGCCGACTTGGCACGGCGTTCCGAGAGGTTTTGGTTGTATTGGTCGGTGCCGATGCTGTCGGTGTGGCCGTTTATTTGTATACGCAGGTCGCCGTCTGCTTTCAGCATTTTATAAACTTTGTCGAGTATGGGTTTTGACTCGTTTTTGAGTTTGTCGGAGTCGAACTCAAATTTCATGTCGAAGATGCAGGCACGCTTGTCGGCAATGCTCTTTCCCTGTTCAAGCATTGTTGCAAGTTCGTCTAGGGTGTAGCATTCTTTGTGCACATATTTCACCACTGTGTCAACAACCGTGTCTGTTTTTTCAACTATGACGGGTTGTGGTTTCTCCTTTTTGGGGATCTTGGGAGCGTCGAACAAGGCGAGGCCAACACGGAGAGTTACCTCTATGCCACGGTTGTAACGCCCACCTTGGTTGGTTATTCCTTGGTAAAGGATATTGTCAACATTTACCGATCCGGTGGTGTTGGGATCTGTGATTTCAAACGTGGGGTTTTCGTCAAGTTCATCCTTTGAAAAAGTGTTGATGAATCCCCAGTTGTAGCCGGCCTCAAGACCTATGTTCAGTCTGTTGCCGTTTGCCAAGGGAATGGGGTAGTTGATACCTGCGCCGAGGAACAAGTTGAAATCCAAGCTCCTGAAATTTTTCTTGGTGAGTTTCAGTTCCAAGTCTTCGGAATATTCAACGCCGTTATCGTCTTCCCCTGCGATAATGTCGCTTTTATAGCTCATTGTACCTCCTTTTGCGATGCCCAAGCCAGGGGCCAGCACTACATAAGGGGTGAACATGTATCGCGGTTTAAACGAGTAAACTAACGGCATGCGTATGTCGAAATACTGGGCGTCGATGCGGTAGTCCACATTGCCGTAGTTTTTATCAATATATTTTTTCATTTCCACTCCACGACCGTAATAGTCGAACTCTCCGCCTATAGAGAATTGTGGAACTATTGGGAAGTCGGCAAAAATACCGAATTGAGGTTTAACGAGGAACGAATTCTCGTAGTCGGCGAACTCGTCGAATGTGTAGCGCATATTGGCTATGTTCACGCCACCTTTCAAGCCGAAACCGAACTTGTATTTCGGCAGTTTGAGAATTCCTTCCTGTGCAAAAACAGCCGTGCTTGCCAGCATTGCTATTGCCAAGAAAATACCATATTTTTTCATCTGTTATAATGTTTGGTTAATACTATGTTTATGCAATTTGGAAAATCATTCACAACTTGCTTTTGCAAAAATAAGATTTTTTTTTTAATTATCCAAACTTTTTTTATAAAGCATTGGGATTGTGTCAAAACGAAATCGCGACTCAATATAAACTAGGACAAAAAAGGTTCAACGGGCATTTCCAACTGTTGAGTTTTTCTGTCCATTGAAGGTATGCCTAAAGGAGAGGATTACCGCCGTTTCGATCAGAGCGAAAGTATTGATTATAATTCGTAAGGCTCAAAATCAATTGAAAATGATTCTCCCGTTTGGTTGCTGACATAACGATAGGAAATGCCTTTGTTGCATTTCTTGCACATGTCAAACAAGTCTTTCATCTCCGGATCGCTGTGCAGTTCCTCGTCCATTAGTAACTTTATCAAGTCTGAACTCTCTCTTATATCGTCGATGGGATAAACGTCTTCGTCAGTTGATACAATATAT
Source organism: Bacteroidales bacterium (assembly GCA_016283745.1). Classification (GTDB taxonomy): domain Bacteria; phylum Bacteroidota; class Bacteroidia; order Bacteroidales; family P3; genus UBA1219. Next base: position 1,735 of record JAEENM010000190.1, on the reverse strand, counting down.
GTAACATAATAGTCCTCATTTACAACTTTTTCACAAGTAAGGCCTTCGTCTATCACTTGTGGCATATTTCTGTTTGCCAATCTAATGGCTGACTCAAGCTGCATGTCGTTTGTACACGACGATAAAGCGAGGCTGGAGATTATTGCAACAAGCAATGAGTAAACTATTTTTTTCATTTTTTCACCCTTAATACGTGTCGGGCACAACTGCTATTTATTAATACTTAAATATTTACTTTGTGAAGTTTTATACAATATTCAGATTTTGAACTGTATGTATGTGATTTTTTTCCCTTCTTTAAGGAACATACTTTCGTAGAAAGTACGCACCTCGCACACTTCGAGGTCGCAGGGTGTACCGTAGAGGTCGTCGGTGGCGAAAACCACTTGGTAGTTGCCTTGCGGAATAACCTCGTTCAAAGTGTAGTCGTACAGCTCGTAGGAGTCGGTTTTCAGATGTATGGTGCTGTCGGGACGGAGAATGTTCTTGTAGTACGACAGAAAACGCTCCGATGTGAGGCGTTTGTTGGGTTTCTTCGGCTGGGGGTCGGGGAAAGTAACCCAGATTTCCGACACCTCGCCATGGGCGAAGAACTGCTCTATCAGCTGGATACGTGTGCGTATAAAAGCCACGTTTTTCAAGCCTTCCTCATTGGAGGTCTTGCATCCGCGCCACAGCCGTGCGCCCTTTATGTCGATGCCGATGAAGTTCTTTTCGGGGTATTTGCGTGCCAACGCCACGGTGTATTCGCCTTTGCCGCAGCCCAGTTCGAGGACTATGGGGTTGTCGTTGCCGAAAAACTGCTCGTGCCAACGGCCTTTCAGCTCGAATTTGTTGTTCTTCAAATCTTCGTACGAAACCTGAAAAAGGTTGGGGAAGGTGAGGTTCTCCTCGAAACGTGCTAATTTGTTCTTACCCATTGTAATACAAACGTATATAAAAATAGCGGAAACCGCATTTTCTCCGATTTCCGCTATCTGTTGCTATTTTACCATTGTTTGATGGACAAATTACTTGTGTACCAGGTCTTTAGCTGATACATCACTTTGTCGGCGGCAGTGCGCGAAGGAGCGCTGCCCGCACTCACGTAGTAGAGTCCGCCTTTTTCTATCACATATGCTCCGGCGCCTTTGCTGCGCAGCGACGAAGCCATCCTCATAGCCGACTGTTTGTCGCGGTATGTGCCTGCAATAACGTCAAATCCTGCTTTGGGGGCGGTATAGACGGGGGCGGTGTAAACAGGTGCAGCAGGTGCTTTCACCACATCTTTCAAAACTTCGCCGGCGTTTATCAACTCGTCGAGGTACTGGCCGAGCATATTGTTGGCAAAGATTTCCTCGATAACTTCGTAACGCACACGACGTTGTTTGCGTGTCTGCAGCTCGTCGCCAACGTATTGCCGCACGAAATTGTCGGTGGTGTAGGGCATCAGGTTGGTTACGTTGAATGTTTGGGTGTTGAATTTGTCGCCCAGACGTTCTTCAATAAACTGTCCGATTTTGCCTTTCAGTTTCTCTGCAGCTGTGGAGTACTGTTTGCCTTTCACAAAACGTTCTATTCTTCCGGACAAACGTTTGAGAATCATATTCTTGTTGGTAGCAACGGCGTCGGGAGCTGTAACTTCTACATTAGAAAGGTCGAAAGCAAACGACGAGTTGAATTTGTTGTAGTCGTAATCCGATGCCACGGCGTTGAGGGAGCCGTTGTCGGTGCTGGCGTCTGTTGCAGGTTCGGC
>JAEENM010000189.1 GCA_016283745.1 Bacteroidales bacterium | reverse complement strand
TTTTTATTTTGGAACTAACACGAATTGCCATATAATTTGTCACTAATTACTGAAAGCCAAGAATTAACGTCCAACAGCATACATACCTTTCCTATCATTTCAATTTTCAACTAAACAAGTAGTTATATTAAATCCAGCGGTGGCTGAGCTCGTCGAAGTGAAGAAACATTCTGTGAATGTTTCGATAGCGATGCGGAGAATAAAAATCAACTTTCAATTTTCAACTTTCAACTTTCAACTTTCAACTTTCAATTTTCAATTTTTCTAGACTTGCTCAGCACCAGAATCAGCACCGAGCCGAGGATCAGCGCTATTCCCACCCCCAGCCGCAGGGTGAACATGCTGCCGAACACCGCGATGCTTATCAGCACGGCAGTGGCGGGCTCGAGGGCTCCCATAATCGCCGTAGGCGTGGAACCGGCCTTGGCAATGCCGATGTTCAGGAACGTCATAGCCACTATCGTGGGCACCAAGGCAAGCATCAGCACCCAGCCGGCGGCGCTCCACGTGGGGACGGCCATCAGATGGTTTTCGGGCGACACCAGCGAGAACAACGCCGTGGTGACGGTGGCGAAAAGCATTATGTAAAACGTCATTTTGAACGGCGGCATCTTTATTCCCGTTTGATTAACGATAACGATGTACACGGCGTACGTGAGTGCCGACACCAGCACCAACGCCACCCCCAGCAGCGAGATATGTCCGTTGCCGTCGCCTTGGTACAGCAGGGTTATGCCCGCCAGACTCAGAAGTATCGAAAACACCGTGGTCAGCGTGGTGCGTTCCTTGAAAAACACCGCCATTATCACCGCCACCATCACCGGATAGGCAAAGAGTATCGTGGAGGCGATGCCCGAATCGATATGTCGAAACGAGGAATAGAGCGTCAGCGCCGAAGCCGCGAAAATCACCCCCAGCGACGCCAGAATTTTGAACTCCCGTGCCGTCAGCCGCAGCGACACCCGCTGTATCTTCAGTATCACAAACAGAATCAGCACCGCCAACGTAAAACGGTAGAAAATCACACTCGCAGCGTTCAGTCCCTCGTCGTAGAGAAACAGCGCCCCCAGCGGGTTGGTGCCGTACGCCACCGCCGCCGTTATCCCTGCGAAATATCCCTTCAGCCGTTCGTTCATATCTTTTTACATTAACTGCCTCGGAGAGGCTGAATCTCAATAACCCCGCACAAACGAAGTGCAGTGTGGGGGTGCGAAAACGCGAGAAAAATGCGTCTCGGAGAGACGCGACAAAACCGCAAACAAGATAACCCAACCTAAATCACCATAAAACACTAGCCATCAAAAACTTAAACCAAATCAAAATCTTGCGTTTCAGCCTGCAAAGTTACAACATTTCTTTCGATTTTTCACCCCCATCCAACAAAAATTCGTGGAATCGGTGGCTGAGCCTGTCGAAGCCACCACCTCCCCTCCCATCACTGTTCACTGTCCACAGATCACTAACTAATCACCAATCACTATTCACTAATCACAAAATAAATCCCCTCTTATTCCGTTATTATCGCACAACTTCATTCCAACCACGATGAAAAAAATAGAGATAATGTCGCCTGTGGGCTCGTACGAGTCGCTGATGGCCGCCATACAGGGCGGTGCCGATGCCGTTTATTTCGGCGTGGGCAACCTTAACATGCGGTCGCGCTCGGCCAACAACTTCACCCACGACGACCTCCGCCAGATTACCGACATCTGCCGCCAGCACGGCATACGCACCTACCTCACGGTGAACACCATCATCTACAACCACGAAATCGACGAGATGCACCAGCTGCTCGACCTCGCCCTACAGTGTGGCGTAAGCGCCGTAATTGCCTCCGACATGGCGGTGATAACCTACGCCAACAGCATTGGGCTGGAGGTGCATATCTCCACACAGTGCAACATCTCCAACACCGAGGCGGTGCGCTACTACTCGCGTTTTGCCGATGTGATGGTCACAGCCCGCGAGCTGCCGCTGAAACAGGTGGCGGAAATCACCGATTTCATCGAACGTAACGACATACGCGGCCCCAAGGGCGAACTCGTGGAGATAGAGGTCTTTGCCCACGGCGCACTCTGCATGGCCGTGTCGGGCAAATGCTACCTCAGCCTCGACAACTACAACCACTCCGCCAACCGCGGACAGTGCCTGCAGCTCTGCCGACGACAGTACCGTGTGCAGGACATCGAGACGGGACTCGAACTGGCCATCGACAACAAATACATAATGTCGCCCAAGGACCTTTGCACCATCTCCTTTCTGGACAAGATTGTGAAAGCCGGTGTGCGGGTGCTGAAAATCGAAGGTCGCGGACGCTCCGCCGACTATGTTAAGACCGTTACCCGCTGCTACCGCGAGGCGCTGGACGCCATCGCCGAAGGCACTTACACACAAGAGCGCATCGCGCAATGGATGGAACAGCTGAAAACCGTATATAACCGCGGTTTCTGGGACGGATACTATCTCGGCCGCACCACAGGCGAATGGACCGAACGTTACGGCTCGCAGGCCACCCAGACCAAGGAATATATAGGCAAAATCACCAACTACTACACCAATATCGGAGTGGCGGAGATAAAGATGGAAAGCGGCGAGCTGGCCGTGGGCGACAAGTTTATGATAACCGGAGCCACCACCGGCGTTTACGAAGCCACCGCCGACGAGATTCGTGTGGACCTGAAACCCGTGTCCAAGACCGTGAAAGGCGACGACTGTTCCATTGCCACCACCGAACCCATCCATCGCGGCGACAAAGTGTATAAAATCATCACCGTCCCCGACGAATTCTAGTAGAGACGATGTGCACATCGTCTCAATGGCATGCGTGTGGCGCGTAGAGACGTGCCATGGCGCGTCTCCTAAAAATTCCGCAGCACTGGCATAAAATATAATCGGATTTTCTGATATTCCGATTTTCAGATTTACAGATTTACAGAAAAAAAAGAGACGCACTGCAGTGCGTCTCAATAATTTCAATTTTCCATTCTCAATTTTCAACTCCCCACTTCTCCCCTATTATCTCTCCGCACCACTATGGGGCCTGACAATATAAACGCCCCCTTGATATGCCAATGCGTCTATCGCTATGTTAGGATACCCTTTTCGGAAGTCCCACCAAAAAACGCAATCTATTTTTCCTGACAAATCCCCCACAAACAATTCTTTCTCGATTTTGTAATTGGGTCTTTCACCCGACACCAGACACACTTTTGGAAAAACGACAGTATCCATAGTTACAGCACAAATTAGCACCCCTTTCAACCGAATGCTGTCACCTTTTCTTGTCAACTCCAACGAATTGATAGAAAAGTCCCTGTTTCCTAATATGTTTTGTTTTACGAAATATCCATCTTCCTCTACAATACCCGAATCGACACAGACCAGTTCGTATTCTTTTGTTGTTTTTTCAAACAAAGCACAAGCTCCGAACAATATTGCGGAAACCAAAAACAAAATAACATTTCTCACGACAAATCTCCTTCCTTTTTGGTAATTTTGAAAGTTCATTAAATTATTGTAGATAATGTCCACAATGGTACTGCAAAAGTACGCTTTTTTCACCAAACTTCAAAACTTTTTTAAATATAATGCGTGAAAAGGAGAAAAAGAATTCAGTATTCATCACTCAAGGGGACAGTTGGGAGTTGGTAGCGACACTTCGATTGGTCGTCGGTCGTCGAACACAGGTCATTTGACCTTTGACCTTAGACTTTTGACCAACATCCCTTCTCCCACCCAAAAAAAACATTGCGTCCTCCCTTTCGGAAAGACGCAATGAAAATTTTGTCTATGGAATTTTCTATTTCAAGAAACTCAGCAGGATACCTGCGGCAACTGCCGAACCCACAACGCCCGAAACATTGGGACCCATTGCGTGTTGCAGCAGATAGTTGGTCTTGTCGTACTCCAAGCCCACGTTGTTCGACACACGTGCACTGTCGGGCACGGCGCTAACACCAGAGTTACCGATAAGCGGGTTGATCTTGTTGCCTTCCTTCAGGAACAGGTTCATGAACTTCACAAACAGCACACCGAACATCGTGGCAACGATGAACGAGGTGGCGCCAAGGCCAAAAATAAGTATCGACTTGGGTGTGAGGAACTTGGTGGCCTGAGTGGAAGCACCCACCGTCAAACCGATAAGGATTGTAGCGATGTCGATGATGGGACCCGAGGCGGTGTTGGCCAAACGGCGGGTAACGCCGCTCTCTTTCAGCAAGTTGCCGAAGAACAGCATACCCAGCAGCGGCAAGCCCGTGGGCACCACAAAGCAGGTGAACAGCACTCCCAGTATCGGGAAGGTGATCTTCTCCAGTTTCGATACCTGACGTGGCGGTTTCATCCTAATCACACGCTCTTTCTTGGTGGTGAACAGTCGCATGATAGGCGGCTGTATCACAGGCACCAGTGCCATATACGAGTACGCCGACACCGCAATGGCGCCCATCAAGTCTGGAGCTAGTTGCGATGAGATGAAGATTGCTGTAGGACCGTCGGCACCGCCGATGATACCAATGGCACCTGCCTCGGCAGGAGTGAATCCCAATGCCAAAGAAGCCATGTAGGCGGCGAAGATACCCACCTGCGCGGCGGCTCCTATCAGCATCAGCTTGGGGTTGGAAAGCAGTGCGGAGAAATCGGTCATGGCTCCTATGCCAAGGAAAATCAATGGCGGATACCAGCCGTTCTGCACACCGTGGTAGAGGATGTTCAGCACACTGCTAGTCTCGTAGATACCCGTCTTAAGGCCCGGAAAGAAAGGTATGTTTCCTATAATCATACCGAAACCTATGGGTATGAGCAGCAGCGGCTCGAACTCTTTGGTGATGGCGAGGGTGATAAACACCAAGCCTATCAATATCATTACAAGGTGCCCTATCTCGAAATTAGCAAAAGCAGTGTAATGCAGGAACTGCATCATCTGGTTCTGCATAAAATCCATAAAGCCACCTGTGCTTTCAGCTAATGTAATCATCTTCTGTTAGTCTCCTATTGTTACTAATACATCACCTTCCATAACGGAGTCGCCCTGAGCCACTTTCACAGCAGTTACTGTGCCTGCGTAGTCCGATTCGATGCTGTTTTCCATCTTCATGGCCTCGAGCATAAGCACGCACTGGCCTGCGGTAACTTTGTCGCCGACCTTCACATTCACTTTCAGAATGGTGCCGGGCAGCGGCGAGGTTATGTTGTTCGATTTGCCCGATGTAGGCGCAGGAGCGGCCACCTTGGCTTCCACCTTGCCGGCAGTTGCCAGAGGTTTCACCTTTGGAGCGGTTTTTCTCATTTCTTTGTCAACGGTAACTTTGTAAGGGGTTCCGTTCACAGCCAACGATATGTCTTGGCCTTCCACTTCGTTTATTTCAACGTCGTAGTGGTTGCCGTTTATGGTAAATTTATAATTTTTCATCTGTTTTTTCTCTTTTAGGGGTTTGTACTATCGCCTTGTGTGTCTGATGTTGTTGAAATTGTTCTGGTTCATGTTGTAGAACTTGGCGTTCCACGGTGTCCACGGTCTCTCCACCGACTTGAAGGTGATGACGGTGTTCTCTTCATCGTGCAGCTCCTCGTTGTAGAGGTAGATGGCGGCGGCTATCACAGCGTCGATTTCACCCGAGTGGTCGATGTTTTCCATAGCGGCGTCCACATTGGCTCCCTGAGCGGCGGCAGCCTTGGCGGCACGACGTTTCTGGAAATAGGTAAGCAGACGGCCGTACTGTGTGAAGATGATTGCCAGACACATCAGCACCAGAAACACCACCGAAACGGCGGCCACGGTAAGTCCTATTCCGACAGGGTCTGCGTCGGCAATAACCTCTGCTTTTTTCGGTTTGTGGTAATTCAAAACATCAGTTTTCCACATATTAGTGTCAATCCGAAGATTCTCAATGCCATCTTTAACGTCGAATACAGCTATGGTATAACCCAGTGGATTGTCTCCTGTTATGCGCAATTTGCCCCTTTCCATCGCGAAAGCGTCACAAGAACCGGGGAAAATGTTCAATGTGTCGGGAGTTAATCTTGTCAATTTACCATTTTTCAGTTCGAGCACACGCAACATTGTTGTGTCAGAGTTTGCTGCAATGTAAACAATTTTGCCCTCAACTATGGCCACAGACTTTGGACGGAATATCAATGACAGTTCGTGAACTCCAGCTACTACGTCCACTGTGTCGGATAACCGAGTCGGTTTACCGTTGGCGTATGTAACCACATCTACGGTATTGTCCACCTCATTGACAAGCACAAACACATCATTCTGCCCATCATAAAAATGGACCTTTGTCTGTGGTTGCATAGCATCAACACCGTCGGTACGTGTGGCCTCTCCTTGGCATATCTGCCGCTGACCATCGTTCAGACTGTCTGTAATAGGATCTTTCCCTTGCTGTGTCTTTTCATCTGCGAACGAAGATGTAGCCGCAAGCAATAAGGATAATCCTACTGTCGCTATTTTAACAAATTTATTCATTACTTCAATTTTGCAATAATTAGTTAGCAATTATTTTGCGGCTTTTTCGCCTTCTTTGCAGCATTTCTTCTCGCCTTCTTTGCAGCAAGGTTTGTCGCCTTTTTCGCCTTCTTTGCAGCAGGGTTTGTCACCCTCTTTGCAGCATTTCTTGGCGCAAGCCTCTTTGCAGCCGGCGGGGCAGCCTTCGCAACCTTCAACGCAGTTGGCGCAGTTGGAAGCGGCACAAACGCTGTCCTTGCATTCGCATTTCTTAGCCTCGGCTTTGGCTTTGCAGCATTTGCAAACATCGCACTCGCAGGTGCAGTTCTCGCAAGTGCAGTTGTCGGGGGTGCAACCCTCAACGCAGGTGCATTTCTCGCTGTCGCAGCATTTCTTCACTTCTTCGGTCTGGGCATTGTTGCCACCACAGGAGGCCATTACCAATGCAAAAACTCCTACTAATCCGGAAAATATTATTTTATTCAGTTTCATGACTTTAAATTATAAATGATTCAATAAGATTATTTTGCGGCTTTTTCGCCTTCTTTGCAGCAAGGTTTCTTCTCGCCTTCTTTGCAGCAGGGCTTGTCGCCTTTTTCACCTTCTTTGCAGCAGGGTTTGTCACCCTCTTTGCAGCATTTCTTTGCGCAAGCCTCTTTGCAGTTGGGGGCACAGCCTTCGCAGCCTTCAACGCAGTTGGCGCAGTTGGCGGCGGCACACACGCTGTCCTTGCATTCGCATTTCACAGCCTCTGCTTTGGCTTTGCAGCATTTGCAAACGTCGCACTCGCAGGTGCAGTTCTCGCAAGTGCAGTTGTCGGGGGTGCAACCCTCAACGCAGGTGCATTTCTCGCTGTCGCAGCATTTCTTAACTTCTTCGGTCTGGGCATTGTTGCCACCACAGGAGGCCATTACCAATGCAAAAACTCCTACTAATCCGGAAAATATTATTTTATTCAGTTTCATATCTTTTTTTATTTTAAAATGTTTAAATAATTAACTATCAACTATAAACTGTAAACTATCAACTAAATTACAGCGGTATATTCGAGTGTTTCTTGGGCGGGTTGGCCTCTTTCTTGGTTATCACGGCACGCAGGGCGCGGATAACGCGGAAACGGGTGTTGCGCGGTTCGATAACATCGTCGATATAACCGTACTTGGCTGCGTTGTAAGGATTGGCGAACTGGTCGTTGTATTCCTTCACCTTGGTCTCGATGAATTTGGCTTTCTCCTCGGGGTCGGTGATGTCCTTCAGCTGACGGCCGTAAAGCACCTCGGTAGCGCCTTCGGCACCCATAACGGCAATCTGTGCCATGGGCCACGAGTAGTTGATGTCGCCGCGCAGCTGTTTGCAGCTCATCACTATGTGTGCGCCGCCGTACGACTTACGCAGTGTAACGGTGATTTTCGGCACTGTGGCCTCGCCGTAGGCGAACAGCAGTTTTGCGCCGTGAACGATAACTCCGCCGTACTCTTGGCCTGTTCCAGGAAGGAATCCCGGCACATCCACCAAAGTTACCAGAGGTATGTTGAAAGCGTCGCAGAAACGCACGAAACGTGCACCCTTGCGCGAAGCGTTGATGTCGAGCACGCCTGCCATCTTGCAGGGCTGGTTGGCAACGATACCAACGGCCATTCCGTCGAAACGGGCAAAACCCACTACGATGTTAGGAGCGTATTTCTCGTGAATTTCGAGGAATTCGCCGTCATCAACAATGCCGTGGATCACTTCCTTCACATCGTAAGGAGCGTTGGGGTTTTCGGGAATCAAAGTGTTGAGGCTGTCCTCCAAGCGGTCGATGGGGTCGCTGGTGGGAACGTAAGGCGGTTCCTCGAAGTTGTTCGAAGGCAGGTAGCCTACGAGCTTACGTATCATGGCGATAACGTCTTCTTCGGTGTCGCCTACGTAGTGAGCCACGCCCGATTTTGTGGTGTGGACGATAGCGCCGCCGAGGTCTTCCACTGTAACGTCTTCGCCAGTAACGGTTTTCACAACCTTGGGACCGGTAAGGAACATGTAGCTGTTCTGTTTCGACATCAGTATGAAGTCGGTGAGGGCGGGCGAATACACTGCGCCGCCTGCGCAAGGTCCGAAAATAGCGGAAATCTGCGGTATCACGCCCGAAGCGAGGATGTTGCGCTCGAAAATCTCGGCATAGCCGGCCAGCGAGTTACAACCCTCCTGGATACGTGCTCCGCCGGAGTCGTTAAGACCGATGACGGGGGCGCCAACTTTCATGGCTTGGTCCATCATCTTGCAGATTTTCAGCGACACTGTCTCCGACAGCGAGCCGGCGAACACCGTGAAATCCTGTGCAAAAACATACACCAGACGTCCGTCGATGGTGCCGTAGCCGGTAACCACGCCGTCGCCCATGTACGACTGTTTCTGCATATCGAAATTAGTGCAACGGTGCTGCACAAACATATCGAATTCCTCGAACGAACCTTCGTCGAGCAGGAGTGTGATACGCTCGCGGGCAGTGAGTTTGCCCTGCTGGTGCTGCTTGTCGATACGCTGCTGACCGCCGCCCATTTTGGCTTCAACCCTCTTGTCGAGGAGTTGTTTTACTTTTTCTTCAATTGCCATTTTATGTAATTGTGTTTTAGTTGTTTATAATGCTCGCTTTCCGACTGTCCTTAGCGAACAGCCATACGGCGAAAAAAATTCTATTTATTTGGAACAGAGTTCGGTAAGAACGCCCAAAGTCGATTTGGGATGCAGGAAACCGATGTTCAGATTCTCGGCACCTTTACGTGAAGTCTTGTCTATCAGACGGATGCCCTTGCTCTCTGCTTCGGCCAGAGCCTCGCTGGAGTTCTCCACGGCAAAAGCGATGTGGTGCATGCCTCCGCGACCACCGTTGTTTTCGATGAATTTGGCTATTGTGCTGTCCGGCGATGTGGCTTCCAGAAGTTCGATCTTCACCTCGCCGATGCGCAGGAAAGCGGTCTTCACTTTCTGGTCCTCAACCACTTCGGTCTTGTAGCATTTCAAGCCCATTACGTCTTCCCAGTAACGTATTGCCTCTTCCAAGTTGGGAACGGCAATACCGATGTGTTCTATATGTGTTGCGTTCATTATATTGACTTTTATTTATTTATACTTTTTATAAAGAGAAAATATCGGTTGCAAAGATACGATTTTTTTCAGAGAAAAACAAAACTTTTTTCAAAGATTTTCGGAGTTTCCGATTTTCAGATTTTCAGATTTTCAAAAACATTTCAATTTTCAACTTTCAATTTTCAACTAGAAACAGAAATCCCCGCCGTTGGGCGGGGATTTCTGTTTCGCAAATTGCTGTATCTGTTACCTTATCAGCAGCACGCTTCCAGTCTTGGTCTCAAGTCTGTCGGGGTGCGACTGCAGACGGTATTTGATGATATACACGTATGAGCCTGGCTGACACTTGTTGCCGTTGTGTGTGCCGTCCCAGACGAAGTTGATGTCGTCGGACTCGTACACAAGCTGACCAGCGCGGCTGTAGATGTGTATCTCAAATTCAGTTACATTAAGTCCCGAAATCTTGAACGTCTCGTTGGCAGCGTTGCCATCGTGGTTGTCGGGAGTGAAGGCACTGGGTGCCCAAATCTCGCCGCGACGTATCGGAACAACCAACGTTGTAGTATCGTAACAGGTGTTGGTGTCGGACACGATGAGTATCACTCTTACGGAGTCGTCCTCGGGAGCAGTGGTGTAGTACACGCTCGGGGTGTTCTCACGTACCAAGTCGTCGAGTATCCACTTGTTGGTCACTATGGTACCCATACTTACATCGGTAAACTGTATCTGTGTGTTGGGCAGATCCACCACCGACGGGTTGGCACGTACTATAGCCTGCAGTGTGTCTGGCGGTTTCACAAATATCTGCGCTGTGCTTACGCAGTTGTGCGGATAATGGTCAACCGTTACTGTGTAGAAGGTATGCACCTTGGGTGCCACTCTTATTCTAGCCATATTGCGGAACCGGTTCATCGACGTATCTACCGGGTAGGTCTCCCAGATGATACTGTTGGCGTCGGTTTGAACAAGCAGTACCAGCGAGTCGTTCTTACAGTAAGCTCCGGAGTCTATTAGCTGGACTACAGGATAGAGCAGACGTTTCAGATGCAGTTCTATGATGCTGTCGCAGTTGCAGAGTTCGCTCGTCAGGGTGTCGTAGTAGATACCTGTAGCATTTCGGAACTCGTCGTTGAAGAAGTAACGGCTGTTCTCGCAGAAGGTGTCGTAGATAATTGTGTCTATCCTTGGACGGAACTGCAAGTTCAGTCGGATGATACTGTCGCAGCCGTGTATCGTCTTCGCCACGTAGGTGTATGTACCCGGCATCGTATGGTCGAGCACCGTGTCGAAGAATTCAACCATAGTCTCGTAGCAAGCCAGCGAGTCGCGGAGATCCCAGATGGTATCCTGAACCACGAGGTTGAGAACCACCATACTGTCGCAACCCAGATCGGTTTGCAGATACTGACGGTAGAAACCGGTCTCGTTGAACATGGTGTCGCCAACAAAGATGGTGTCGTTGGAGCAGATAACCGTGTCGATGTAGCGGAATGCGGTATCTTTCACCGTCAGGTAGATGGTGTAGGTGGTATCGCAAGCCTGGGCGTGCGGTTTCTTGTTGATGTAAACACCAGTGCTGTCGTAGATAGTTCCACGGAAATCGAGTGTTTCGAATGCACAGATTGCGATAGTGGTGTCCTTAGCCACGCTGTCGAGCTGTACAAGGTTGAGTATCAGCGTACTGTCGCAGCCCTTCTCGGTGTACAGGTTGGCCGAATAGGTACCCGGACGTGTGTAGCTTACGCCGCAGAAGTTGTACGACTCACCGTAACCGATGGTGTCGAAGAAGGTCTGCGAGTAGCCGCGGTTCACAATCACTGTGAAGGATTCCACAACGTCTCTCGGGTAGAATATTCTTGCGAAGCCGTTGCCCTCGTGGCCAGTCTCTGTTCCATTGCCAGTTATGTCGGGCATAGAAACGTTGCCTGCAACAGTACGTGCATTGTTCAGATAGTATGCCTGAGGCACAGCGTAAGCTGCGGGAGTTGTAGCACCGGCAACCCAGATGAAGCCCGATCCGCCACCGCCAGGATAGCATGTGGTCGAGGATCCAGACTTACCGCCGCCGCCGCCCCACCAGCCGCCGCCGCCGCCGGCACCACCAGTGCAGGAAGTTCCTTCACCGCCGTGGCCGCCTTGGCCGAACAGACCAGTCTGACCGTTTACATTGCTGGCAGCTACAGTACCGTAAGCAGTACCGTTTGTACTACCGCTACCACCGGCACCTTGAGTACCGCCTTGTCCATAGTATGTAGCAGCGCCACCGTTTCCACCGGCCTGGCCAGTTGTGCCACCGCCGTATCCACCCACATATGAGTAGGCACCGCCACCACCGCCACCGGCTACAATAACACGATGGTTGACAGAATTAGTACCCACGCGGATATCGGTACCACCACCACCGCCACCGCCTTGATAGGTGCCGGAGTAGGTGTGGGTACCGGCATCGCCGCCACCGTTGAATCCTCCAGGATATGCAACACCGGTTGTAGTGCTTCCGTTGGCGTCAGTGCCTTTACCTCCAACAAGGACATACAATACATCGCCGGGGGTTACAGCCATATATCCTTCGGCGTAACCGCCTTTACCACCGTTGTATAACGATGATGCTGACGAATAGCTGCCTTTTCCGCCTTCTGCACCCCACACTTGCATAAACACGCTGTCCACGCCTCGAGGAACGACAAATATCTGTGTGTCGGCTACGAAGTGGAAGTCTTGGTTAGTGTCACCAAGATGACGGTAGTATGTGGTTGTAGTGTTGGGCATTACAGAGTTGCTCGGCAGAGGTATGGTGCAAGCCGAGTCGAGATACCAGCGACCAGCGGGCAGTTCCACAACGTCGCCGGAGCAGATCACCTTCTCGCCGCAGTAGTTCACCTTAACGCTACCGCTCATATCAAGGAATGTAGCGTCGCAGAGGGCGTCGTACAGACTTGTCATGCGGTAGATGGCCGAACCCATAGGCATGAAGGTGAGGAATTCCATATTGTTGTTGCACACACGGTCTGCAGTGTCACCGTTGAGACGATATACAAACGGAGGTGTGCCTATGAAGTTGATAACCACGCTTACTGTCTGGCTGTCGCAGATATCCAATACCTGAGTGTTGATAGTGGCTCTCGGACGCGGTTTCACCGTTACTGTGTAAGAGCCTTCGGCAGAGTAGTAAGTAGTTGTCTGAGTAGGAGTAACCGAAGTGCTGGGCAACGGATAGGTAAGCATGTGGTCGAGATACCAAACCCTGTTGGGATCGAGCTGTACAGCCTGACCTTCGCAGATAACGGGCTGGTCGCATACTATCACGTTGGCAACACCCTGCAAATCAACGGCACGGGCCTCGCAGTAGTAGTCGTACATCATATCCAGACGATAGGCGTTGGATGCAGTGGGCGAAACATAGAGCGTGTCGGTAAATCCGTTGCAAACGCGGTTCTGGGTCTCACCCGACAGACGATATACAAACGGAGGAACACCCACAAAGTCGATAACCAACTGGGTAAGCTGGCCGAAGCAGATGCTGTCGCCGCCGTAGATGGTAGCCATCGGCTTGGGATAGATGTTAACTGTGTATGGCTCGAAGTCGCCGCTTTGTCCGTAGGCTATGATTCTTGCAGCACCGTTGCCAGCATGACCGGTCTCAGTTGTGCTGTCGGGAGCGACAAAGGAGAGGTTACCGGCAATAGTTTGTGCGTTGGTGAGCATATAAGCTGCAGGCGCTTGGCATTGGGCGTTAGCCGATGTATATACAAATCCGGAACCGCCAGAAGCCGCGTTGCCGTTTCCGCCGCCGTACCAGCCGCCACCGCCGCCGCACACAGTGCTACCGGTAGTAGTTGCTGAAGATCCTATACCAAATGTTGCATTGGAGAAGTTAGAGTATGTACCGGCATTATTTCCCGGGCCTGCCTGGGTACCTCCAGAGGTGCTGGATGCAGCTCCTGCCGAACCTGTACCTGCTTGACCGTTGGTTCCACCGCCAGCACCGGCATAATAAGTATTTCCGTTGAAATAGATATTACCGCCACCGCCACCGGCAACAATCACACGGTGATTAAGTGTCTGGCCGCCGACTCTAATATCCGATGCTCCGCCGCCAGCACTTCTTGCTGTACCACTCTGATATCCATTTCCACCACCATTCCATCCGCCATTGGTAAGACCTGTACCAGATGTTGTTGATGATGTTCCTTGGCCTTGTCCTCCGACATACACATAGAGCACATCGCCTGCGGTTACACGCATAATACCATGCGAGTATCCACCTTTACCACCGTAGTTGGTTGGACCGCCGTCGCCGCCCTGAGCTCCCCATACCTGAAGCAGTACGCTGTCAACGCCTGCAGGCACGGTGTAGGTTTGCACAGCGCCGGTGTAGGTGAATGTGGTGTCTTCGCCTGCGCTAAGAGCCTTATAGTATGTAGTGTTGCTGTCGGGGAATACCATGTTGCCGCCAACGGGTATGGTAAGCAGCGAGTCGTAGTACCATGTGCCAGCGGGCAGGTAAATGGTGTCGCTTGCGCAGTGTGTTATGGTGTCGCAAACGGCCACAACAGCATTGCCTACAAGGTCGGAAGCACGGCCTACGCAGAATACGTCGCTTACCTGTGTTATGGTATAAGTGGTTGTTCTACGCGGATGTACATTGATAGTCTCGGTGTAGTTGTTAGCAGTACGGTTGACACGTTCGCCTGACAGACGGTAGGTTATCGGCAATGTGCCGGTGAATCTTATCGTCAGAGTAGCCGAATCCTGCTGGTCGCAAACCGAAGCGCGGCCAGAGATGGATGCCGTCGGACGCGGACGCACCGTTACTGTGAAGGCGTTGGTGTCTTGGTCGTAATAAGTAGTAGTCATAGCAGGATTTACTGTTCTGCCACCAACAGGACGGGTGAGCAGCACATCATGGTACCAAGTGCCATTGGGCAGTGTTACCTGATCTTCGGCGCAGATGATAGGCTGGTCGCAGACAAGCACTGTGCGTACACCCTGCAAATCGATTGGCAGAGCCTCACAGTAGTAGTCCTTAAGATAGGTAACCTGATAGGTTCCGCTCACGGTAGGATAGATGGTGATGGTCTCGGAACCGTTGTTGGTAACGCGGTCCACCACATCGCCGGTAACGCGGTATGTGAAGGGAGCTGTACCAGTAAATGTTATGGTGATATTCACGGCATTGTGTGTAGCGCTGTCGCAAACACGTGTTGTGCCAGTGGTGATAGAAGCCTTGGGAGGTGTGTTCACCACCACTGTGTAAACAGCAGCACCGTGAATTCGTGCATATCCGTTGCCTTGGTGGCCTGTCTCTGTACCGCCTGTCGGTGAGGGGAACGAAGTGTTGCCAACCATAGTACGGGCGTTGGACATATAGTAGCTCGAAGGAAGTGTACATGCGCCGTTTGCGGAGGTGTAAACGAAGCCACTGCCGCCGCCGCCAGGATAACAAGATGTATAGTATCCCGACTTGCCGCCGCCGCCGCCGTACCAGCCGCCGCCGCCGCCGCCACCGCCGCAAGCGGATGAACCGCTGCCGCCGTTGCCGCCTTGGCCAAACGAGCCGGATTGTCCGTTAACATCGTAAGTACCACCACCGTAGGCGTATGAGCCACCGGTACTACCACTACCGCCGGCACCCTGAGTACCACCTTGACCGTAATAGTTCACAGCACCACCGTTGCCGCCTGCTATACCAGCAGTACCGCCGCCTTCGCCACCAACGTAAGAGTAACCACCGCCGCCACCACCGCCGGCAACTATGGCACGTGCGCCAAGAGCTGTGGAGTTGACACGGATATCTGTGCCGCCACCGCCGCTACCGCCTTGGTAAGCGCTGGAGTAACTGTGGATACCGGCATCGCCGCCACCGTTCCAGCCTCCGGGATAGGTAGTTCCTGTAGTTGTTGTTCCATCGGCATCCTTACCTCTGCCACCGACATACACTAACAGAGTGTCGCCGGGGTTCACAGGCATTGTGCCTTCGGAATAACCGCCCTTGCCGCCAGCATAGAACGATGAAGAGCTAGAGCAGCCTTTACCGCCTTCGGCACCCCAAACCTGAAGGTCGAGCTGGGTTACGCCGTTGGGCACCACATATCTCTGAACAGAACCTGTATATGTGAAGTCGGTTGTGGCTTCCATATAGTAGTTGGTAGTTACAGTAGGATTGGCTATGTTGTTGGGAACAGGTCTTGTAAGAGCACCGTCGTAGTACCACTGAGCGCCAGCGGGAAGTACAACCGAGTCGCCGGCACAGACAATCATCTGGTCACAAACGGTGATAATCATTGTATGTACGTATGTGCTCGGGTCGCCAGTACAGTAAGCGTCGTACAGACTTGTAACTCCATATACTCCTGTGTTTGTCGGGGTGATACATACAACATCGTCGTTGAAATACGAAACTCTGTCGGTGGAATCTCCGGTAATGCGGTAAGTGAACGGAGCCGTACCTGTGAAATGTATGCGCAGGCATGCAGAACCGCCGCAGATCGATGTGTCGGGGGTGAGTATTGTAGCTGTAGGATGCTCATTCACAACAGCGGTATGTGTTCTAACCGTGTTGGTGTAGTAAACCGTGGTTGTGTCGGGTATCTGGATACGCGAAATCGGGTTGAGCATCAGCGGGTCGGAGTACCAGTTACGAGTGGTGTCGAGGAACAGGGTGTCGCCGTGGCAGAGCATAGTCTGACGGCAAACCTCCACGGTAGCCAGACCGGCGTAATCGGCAGGCTGGGCTGTGCAGTGGTTGTCGTACAACCTTGTGATACGGAATGCCTGAATCATAGCGGGCTGCACATAAACCGAATCGCTGTAGCCGTAACATACACGGTCGGCTGTGTCGCCGGTAACACGGTATGTGAACGGAGGTGCGCCCGTGAAGTTGAGACGCAGGTAAACGCCGTTGTTACCGCAAGCAGTGTCGGATACGGAAATTGTACCTGTAGGACGTCTGTCCACAGTAACTGTATATGTGCCAGTGGAATAAACGGTAATTCTTGCAAAGCCGTTTCCTTCGTGACCTGTCTCGGTACCAATTCCAGTGGTATCGGGGAACGAAGAGTTTCCAGCAATAGTCTGGGCGTTGTCGAGATAGAAGGCTGCAGTAGGTGTGTAACCCTGCGGAACACTGGAAGCAGAGCTTGCATCCCAAACGAATCCGGAGCCACCGCCACCACCTCTATCGTCATCTACAGAGCCATCGGGACATGTACCGGAACCACCGTACCAACCACCGCCACCAGCTCCGCCGTAGCCGCTGCTATAATACGTACCGCCGCCGCCGAAGCCGAAACCACCATACCAATAAGTTGCGGTAGTTCCACTAAGACCAGTAGTAGTTTGTGATGTAGTAGTGTATGCAGTTGAATATCCCGAATAGGTTTGACGCCCACCGTAGCCACAATATGAATTGTATGTGCATCCACCGCTGGCATCGCCACCAGTCGGGCCGCCGCCATAAGAGCCACCATAACTTGAGCTACCGTCGGAGCCACCGCCACCGGCCACTATGATACGTGAATACAGATGGTCTGCTGTGTTCCATGCTGTGGAACCTGCTGTTCCGTCGAGAGCGATGTCTGTGGCACCGCCACCGCCGTGATAGCCATAGCGGTAACCGCCTCCATTCCAACCGCCGGGAACAACAGTGTTGGTGTTAGTGCTGCCCGATCCGCCAAAGCCGCCGACATTTACAAAGAGGTTGGCGTTGGCGAAAGCGCCGAGATGGTTCACATAACCGACGGAATAACCGCCCTTACCACCATTCGTAGGTGTGGTACGATATCCACCCTGAGCGCCCCAAACTTCGAGTTTGAGAGCATAGCACGAAGCGGGCACTTGGAACAGCTGGGTGCTACCTGTGTACGAGAAATCGTAGGCCATTTCGCCAGCGAGATAGAAGGTCGTAGTGCTGTCGATTGTTACCACATTGTTGGGAGGAACAGGACGTGTGGCAAGGCTGTCGTAGAACCATACACCCGAAGGCAGGTGCACGGTGTCGCCGGCACAAACCAGACGCTGACCGCAAATCTCAACAGTAATTTCGTTCTGTGGCAGAGGTATGATACCAGAACACAGAGTGTCGTACAGCATTGTGATATTGTAACGAGATGTCTGCGAAGGACATACAGGAACAATAGCGGTGTCGTACCAACTCATACGGTCGGCCACATCGCCTGTAAGACGATAGGTATAAGGAGCTGTGCCTGTGAATACTATGCCAAGATAAGCCGAATCGCCGTTGCATATGGTGGTGTTTCCAGTGTAGAAACGTGCAGTGGGATGCGGTTTTATAACTATTGTAAGTTCATAGGTATTGCCGCCGTGAACAGGTACACCGTAGTAAGTTGCCGTTCTGCGAGGCAGCAGGTCGGTGATGTACATACGACGTGTAAGCTGACGGTCGCGGTACCAGTAGTAGCCTTGCGGCAACGATACCGAGTCGCCCTCGCACACTACCAGCTGACCACAACGATAAACAATTCCTATACCTGTGAACTGTGCCCTGCCGCTTACGCAGTTGGCGTCGTAAAGCATAGTGATACGGTATGTGGAGAGAGTGTCGGGAGTCATATACAGTGTCTGTGTGTAGTTGTAGGACACACGGTCGGTAGTATCACCCGAAAGACGATACACGAAGGGAGCCGTACCTGTGAAGGTCATCTGCACACGTGCCGGAGTGGAGTCGCAAGTGGTGTCCAAACCGTGTATTGTGGCAGTTGCCTTAGGATTAACACGTACGGTAAAGGTAGTTGCCGGGTATAGTATAGAATCTGAGAAGTACATCACACGGGCGAAGCCGTTTCCGTTGTGGCCTGTCTCTGTGCCGCCATTGGGTGCGGGGAATGAGGTGTTACCTGCCACTGTGCGGGCATTGCCAAGATAACGGGAACTTGTAAGTTGATATGTTCCTGGCACTGTTACACCGGGGACATAAACGAATCCGGAGCCGCCGCCACCGCCGCCAGAGCCTGCGGAGTTGCCTTGCGAACCGGGGCCGCCGCCATACCAGCCGCCACCACCGCCGCCACCAGCGGAGTAGTTGTTGCTTTGCCAGCCGCTACCTCCTAAACCGAAGGCGCCAGCCGAGCCTGTATAGCCACCATAGCTACCGGCTACACCACCAGCAGTAAGCGATCCACCGCCGCCAGGCGAGCCCCAAGTATTAGAGCCCACTGCTGCGCCAGCAGTACCGCCAGAGGCACCGTCGCCACCTGTAGCGCCGCCACCGTAGCCACCCGTAGCCGCACTATTCTGCCACGAGTTGCCACCGCCACCGCCGCCACCGGCAACGATAACACGGTGGTTATATGTAGTGCCGTTTACACGAATGTCTGTGGCACCACCGCCGCTACCGCCGCCGTTGTTGTAGTTGGACGAGCCGTTGTAACCGGAATTACCGCCGCCATTGAAACCGCCTTGAACAGGAGCTCCAAGTTGTCCGGAGAGACCCGGTCGACCGGCACCGCCTACATATATATATAATACATCGCCATAGGTAACGCGCATTCTGCCTTCGGCAAATCCGCCCTTACCACCGTCGGCGCTAAGGTAATCATATCTTCCGTCGCCACCTCTAGCACCCCATACTTGGAACGATATGGAATCCAATCCCGGAGGAACGGGGAACTGCTGAACCGATCCTGTGTAGGAGAAGTTCACGGTGTCGTCGTAGGTGATGTCGGGAGTATAATAGGTTGTAGTCACAGTAGGAGTTACAATCGTATCACCCACCGGATTGGTATAATATCTGTCGTAGTACCATATCCTGTTGGAAGGCAGAACCACGGTATCTCCGACACAGATTATCGGAGTTGTGCAAACTTTTACGTCGTAAACGCCGTTGCGGTCTTGGTACTGGCCATCGCAATACACATCGCCAACCGAAAGAACACGGTAAACGATACTACCGCTGGGACACAGACGCAATGTCTCGCTGTTGCTGTTGCAGACGCGGTCCACGGTGTCGCCAGTAAGACGGTAGTGGAACGGTGCCGTACCTGTAAAGGTTATTGTAAGGTTGATGCAGTCGCCATTGCAGATACTGTCGGAACCATTAGGTATTGTTGCAGTGGGACGCGGATGAACTATAGCGTTGAGCGATGTGCCATCGTCGCGGTTGTAGTACATTGTGTTTGATGTAGGATGAGCCACGTTGCCCGGAACAGGAGTGGTGTAGCTGGAGTTGGTGAACCAAGTTCCCGATGTGAATACCACCGAGTCGCCATTACAGAGGCTCTGCTCGCCACAGATGTTCACCAAAGCGCGGCCTGTGAGGTTGCCGGGAATAGCCTCGCACACCTCGAAACGCAGGTATGTGAGATGGTAGTATGTCGTTACGTTGGGAGCGACGGTGATATATGCAGTGTCGCTGTTGGACACACGGTCCTGAGTGTCGCCTGTTATTCTATAATAATAAGGTGCGGTGCCGTTGAACACGATCATCAGTCGGGCTGTTCCGCCTTGGCATACTGTGGTGTCGCCACTGATATGAGCCATAGGAACAGGTTTGGGCTGTATCAGATAGGGTTGCAGACGACCGTTCATACGGGTGTAAACCCACATCGGACGCTGGTCGGCGTAAATGATGTTGTTCTGAACGGGGAACCGCATAATAGAATCGTAATACCAAGTGAAGCCGGCGGGCAGGCGCAACGAGTCGTACATACACGGAGCTTCGGGGTATATATTATAAGGTATAATAGCCTGTGCTATGAAACAGCCTGAGCATACGGCGCGCACTTCGATGGTGTCGTGCAGTTCGTCGTAAACAATGCCGCTGATTTCGCCAGTGGAGTCGTTGAGTGACAATCCACGAGGCAGTGAGTTGGAGAAGAATGTGCAGCCGTTGCTATATTGGTTTGTGGTGGGTCTGATGCTGATGCGACGACCTGTGGTGTCGTTCAGCGGAGAACGGTTGTATGTGAAGGTGGTGCTTATCTGCGGCAGAGCCACAACATTGAGATGTACGTTTTTGTGTATGCTATCCTTAACGGCAACAGCAGTAACGGTGTCCACCATCAGGGGAACACCAACGTTGCCTGTTATGCTTGCCACAGCAGGATTAGTGGAGTGCCAGTTCACACCATAATTGGTGCATACCGAGAAACAGGAGTTCACATTGTCCACATGGTTGGTGGGGTTGGTCTCGTCGAGGAACACCGGAGTGGCAGCAAGTATTGCAATGGTGTTGTTGCGCAGCGACAGAGGACGAGGATACATATCTCTTTCGGTCATAAAATATGTCGGCGAGGGGTTGAACAAACCATCGGTGAGGTAGGAGGTGCGGCGTGCGTATGTGGCATTGTTGTTGCCGTAATACCAGTTGGGCATCGGGCACATAAGTGTGTCGTAGTAGCAGTTTGAAGGTGCGTTGGAATAACCGTCGATACCGCCTTTGTAGGTTCCGGAACACTCAAGATAACCGGCGTTGATATTGTATTGGTTATAAGCGTTGGATGTTGAAGCACTGTAACCGCAGATACCGCCGCCGTAGTTGGATGCTTTAACCATACCTGCGTTGAGACAGCCGCGAACGTACGAGGGATAGCTGGAATAGCCGTAGTTGTAACCGCAGATACCGCCAACATAGTTGGTGCCGCTTACCGAGCCGATATTAGCACACTCCTGCGCATAGGCGTTGTAGCCGGAAGTTGTGTAACCCAAACGGCCCACAATACCACCGATATAGTCGGTACCCGAAACATTTCCTGCATTGGCACAGGTGATGATATACGGAGCGTAGCTGGCTGTGGAGGTGGAAGTTCCTTGGTGGAAACCGGTGATACCGCCAACATAGTTGGTGCCGTGTACATTTCCGTAGTTGTTACATTTCTTTGTGGAGCCACTGTAATAGTAGCTTTCACCCACGATACCACCAGTCATATTCGATGCAGCTGTAATATCACCGTAGTTGTTGCAGCTATCGATGGTAGCTATGTTGCTAACAGTAGTACCATAGCTGAAGCATCCCACAATACCGCCGGTACCATAAGCCGTGGTGGCAACGGAGGTTCCCACATAGGTGGAGGTAACATTACCGTAGTTGTTACTGCCCGACACAAGGCTATAATAGTAACAATATCCGATGATACCGCCAGTGGCATAGCTGCTTGCGGTAACGTCGCCGTAGTTGTTACAGAAACGTATGCGGCAACCATAACCATAACCTGCTATACCGCCTATATAATAAGTACCGATCACATCGCCACGGTTGGTACAGCTGTTTATCTCGTAAGTACTTGTAAGCGAGCTGTTGCCGCTGTAGTAATAACCGACAACACCTCCTACATAATATTGAGTGGCTGTTACATCTCCGGTGTTTTCACAGTTCTGAAGAATATTGTAGTAATATAAATAACCGACTATACCGCCGACATTGTAAGTTCCGGTTACATCACCGCTGTTGCGGCAGTTTTGGATATATCCGTAATAATTTTTGTAACCGGCAATACCGCCTACGGAATACGAGGATGTCGCTACATTACCTTCGTTTACGCAGTTCACCAAGGTGTCGTAATAATACTCATACCCAACTATACCGCCGCTGTAGTACGATGCTGTAACGTTGGCGTAGTTCTTGGTGTTGCGGATAGAGCCATATTCATACAGTCCGCCTGCGATACCGCCAGTATATCCTGCGCCCGACACCGCTCCGTGGTTCTCGCAGCTGTCGATACGGCAGTTGAAATAGCAGTAACCTGCTATACCACCTTGATAGGTGTACGAAGTGCTGCCCACCGTAGCGTAGTTAGTCAGTTTATACAGTTTGGCATAATTGGCATAGCCCACAACACCGCCGGTATAACTGCCACCAACGATGCGACCCCTGAGGGTAAGATGGTGAACCTCGGCGGGACTGGCAGCGGATTGTCCTAGTACATAACCAAACAGACCTTGATATTGGGTTGAGTTGTTGATGTTAACATTGCTGATCACCTTATTGTTACCATCGAAATGACCGCAGAAGGGCGTTCCTGCGGAGGCTCCTATGGGGTTCCACGGGCTGAAGCCCGACATATCGAGGTCTCTTACCACCTTGAAGTAAATGCCTTGGCAGTTGATACCCAAGTTCACGATGTCCGCCAGAGAGTCGAGGGTGGCGGGGTTACAAATCAGATACGGGTCGGCTTGTGTACCGCTACCGCCGCAGAACGACGGCATCGACAACACCCTTATATCGATATGTTTAACAAGGCTGTCCTGCGAAATACCCGACATACGCACCATGGCAATAGTAGCTGGATTCACAGTGGCATTGGCGCCTGCGACGCTCACAAGAGTCGGGTTGTCGCTAAGCCAGCGCACGTTGTTTGTGGTGCCTACAGTAAAGTTGGTATCAACGGCAGCAATAGTCTGACCGCCGGTGAGGAAAATGGGTGTTGACGCCAGTTTCGCACCAATGGAGTCAGTAATGCCGTTGGGTATTGGGTACATATTGTTCGACATTGTAAAATACGATGTGCTGGGGATGGTAATACCCGTACCCACAAGCTGTGTAGTTGGCTTGCCTTCAGTAGTAGCCGCTGTAGTACCATACAGGAGGCCGGTAGGACACATCTGATTGTCGTAGTAGCAGTTGGACACGACTCCGTTTCCAGCTATAGCAGCGACATAAGTTGCCGAGGCATTTGTGGATGTTGCGTTGTTTACGTTAAGACAATATGTGGTGTAAGTGGAACCATAACTGTATCCAGTTATACCTCCCACATAACTACCTCCGGAGGTTACCAAACCGCCGTTTACCGAGTAACGTATGTAACCGTAAGTGGTGGCGTATCCGCAAAGGCCGCCAGTGTAACTACTTGTGGAGTGGTTATCGACATCCGCGGAGTTGGAGCAATACTGCAAATAACTGTAATACAGATAGCCAGCGATACCGCCTATATAGCTACTGTACGACGATACCGGACCGCTATTGACACAATATTCGATATAGTTGTAATTGGCCGAGCTTCCATAGCAGTAACCAACTATACCACCCGTGTAGCTGCCGGTGCCGTTGGATACCAATGCACGGTTGCTACAACGGCGGACGATGTTGCCGTTGTTGTACATACGTCCGGCAATACCTCCTACGTTGTATGTTCCAGCCACTTCGGACATATTGGTCGAAGAATCTATCAAACAGAAATTGTATGCGTCGCCGACAATACCTCCCGTATAATAAGTACCTATCACTTGGGCTTTGTTGACGCAACTGTGAATTTCCGTTCTTGAAGAGGTGGAAGCTCCTGTAGCATATCCCACAATACCTCCCGCATAATACGAGGAACTTGATATAACACCGTTGTTAACGCATTTGCGAATTACGGTACCATTGTAAGCTATACCGGCGATACCTGCGTGATAGTATTGCGAACCCAAAAGAGCACCGTTGTTGACGCAATTTTCAATGCGGGAATTACCTGCCGCACCAACAATACCGCCATGGCGGTAATAGGCACCCATCACATATGCATTGTTGACGCAATTGCGGACTGTGGAGTTGACTATAGAACCCGCGATAGCTCCGGTGGAGTCGCCGCCTGTGATGGTTCCGTCGATAGTAAGGGAGTCGATATAGCCACCGCGCACCGCACCGAACAAGCCTCGCAACGAACTTGTGTTGTTGGCCATAACGAGGTTGCTAACGAAGTGGTTGCCACCGAAGTATGTGCCGGAGAAAGGTGTTGATGCAGCCTGACCCACAGGAGTGAACGTGCCTTGTGCCAAGGTTATATCAACCATCTGGCGGAAATATATGCCGCTGAACGAAACACCGGCATTAACATATCTGGCGAGGTCGCGGAGATCCTGTTCACTGCATATCTGGTAGGGGTTGGCACGTGTTCCGTTACCGCCGCAGAAGGTAACGCCGTACAGAACGGAGGTCTTTTTCCAACGGCTGTAGTCGTTAGGTCCGCAAACGGAACGGACATAGACGTCGTACACTTGGCCGGCCTGAAGACCTGTAAGGTTATATGTGGGAGTGTTGTTTACTGTAACACGTGTGCCGGCTGCCGAGCCTTGTGTGAAGCCCTGCAGACCATATTCAAGTTCCCACTGGGTGGCGTTGCCAAGTTCAGTCCAAGTTACGGTGGAACCACTCACTGCGAGGTTGGTTATACCACGACATCCGACAGGATTCATAACCATACGCAGATTACTTTTTACCGAAGCCAAATAAGCCGTTGGAGTTGAGCCATTCAACGTAGGTGTTGCACCTGTGATAACGTATGAGGATCCGTCGTTATAACAATGCAGAGCCTGGTTGGAGCAAGCTGATCCATACAAAACATAGGAGCTGCTGTTATAACTACCGCTATTATCATGTACACAAATCAAAAGGGAGCTGGTGCCATCGTAGGTGAATGGCGTCTGGAGGTTGAAAGTCGTCCATGTTCCAACACCGGCCGAGAAATTCATACTACCAGTATACACACGCGTCAATTGCGAATACGGCACCCAGTCGGTAGTGCTTGTAAAAGATGTGCGTGGCACATTGGCCATATAGATGGTACAGTTTGCTTTGGCAGTCGTAGCCGAAGAATAGGCATACATATACGATACCGAAGTAATTTCGTGAGGCACGCCACCGGCACCGATTTCAGCAGCAGTATATAATTGCTGGGAATAAGTGTAATTGTAGAAATTGTTTACCGGCAGTTGATACGTAGTTGTTGTGCCAGTTCCAATGGTAACGGTGGTCTGTGCTTTGGCCAGACCGCCAGTCAGCGCTATCGCAATACATAGCAACAGAACTTTCTTCATCTTACCTAAAACATTACGAGTGTGTGTATGCATCGTTGTATGATTTGATTTCATTACTTTATTATCTGAATTACCTCGTTCCATAGGGCATATCATTTGATTTCAACTTATAAATTAAAGAAACGACAAAATGCAGTTTCCCCGTCCGTTGGACAGGGTTTTCCCACAATTGCCATCGTATATAAAAGAACATCCATGGTTCTTTTTGTTATATTCGTACTATGTTAATTTTCAGTCTTTTATACTATCTTTTACTATTGTTTCGCTTTTATCGTTACGTATGGTTATTTAACTGTAAACCAACTTGCAAAGATACATTTTTTTTCCGAGTTTTCAAAATGTTTGGCCGAGTTTTTAATCCGATTCTCAGCTCTACTTTGACAACTTATTATTTTTCAGCATTTTATGTTTAAATATTTCGCTATAATATACGACATTTTTTCTCTGTTAAACGAGACACTATATAGACACCCATAAAACCGATATTGCAACAGGGCGAAATCTTTTTTGTGGAAAACGGGAAAAATGCATTTGTTTGCGGGGGCTGGTGGGTTTTCGGATATAATTGAAAGGGCTAATGAAAGGGTTCCCCTAACGGGGAACATTTTGCGGGGCAAGATATGGGCGGAAGGCATAAAACGAGGAATGATGCGGCAGAGATTTGTTTTATTGAAAGGGTTCCCCTAAAGGGGAACATCAAGAGGTTGCCTTTCAATAACAAAGGACAAGGTGATGGACAAACAAACAACCTCGTCAGAGGTTGCCTTTCAACAGCAACGGGGAAAGCGTCGGCAAAAAAACAACCTCATCAGAGGTTGCCTTTCAATAACAAAAAGGGGAAATGCGAAGGGGGAAACAACCTCGTCAGAGGTTGCCTTTCAGTAACAACAAGGGGGGGGATGCTTCGGCGAAAAAAACAACCTCGTCAGAGGTTG
>JAEENM010000188.1 GCA_016283745.1 Bacteroidales bacterium | reverse complement strand
TGGCGAAGCCGGGTAATTTGGTTATTTTCAGGCCGTTGGCTTTGAGAGCGCGTTTTACGTCGCCTTTGCAGCAGTAGGTGGTGAGCAGCGCCCCGTCGCGCATGGCGGTGGCGATACGGGCAAAGAGGTCGGCGGTCCACAGCTCCGGTTGGTACTGCGGGGCGAAAGCGTCGTAAAACACACAGTGGAAGGTATTTGCCGGCAACGGTACCTCCTGCACCATGCCACGGATTTTGGTGATACGGAAGTTCGGCGTTATCTCCACCGCACTACCCCACTCTGCCGTGTGAAGGTCCTGAAAAAGCGACTCCAAGTCCAGCCCCAAGTCATTGCCATACAGATTTTTATACACTTCAGGGTAGTTCAGGCGACTGTAAATCTCATCCGCCAGCGGGTATGCCTCGATGGTGGTGTAATTCACGGCAACGCCGCATTCCACCGATTTGCAAAGGGTAAGGAAGGCGTTGAGTCCCGTGCCGAAACCCACTTCCAGCACTTCCACAGAAGGATTGGCTTTTGCCTGCGGCTCGAAACAGGGGACGATATACACATGCACAGCTTCGCTCATAGCGCCATGCACCGAATGGTAGCCCTCGCCGACAGAAGGAAAGCGCAGCGAGTGCGAGCCGTCGGCTGTAACGACGAGCTCGGGAGTGGTATGCAAGAAATCTTCCATAACCACAATAACTAAAATGTGTTGAAAATATTGCAACAGACTATTTCTGCGATATCTCGATCTTGGTGAGTCCGCCTTTCTTGCCCACCACAAAGAGTTTCGGCTGTTCGCCGTTGTGCACGAAAGTGTCCAAATACCTCCAGCGATGAGCCGCCAAGGACAGCTGTGGAATAAATATTTAATCCCCCGCCACACTGGAGGATTTTTTTTGCCTTCTCCCACAATTTCCGCACCCCAAATCCCCAAATTCGCATAAATTTGGAGATTGCATTCCCCAAATTCGCATAAAGTTGGTGAATTGAAATGGCAAAAAAAATCGTATATTTGCAGTTGAAAAAACGGTCAAGACACAACACAATTATTTATATACCAACGAATTATAATAACACATCTTCAAACCCATGAAAAAGTCATCCTGATTATAGCAATCCTTTTCGCCAGCGCTACTGCCGCTACGGCCCAGCAGAAACCCTACGACGAAAGTCTCTCGGAACGCGTCTATCTCCCCGACGGCACCCTGTGGAGCCATCGCTCCTACGCATACCTAATACCCTCGGTGATACCGCAGGGCGTTTCCGAAATCGACTTCGACAACCACATTTACTCACGCGGTTATTTCTATGGTCGCAAGCCCGAAGAGATACGTTTCAAAAAGGGCGACATCATCGAGATACTTTGTTACGAGGGCAACCAATTCTGGGGCGAAGGAAGTGTCG
This sequence comes from Bacteroidales bacterium, assembly GCA_016283745.1. Taxonomy (GTDB): domain Bacteria; phylum Bacteroidota; class Bacteroidia; order Bacteroidales; family P3; genus UBA1219. The sequence continues at coordinate 1,702 of JAEENM010000188.1, read as the reverse complement.
AGCTGGCCATCGTGGTGGACACCCCGCCAACGGTGGAGGATATCTCGGCAAAACTCAAGACATTTCTCTTTTCGGGAGAGAACCTTACCGGCCATCGCGGCTTCAACATCGGCAGCCGTTTCAACGCCTTGGACGACTGCTACACCGTTATCCCCGCCTCTCTACCCGCCCGCACCGAATCCAACCTCCTCGACAGCTGTCCCACGCACTGCGCCATGCTCCCAAGCATGAAAGTGGCACCGCAGACACGCCGCAAACTGGAATTTCTGCTCGAAAAGCAGGAAAACCGATGGCTACAGTGACGAACAAATTGCTTTCAGCAGCGGGTTCCAGTCTATTTCGCCATCCTTTTTGGGAGAATAGCCAAGCACTACCACCACCAGATTCTGCGATGGTATGATGAAGATGCGCTGGCCGTCGTGTCCGCGGGCGCAGTACATGTCTTCCGGCACATCGGGGAGCGACTTGTCGCGATTGAGCCAGAAAGAAGAGCCGTAACCGCCTTTTGAGTCTGAGCCGGGAGTGCGTGTGTAGTCCACCCAGCCCTCGGGCAAGATGCGTTTTCCTTCCACCATGCCGTCGTCGAGGTACATCTGGCCGAAGCGTGCAAACTCACGTGCTGTGATGTAGATATACGACGAGCCTATGGGTGTGCCGCTCATGTCGGGCTCGAAGATGGCGTTTCGAATGCCCAAAGCGCCGAAGAGCCGTGTGTGAAGATAGGCATAGAAAGTACTGTCGTTGACGAACTTGCTGCGCAGATAGCGCATAACGATATTGGTGCTGCCGCTTGAGTAGTAATAATGTGTGCCCGGCTTGTATGCAAGCGGTTTGTTCAAGGCAAAGAGTCCCATGTCGGTCTCGCGGTGCAGCATGATGTTCACGTCGGAGCGGCTGCCGTAGTCCTCGTTCCACTCCAGCCCGCTCTGCATCTGCAAAAGGTCGTTGAGCGTGATGTCGCGGCGTCCGTCGCCCTGCCATTCAGGGATATCCATCGGGGCGTATATGTCCACCAATCCGTCCTTGACCATGATGCCGGCGAGGGCCTGTGTGAAGCTCTTGGCCATGCTCCAGCTAAGCAGGCGGGTATCGGGCGTGATGCCTTTGTCGTAGTGCTCGGCCACCACTTTTCCGTTGTGAACAACCACAAAGGCGAACGGATGTCCGCCGTATGTATGGTCGTCGAACAGGGCTTTGACTACCGGGTCAAGCGAAGGCGACAGCTCTGTGGGGAAAGGCGAAAGTGAGGCCACTTGGGTGGGACCGACCATTTTTTCAGCCTTCCACTTTTCGCTCTCCACTTCGGGCATATCTCCGCGCAATAGCGTCACACCGTAACCTTCGCGGTAAACAGCGGTTGACTTTTTCCATAAGAAACGGCTAGTAACAGTCTTGTTCTCGTAGTCCAGCTTGTAATGGTTGCATTTGATGAAAGAGAAATGCAGGTCGAGGTTTTCAATGTCTTCAGCCTCGCGGCCCGACACAAAAACGTTGCTTGCCATGTTTTTCGCGCCATAGCCTGTGATGATGGAGGTGAGGTCCCTTACACTGCCACAACCGACTGTGAGAGCCAGAAATAGCGCCGCTACAGCAATTCTAGTTAAATTCTTCATTTGTCGTGATTGTTTTAGAAATCGTACTGCAAAGATACAAAAAAATCTCGTATTATAAATAAAATGGCGAATGAACCTTTTGTAACGAC
>JAEENM010000187.1 GCA_016283745.1 Bacteroidales bacterium | reverse complement strand
CCTGACCTTGCTCAAAATCGACGACGTGAACAACATCGGCTCGTTGCGTCTGCGCATACGCTCCCTTGTGGAGAGCCTGCGTTTCAGCCACAAGCAGTCGGAGCACAAGCCCCCCGTTAAACTGCCTCTGTTCACCGAGCAGGAGCGTCACCGCACGTTGCTCGCGCCCTATTTCGCCGAAGGCTATTCCGAGTTTCTGCCAGCCATCTTCGGACTGATGGGCTACAATCTCGTCAACCTGCCCATGGGCGACATGGAAGCCGCCGAAACGGGCCTCAAATACTCCAACAACGAGGTGTGCTATCCCGCCACCATCGTCATCGGAAGCATCATCAAAGCGCTGAAAAGTGGCAAATACAACCTCGACGACATCGCTGTGGCAATGACACAGACGGGCGGACAGTGCCGCGCCACCAACTACATAGCCCTTATCAAGGACGCACTGATTTCGGCCGGATACAACGTGCCCGTCATCTCCGTGGCTTTCGGCAACGACCTTTTCAACGAACAGCCCGGCTTCCAGCTAAAACTCAAAGGTAATATTTCAATCACCGTGTATGCTTTGCTTTACGCCGACTGCATCTCGCGACTCTATTTCGCCTCCGTGGTGAGGGAGAAGGAAAAAGGTCTGGCCAAGACGTTGAGATACAAATATATAGAAAAGGCACTGCCCTTTGTGGAGAAACGCGACGGCAAGGCGTTGTTGAAACTCTTCCGCGAGGCCATAGCCGAGTTCAAGACCATCATCCTGCCCGATGTGAAGGCTCCTGTGATGGGCGTGGTGGGTGAGATTTACGTCAAATACAACTCCTTCAGCCACAAGAACGTGCTGGAATGGCTTTCGGAGCAGGGCGTGGAGGTTATCGCTCCGTCGATGTACAATTTCTTTGTCAACAGCTTCGTTAACAAGCACATAAACCGCGAACACCATATCAAGGAGGAGAGCGTGCCGCTGATTGTCACCGACGCCATCTACAAGGTGCTGCGTATGGTGGTGCGCAAGTTCGACAAGGTGGGGGCGGAGTTCCCGTACTACAGGCCGTTTGCCGATATTTTCCACGACGCCAAGCTGGCTTCGAAAATCATCAATATGTCGGCCAATTTCGGTGAGGGCTGGCTGATACCCGCCGAGCTTGCTAGTTTCGCCGAAAGCGGAGTGAACAACGTGGTGAGTCTGCAACCCTTCGGATGTATCGCCAACCATGTGATTTCCAAGGGTGTGGAGAAACGTGTGAAGAGCCTCTATCCCAAGATGAACCTGCTGTTCCTCGATTTCGACAGCAGTACCTCCGACGCCAACGTCTTCAACCGTCTGCATTTTATGGTGGACAATGCCAAGAAGGAAATGGTGTAATATCTTGATTATGAACAATCTTGCTAATTCTTATAAGAAACTGTCCCGTGGGTTGCTGCTTTTTGCCGCCTTGCTGTGCATATTGTCAGTATCCTGTAAAAAGACAGTAGAAGATGAAGATCAATCTCAAAATGATGGAGATCGTGTCTTTATTACAAGATACTCTCAATACACCGAGATAAGCATTGGCAGAGTGGTGTTTAATATGAATAAAGTGCAAGGTGGTACTTTTCAGATGGGTACAACGGTTGAACGCGACAATCAGGCCCAACTCGACGAGCGGATAGTCCATGATGTGACTTTGTCAGATTATTTTATTGGCGAAACAGAGGTTACGCAAGCGTTATGGGATAAGGTAATCACCTCAAACCCAAGTAATTTCAAGGGTTCTGCATTGCCAGTTGAGAATGTCAGTTACAGGATGGTTGTGGATACATTTATTCCAAAACTTAACTATATGACCGGCTTGCATTTTCGGTTGCCTACCGAAGCGGAGTGGGAGTTTGCAGCAAGGGGAGGCACCAATACGCAGGATTATAGGTACTCGGGTTCAAACAGCGTCTCCGAAGTGGCTTGGTATCAAAGCAATAGCGACCGACAGACACATCCTGTTAAAGGCAAGGCATTCAACGAGTTGTTTCTTTGTGATATGAGCGGAAATGTCGGTGAATGGTGCAACGACTGGTATGATATTTACACTGCTGATAGTCAAACAAATCCTAAAGGACCTACCTCGGGTTCGCATCGTGTGGTGAGAGGCGGAAGTTGGGTTGAAGGAGAACGCTATGTGCGAGCAACTTGCAGGATGCGTTATCTGCCTGGCTCGCATAATCATTTTGTCGGTTTCCGTCTGGCAATGGATGCCGAATAGCCTTTGCGTATTACCATCGTAATTGTGCATCGCTGTTTCATTAAACGGCGGTTGTTGATAATTATTTGCTTACAAGAGGTTTTTCTTAGCCGAAAAGATGTAATTTTGCAGTGTCAAAACAATAACGTGCTAACAGACTCCGAACTAACTTTCACGCCATTATGGACGACCGCCGATTCGACAATACGAGCAAACGAGTGAAACGCCTTGTGCTGGATTTCGAGAAACATCCCGACGCCTACCGCGATTTGGATGATTTCTTGGATATCATCGATTTTTATGCCGCCGCCGATTACCCGCAGTCTTATGTGAACAACAGCAAACTCTCTCAGGCTCTGCGTATTGCCGAAGAGATTTATCCCGACAGCACGGATATCAAGGTGCAGCGTGCCCATATCTATTTCCTGCAAGGCAATACCGACAGCGCACAATACATTCTTTCGAATCTCGAAAAAGTCGAACCCGACCACGTGGGAGTGCTTTTGGGACTGGCCGACTGCTACTTCCATAACAACATGTTCGACAAAGGGATTACATATCTGAAAAAGGTGCTCGTGATAGAACCCGACAACGTCGAGGTTTACGATTTTATGATACAGCAGTGCCTTATCCAGTGCAAGGTGGAGATGGCTCTGCATTATTTCAAAAAACGCATTGCCCTTAAATCCGACGACGACGAGGAGTTCCTCTCCCGCGTCAACAACGAATTGATGCCCATACCGCAGGTATATGAGGCCGCACTCAAGTTTTTCGAAGCCTATCTCGAAATCAATCCCTACTCCAGCCACGCTTGGAGCTATATCGCAATGGCCCATTACGAACTGCACCACGACGAAGAATCCCTCGAGGCCTGCGAATACGCCCTCGCAATCTCGGCCCAATGCACAGCGGCTTATCTTACCAAATTTTCGATTACCGACGACCGCAACGTCCTTTACGACGCCCTTAACAATGTGCCTGAAAACGAAAAATATCATATCGACATACAACTGGGAGAGTCCTATTTCCGCAACCACCAGTATTCCAGCGCGGCTCCCTATTACCGCTCGGCGGTGAAATACCTCGACGACAACAAGTCCGATGACGATTTTAATAACTACCTCACACGCAATAAGTTGGCTAACTGCTATATGCGTATGGGCGATCCTGTTTCGGCCGAAAAACTGCTTGTCGAAAGCATTGCCATAAATCCTTATAGCATAGTATCTTACGACGACCTCGCCATTCTTTACAAATACGAGTTCCACGACCCCGACCGCTTCGAGCAGATGTTCCAATTCCTTACGGAGAAGTTCCACGACTTCAAGTCGCCGTGGCTTATTTACATCGAATTCTTGCTGCAGTTCAAACGCTACGACGACGTGATAGCCAAGGTTACCGAGGCGGAACAGTATATCCGCGACGACGACGACCTCTACATCCCGCTTGCCGTGGCCTATTTCAATACCAACCGCAAAAACGAGGCTTGCCTGCTGCTGCACAATATGGACATCGACGGTTTCTTTCTTGAAAACATGTTGCAGAAATACGACAGCAATATGCTCCTCGACGGCGAAGTGATGGACATCATACTGCAAAAACGAGATGAGTCGGGCTCCAACGACTATTTCGAGGACAACTACGACCAGAACAATTTACCATTTTGATATAAAACGCTGAAAATGACAGCCTACACTATCGAAAATATCAGCCGGACGCTTGCGCCTCTGTCGGTCAGCATTGCCGACAAAAATGCGGAAATAACCACTTTGCTCACCGACAGCCGTTCCCTATCGTGTCCCGACACCACCCTGTTTTTCGCCATTTCCACCAAACGCAACTCGGGTTGCCGTTATGTTGACGAGCTTTACAGCAAAGGGGTGCGCAGCTTTGTGCTTCCCGCAAGCGAGGGTGAGGCTTTCGCCAAACGCATTGCTGCTCTCGAAGGTACTAACGTGCTGGTAGTCAATGATGTGGTGGCCGCTTTGCAGACTTTGGCCAAGAGTCGTCGCCTGCAGTACCCTATCCCCGTGGTGGGAATTACGGGCAGCAACGGCAAGACCGTGGTCAAGGACTGGATTGTGCAGCTGCTCTCGGAAGGACACAACATCGTGTCGAGCCCCAAAAGCTACAACTCGCAGATCGGCGTGCCGCTCTCCGTTTGGCAGATGAGTCCCGAAAACGACCTTGCGGTGTTCGAGGCAGGCATCTCCCAGCCTGGCGAAATGTCTCGTTTGCAGGATGTTATGCGTCCTACCATCGGCGTGCTGACAAATATCGGACAGGCACACAACGAGAATTTCCCCAGCCTTCAGGATAAGATTGCCGAAAAGCTGCGTCTCTTCGTCAATTGCGACGTGCTTGTGTGCTGCGAGGACCATGCCGACATCATCGACACCCTCGAAAACAACGGGGAATTCCGCTCCATCAAACGTTTTTCTTGGGGCAGGTCCGAGAAAGCGTCCGTGCGACTGCTCGACACCGAAATGACAGAGCATAACACCACGTTTACAATAAGTTACAAGGACAATAATTTTACAACCAAAATACCTTTTTCCGACAACGGCTCGGTGCAGAACGCCATGCACTGCATCACGCTGCTGCTCTACATGGGCTGGGCTGTGGCCGATATCCAACGCAAAACCGAGCGTCTGCTGCCCGTGGCCATGCGTCTCGAAGTGAAGGACGGCATCAACGGCTGTCAGCTGGTTGACGATGCTTATAGTCTGGATATCAACTCGTTGACAATAGCCCTCGACTTTCTGCGTCAGGAACGGCAGCACAAGAAAAAGACTTTGATTCTGTCGGACATAATGCAGTCGGGATTGCCCGAAACGGAATTGTATTCCACAGTGGCACAGCTGGTTAAGCAACGTGGTGTGGCCAAGTTCATCGGCATTGGCGAGGCACTTTCGCGCAACGCCGACAAATTCGACAAAAACAGTGTTTTCTTCCGCGATACCGAGGATTTCATCGCCAACTACCTGTTTTCCAATTTCCAAGACGAGACAATTCTGCTGAAAGGCGCACGTGTGTTCCATTTCGAGAAGATTGCCAAACTGCTCCAGCGCAAGTCGCACGAAACCATTATGGAGGTGAACCTCGACGCTCTTATCCGCAACCTCAACTATTTCCGTTCGCGTATCAACCCCAACACCAAGCTGATGGCCATGGTCAAGGCTTTCTCCTACGGAGCCGGCAGTGTTGAGATTGCCAACGCACTGCAAACCAACAATGTGGACTATCTCACGGTGGCCTATACCGACGAGGGTGTGGACCTCCGCCAAAACGGCATCACCCTGCCCATTATGGTGATGAACCCCGAAGAGGAAAGTTTCGAGAGTATCATCAAAAACCGCTTGGAACCAGATATTTACAGTCTTCGTATCCTCGACCTCTTTTCCGAGACTTCACATTGCTACAACCATGAGCCGTATCCCATTCATATTGAGTTCGATACGGGGATGCACCGTCTCGGCTTTATGGAGAAAGATATCGAACCTTTGGCTCAGAGACTCAACGAGTTGCGCGATGTGGTGGAAGTGAAGTCCATTTTCTCGCATCTCGCCTGCAGCGAAGACCCCGAGATGGACGACTTCACCCGCCGTCAGATAAGCAATTTCCGCCAGTGGAGCGGACGACTGAAAGAGCTGCTCGGCAACGACAAAATCTGCTGCCATATCCTCAATTCGTCGGGCATCACACGTTTCCCCGAGGCCGATATGGACATGGTGCGTCTGGGCATAGGACTTTACGGCATCTCGCCCGAGCCCGAGGTGCAGAAACACCTTACCGCCGTGAGCCGTCTGAAAACCCGCATTTCGCAGATAAAGGACATCCCCGAGGGCGACTCCGTTGGATACAACTGCCGCTGGGTGGCACAGCGTCCCTCGCGAATTGCCATAATACCAATAGGTTACGCCGACGGTCTCAACCGCCGACTGGGTAACGGAAACGGCAAAGTGGTGATAAACGGCCAAGTGGCGCCGATTATCGGAATAATCTGCATGGATATGTGCTTTATCGACGTTACCGATGTGCAATGCGCTGAAACTGATGAGGTTGTCTTGTTCGGCGATGCCAAACTTTTGCAGGAAATTGCCGCCGACTCCGGCACCATCACCTACGAAATCCTCACATCCATCTCACACAGGGTGAAAAGGGTGTATTACAGAGAGTAGAATTTTCTAACGTATTGTTTATTAGGGAATAAACAAACAGCTGTCGCCGTAGCTGAGGAAACGGAATCCGTGGTCGAGGGCGTAACGGTAGCAGTCTTTCCAACGATTTCCAACAATGGCCGAGACAAGCAGCAACAGGGTGCTCTGCGGTTGGTGGAAATTGGTTATTATTCCATTGATTACGTGGAATTTATACCCTGGTGCGATAATCATCTGGGTGTCGCCTTCGAGTATTTCCAAGTCGTGCTTTTTCATAAATGCCAGCACATTTTCGAAAGCCTGTCGTTTGTCAATGGCCTGTTCCTCAAGCTCGTAGCTTTCCCACTGTCCGAGGTGCATGGCTTCGAGGTCGGGGTTGAGTTGCAGCTTCACACCAAACCAATATATTGATTCCAAGGTTCTTACAGTTGTAGTGCCGACAGGTATTATGAATTTGTCGCACTGACTGGCGATACTTTCGAGGTTTTTGCGCGAAATCACTATCTTTTCAACGTGCATTATGTGCTCGCCTATGGTGTCGCTGCTCACCGGTTTGAAAGTTCCCGCACCCACGTGCAAGGTGATGAACTCAGTAGATATGCCTTTGGTATTCAGGTTGTTGAAAACTTCTTGCGTAAAATGCAGTCCGGCCGTGGGTGCCGCCACGGAGCCCTGCCATTGTGCGTAGATAGTCTGGTAACGCTCATTGTCACTGGCCACGGCGTCGCGGTGTAGGTAGGGTGGGAGGGGGATGACACCCGCCTGCTCGATGATTTCCGCGAAGGAGAATCCGCCCGTCCAGTCGAAATCCACCACCCAGGCGTTGGTGTAAGCCTCGCGCCGTGTGGCGGTGAGGGTTATTGTCTGTCCGTCGATGTCCAAATCTCTGGAAATCACTCCGTTTTTCCATTTTTTGTTGTTGCCCACAAAGCAGAGCCACGAGCAATGGCTGCGTTGTTCGAAGGCGGTGGAGATGGCCATTTGGTGTGGCTCCAGACAAAAAATCTCAATCAAAGCCCCTGTCTCCTTGCTGAAAAACATCCTTGCGTGTATCACCTTGGTATTGTTGAAGATAAGCAGGGTGTCGGGAGGCAGGATGTCGGGAATTTCCTTGAACACCCTCTCGCCGATTTCGCCGCCGATGCAGGTGAGGAGTTTCGACTCGTCGCGTTTCTCGATAGGGAATTTGGCTATCCGTTCGTCGGGTAGGGGGTAGTTAAAGTCCTCAATGGCAATGTTTTTCGGTGCTTGCATGCTGTTTTTGTATTGTCGTTTCGGTTTTGCAAAATTACTCAATTTTTTTCGATTGTCGTGGATTATTTTTTTTTGTGCATTTGCGTAATCTTATTTGCATTTTTGGAAAAAAAGTCGTAAATTTGCAGTTTATTATATAAGTGATTTAGAGGTATGAAAATACATTCAAGGATGAGTGCAAAAAGTTGTGTCATAGCTTTTTGTGTAATGATTTTGTCGATGCTCCAGAGCAATTTGCAGGCGCAGTTGTACGAAGATTTTTCCTCGCCCGCTTGGCCGTACGCCGGTTGGGTAGGCGACACCGCCAATTTCGGCACCTCCACGGGACGGTTGCAGATTCCGGCACGTACCACCGAGACTTCGTCGTATGTGGCTGTGCCATACGCCTTTCTGCGTGGCGACCTCGCCTATCCGCTCCAGTTCGATTTCGAGGTGAAAACAGCCGACCCCACCACAGCTAACAATGCAGTGGTTTATCTCTGGGGCGACAGTGCCAACATCGCCAATTCGTCCAACGCCTTCTACCTTGCTTTCGACCCAAGTTCCGACAAGGCAATGCTTTACGAGCGTGTGGCGGGCGTCTCGACGGCAGTCCTCTCCACCGACACCGCCGTGGATTACGAGATCCTCAAATTCTCCGTCACCAAAAGTCCCGCCAACGTAATCACAATGCAGATGCAGGTTTACAACAACGGCGGCACCACTTTCCTGCGTGCCGACACCGTTTTCACAACCCACGCCATCTCTTCGGCGATAAACTGGACCGGCAACGGCTTTTTCGGTGTAAAATTCACCTACTCGTCATCCTATTACAACCGTTTCTACCTCGACGATGTTAACCTGCGCGCCCTCGTGCCCGACACCGTGCCGCCCGCTGTGCGTACCGCTGTGGTGGAGTCGGGCGACGACAACAACGATTTTGTTCTTGTAACTTTCAATGAGCCAGTGGATTCTGCCACTGCCGTGAATGCCAACAACTACCGCATCACCACCTTGCCGCAGGTCGAGCAGAGTCCCCTTTTCAACGGCACGCTGATTGGCGAAAATCAGGTGCGGCTCAACTATTCACGATTGATTCCCAATATGTTGCATCAGCTCAAGGTGTGCAATGTGAAGGACCTTGCCGGCAACGCCATGTCGCTTTGCCAGACTGCCCCCATCAAGCTCCATGCCGATGACTATCAAGCTCCCGTCGCCACCGAGGCTGCGGCCCGCAGCGTAAGCACCGTTAAAGTGCGTTTCAACGAGGTGATGGACAGTATTTCTGCCTTGAATACAGCCAATTACAGCATTTCGAGCGTCAATCCCACCGAGGTGGAATATGGCAGGACTTCGGTGCTGCTCACCTTCGCGCAGGCTTGGCAGGAACTCGTTTCCTACACACTGCATGTGGAAAATGTGTACGACCTTTCGGCAAACATGGTGGCTTCCACCGATTTGACTTTTGTGTTAGACACTACCTACAACAATCTTATTATCAACGAGATACTTTTTAATCCGCAGGTCGGTGGCGATGACTATGTGGAGATTTACAACAAGTCTGAACGTGCTATCCCATTGGGTAACATTATCTTAGCCACTTGGGACGACAACAACAACCGTCTGAAAACCGCCTGCCGTATCTCCGACACCGCCGTGATTGCCCCGCACGACTACTGCGTGGTAACCCGCGACACCGCATTGAGCAGACATTACACCGTGATGAGTCCCGAAAAGGTGATTTATCCCCTCAACGCCCTACCGACCTATGCCAACGGCGAGGGGACAGTGATTATCGCACTGAAAGACAGCACTGTAATCGACCGTTTCGACTACACGGAGAAGATGCACAACACCTTTTTGAACAACGTGAAAGGTGTGTCGCTGGAGCGTCGTTCGTTCGACCTCGGCACACAGAACGAGAGCAACTGGCATTCCGCCGCCAAATCGGCCGGCTATGGCACTCCAACCTACAAGAACTCACAGAGTTACGACTTCCTCTACAACGAAGGCGATATCACCGTGGAACCTACGCTCTTCTCGCCCGACGCCGACGGCTACAACGATGTTGCCAACATCTCGTACCAGTTCGAAAACTGCGACTACACGGGCAATATATTCATCTACGACGCCCAAGGCCGTTTGGTTAGACGCTTGGAGCGCAACGCCATACTCGGCTGTCACGGCGTGTTTGCTTGGGACGGCACAAACGAGGCCAAAGCCCGCTGCCAAGTCGGCAACTACGTGGTTTACATGGAGGTGTTCGACACCAAAGGCAATAAACAGACTTTCAAGAAAGTAGTAACCTTGATGGTTAAGTAATTTATTAGAAATCCGTTAATTAATAACTTAAAACAATAATCAAAATGAAAAAAGCATTTTTAATTCTTACAGCCGTGGCTTTCGTAACTGCAATGGCATCTTGCGGTGGCAACAACAACACCGAAGCAACAGAAAACGACTACGCTCAGGTAGCTGAAACTCCGGCCGCCGATGTTTCTGCCCAAAAACAGGACAATGTCCTTTACAGAACAAATTGGGAATTCACCGATGGCGAGACAACGGGCAAGTACACCACTTATAGCCTCAATTTCAAGCAGACCAACTGCTTCTACCAAGTGTCCGACCACACTTGCGAGCCCGCCAAATACACCAGCGCATACGGCTCCTACACTTTCGACGAGGCCACAGGCAAAGGCTCGGCCGATTTGAAAGACCAGAACAACGACAAGCCCATGGGCAAAGCCGAATTCACTATCAACGGCGACGAGATGTCCCTCACTTTCGATGGTAAAACGCTGACACTGAAGAAAAAATAAGTCAAAAACAAATAAGAAAGGCATTGTTATGAAAAAAGTTCTTTCAATTCTTTTTGCCGCCGTTTTCGCTGTGGCGATGAGTTCCTGCGACAAGGACAATAGCAGCAGCGCAAGCACCAATAATAACAACAACAACGGCAACGGCAATGAACAAACCACCAAGCTTACGGGCTTGAAATACTATTACAAGTACACCCGCAATGGCGGTTTCGACGAGCATACCGTAACTTTCGGCTCTGGCAACAACGTCGAGTACAAATGCGCTTGGAACTGGCCCGATGCCGAAGGCGAGGAAGATTATGCCTCGAGCGGCGACGTCACTCTGCGTGGAACCTACACCTACAACGAGCAGGAAGGCAATCACGGCTGGGCTGTCCTTGGCAAGCTCTCGGTAAAAGACGTAGAGCATGAAAATCTGACGTACAGCTTTGATTACCAAGCTGATGCCTCTCTTCTGAAACTGGAGACACCGCTGCCCGACCGTTCGGGAAATGTGAATCTCGACAGAGTTAGGGAATGACAAAGCACGATTCTCCGTAAAATCGTGTTGTATAACAATAATAAACAAACTAACTGCCTTATGTACAAAGCATTAGAAAACCTTCAGCCGGCTGCCGTATGGCGTTTTTTCAACGACATACTCCAGATTCCGCGTCCCTCCAAACACGAGGAAAAAATAACCCGCTACCTTATCGAATACGGTGTAAACCAAGGATTTGAGACCCTTACCGACAATGTGGGCAACGTGCTTATCCGC
>JAEENM010000186.1 GCA_016283745.1 Bacteroidales bacterium | reverse complement strand
AATTCGTGTTCAAAAACCACCACAAACAAGAATCATCAAAATCTTTCCTGTAACAATTAATGGTCAATTATTCGCATGGTTTTATTTGTTGTTTTGGAGCTCATCAACCTTTCAGGTGTCATGGCAATTCGTGTTAAAAAATAACCTCAAATTCGAGTTTTTTTTGTACTTTTGCAGTTGATATTAAATGTTACAATCATGAACAATCTTATTGCCTTTTGCGGGCTCGACTGCGAGGAGTGCGACGCCTACATAGCCACCCGCGACAACGACCAAGCCCTGCGCGAGCGTACAGCCCGTCTGTGGTCGGAGTTGAACAACGCCACCATCCTGCCCGAGCAGATCAACTGTCAGGGCTGTCGCATGGACGGCTCCAAGACCGTTTTCTGCGAACAGCTTTGCCAGATACGTCACTGCGCCATGGGCAAAGGCCTCGACAACTGCGGCGGCTGCGCCGAGATGGAAACCTGTGCAAAGCTCGGTGCCGTCACCGCACAGCGCCCCGATGCGTTGGAGAGGCTGAGGAACGAAAACAACGTGTGAGAAAACAACTTCTAACGTGATTTGTAAAAATGAATTTAAACTGTCTCCAAATACACAAAAACAATAAAATGTATATTAGGCATCCACAGTAAGAATTTGCACATCGCATTTGGAAAAAACAGCAAAAAAATTGTATCTTTGCAACCGGAAAACCCACAACAAAAACTAAAACGACATCTTCAAACCGATGAAAAAAGTTATTCTGATTATAGCAATCCTTTTCGCCAGTGCCACCGCCGCCATGGCCCAGCAGAAACCCTACGACGAAAGTATCGACGCCATGGAGCAGATTCGTGCCGCCGTGGCCGAGGCCCAAGCCAGCGGACGTTATGTGATGTGTCAGGTGGGAGGCAACTGGTGTCCGTGGTGCATTAGGTTCGCGCAGTTCGCCACAACGGACAGCCTTGTCGCCCCGCTTATGGTCGAGAACTACGTCTATATCCATGTCAACTACTCCAAAGCCAACAAAAACCTCGAAGCCATGCGCTTTCTGGGCAACCCCGGACGCTTCGGCTACCCCGTGTTCGTGGTGCTCAACAGCGAAGGCACGCCCATCCACATACAAGAGTCGGAGTCTCTCGAGGAAGGCAAAGGCTACAACCCCAAACGCGTAGCCAAATTCCTCCGCCTCTGGTCGAAAAAAGCGGTAGAGACAGATGTTAAGTGAAGGTGTTAAGGCGTTAAAATGTGAAGATGTGAAATCGTTGAGTTGTTGAACTGTTGAACTGTTTATTTGTTTATTTGTTTAACTGCAAACTCCCAACTATAATTCCGAAATCATAAATCCGAAATCCGAATTAAAAAACAATTCTAAACTCTTAATTCTTAACTCTTAACTAAAAATCACTTACCTCTCCCCTGCATTATTATTATCGCAGTATAGAGCAGAATTTTGATGTCGGTGGTGATGGACATATTCTCGAGGTAGAGAAGGTCGTAGCGCATACGTTCCACCATCTGGTCCACATTCTCGGCGTAGCCGTATTTCACCTGTCCCCACGACGTGATGCCGGGTTTCACCTTGTGCAGAAGCAGATATTCGGGGGCGCGTTGCACAATCTGGTCGATATAGTACTGGCGTTCGGGACGCGGTCCCACCAGCGACATGGTGCCTTTCAGCACATTGTAGAACTGCGGGATCTCGTCCAGTCGCACCTTGCGCATAAAACGCCCGAAAGGCGTTATACGCGGGTCGTTGTCGCTCGAAAGCATCGGGCCGCTCTTCTCGGCGTCGGTGTACATCGAACGGAACTTATGCATCTTGAACGGCTTGCCGCCCAGTCCGATACGCTCCTGCGAGTAGAACACGCTGCCTTTCGAAGTGGTCTTAACAATGATGGCCGTAACCAGATACACCGGCGAGAGCAGTATCATTGCCAAAGCCGCAATCACCACATCCATAATACGTTTCACGCTGTACTGCCACTCCTTCATCAGTCGGGTGTCGATAACGATAAGCGGCGAATGGAAAATGGACGTAATCTTCACCGAACCGAAGATGATGTCGCGTATCTCTGGGGTGATTTTTATCAGCACCTCCTTGGCGGACAGCAGGTTGATGATGGTGGAGAGCATCGACCGCTCGCATTTCTCCACGGCGATAATCACCTCTTCGATAGTGTTGTCGTCGATAACCTGAACAACATTGTCCATGCTGCCCAAACAGGGCAACGCTTCGGACAGCTGCGGATCGGCACTTTCGTTCATCGTGATGTAGCCTTTGAAAAAGTTTCCTGCCGAAATCTCCTGATTTTCAACCTCTTGAAAGATTTTCCAAGCCTTTTCGCCGTTGCCTATCAGCAGGGTGTTGAAACCAATCTTGCGCGAGTGTATGCGGTGCACGTTGCGTGTGGTGATGACCAGTCGCGGGAAATATGTGAAGAAAAACTGCAGTCCGAACAGCACCAGAAACAGCAGGTAGTAGTATTTATACGAGGTGATACGGTCGTCGAGCAGCAGCACGAAGAAAATCACCACCGAGCCGATGAGCGTAGCCAACAGCGTCTGTTTCAGCTCGTTGAGACGCGATTTGCGGAACACGTTACGGTAGGTGCCCTGAATGGCGTACAACGCTATCCACGAAAGTGGCATCAGCAGCAATCCCAACCATAACTTGCTGTCGTGCAGAGCATTGCCAAGCTCCGAGCAGGGCACGTTTTCCACCACCGTCTTGCGGAAAAGGAAAAATGCCGCCCATGCCAGTGCCGTTCCGATGAAATCGGCAATCACATACTTGGCTATCTGCACTTTTTTGTTCATCATTTCTTGTCTCTGTCTTTGTAGGCCGTAAGTTTAATGTTGTCTATATACACTTTGCCCTCGATGCCGTTGCTGTTCACAGCCTGGAAAGCGATATGGAACTGTTTGTAGTAGCTGTACTGGCTCCACAGCTTGCCCAGCTGTATGTATATTTTGTTCCACCCTTTGTCGAAATTGGGGTAGAGGGTGATGGCGTAGAATGTCTCGTATTTGCTGTTGAGGCTGGTGCGACTGCACAGTCCCACGCTCAGCGGCACGTTGGTCCAGTAGTCGAGTTCGAGGAACAGCGCCCCGTTGTCGGTAACGGTGAACTCCTCGTTTGAGATGAAGGTGGCGGCGCTCTGGTCCGTTTTCAAGTACACGGCCCCACATCCGCGGTCGCTGCGCACGGTGTCGGGCGAGGTGACGCGTTGCACAACGGTGTCGGGCAGCGATAGGGTGGGAATCTCCGGCTCAAAATATTCTTCCCACACTTTATAAAGGAATCCCGTGCTGTCGTAGTAGGTGGTCTGCGAGCCGAGCTCAAGGCAGCGGTCGGGAGTCAGAGTCTGGTTTTTGATGTTGATATTGCGATAAAACGGGTAGCTGCTTCGTGTGGCGGCGATGCCGTTGAGTTTTATCACCGGTGTCAGGCTGATGGTGTATTCGCCCTGTCGCAGCACCGGAACCCTGCAAGGCAGCGTGAAGACGCCGAGCTGGTGGTTCTCCTCCGAGTTACGCAACGTAATCTGCACCGCGTCGATGTTCGAGGTGAAACAGCCCGAATAGTTGGAAATGGAGTTGTGCGGGTCGTTGGCCACCTCTATCTTGTCGATGGAGATGAAGGCCGGCACCGTCTGGTCGCCCTCGAACTTGTTGCACGAGAGGCACAGCAGCAGCGCGGCAATACTTGTCAATATAATGTTTTTGTTCATAGGCATAATTAACGGCGACATTTTATATTTATTGTGAAACGTTGCTCTTTCTTTTTATCTGTGCTATGGAAACGCCCGTTATGGCCACCACCATACCCACCACCTTGAGCAGCGTGAGACTCTCCTGCCCTATGGCGCAGGCAAAAATCATGGTGAACACGGGCGTGGCGTTGCTGAACACAAACACACTCGACGCCCCCATCCGGCGGATGCCGTAATAGAAAAACACGTACGACAGCGTGGAACAGCCCACACCCAGCGCGGCGATACAGCCCACTGCACTTGCCGTGAAATGTATTGCCTGCAGGTTGGGGATGTTGAAAAACAGCAGCGGAAGGAAATAAACAATGCCTATCACGTTTTGGTAAACGGTGATGGTGATAGGCGGATACTTGTCCACTATCTTGTTCAGTATCAACGAGTAGAACACTGTGATAAACACTGCCGTGAAAAGCAGTAGAATGCCCCGCAGTTCGCTGCCCAGACTTGCTCCGCTGCCCAGAATCATTGTGGCGATGCCCAAAAGCGACACCAGTCCCCCTACGATATTCATCGGCGAGAGACGCTCCTTGTAGGCTATCAGCATCCCGAAAGGCACAAACACAGGTATCAGCCCGATAATCATCGACGCCAAGCCGCTGGAGATGTACTGCAGACCGGTGTTTTCGCACAAAAAATAGAGAAACGGCTCCATCAGCGCCAATCCGAGGAAATACTTGAGGTCGCCCTTTTCAATCTTTCGCACCTTTCTGACAATGAATAAGATAGGAACAAAAATCACTACCGAAAACAGCAGCCGGAAAAAGACGATGATTGTCGCGGTGTAATGCGCGTCGGAATTGAAAATGGCCTTGGTGAGCACAAACGACACACCCCACATCGCAACAGCGAGGGTTACAAGCAGATACGGCAGAATCTTTCGGGCGTTCATCGCTATAAGTGTCTTTGTTCGGAAAAGGAAAAACGGATTTTTGTCCTATTTATTATAGTAGTTCCCAATAATTCGCACTATATGTAGTCATACTAATATTACCACACACAAAATCAATCCGTTAAATCCGTGTCATCTGCGGTCAGAAAATTTCAGTTATATGTATCAACGTTTTTCGTTCCCCCAGCTCTCGGAGGGTGCCCACCAAACACCTTTCATTTATTTTTCGTATTTTTGCAATACTGATCAAACATCTTTTACCATGAAAAAAATCGGCGTACTATCTGACACTCACTGTTTTATACCGGAACAGGTATTCACTTTTTTCAAGGACTGCGACGAACTTTGGCACGCCGGCGACATCGGCAACCTCGCCACCTATAACACCCTGCAGGATTTTAAACCTGTGACGGCGGTGTACGGCAATTGCGACGGTCAGGACCTGCGCTACCAGATACCGCCAGTGCAGCTCTTCAACTGTGAGGGCGCCAAGGTGATGATGACACACATCGGGGGCTATCCCGGACACTACGACCGTTTTGTGCTGCCGCTCATCGACAAAGAAAAACCCGACATCTTCGTGGCCGGACACTCGCACATTCTGCGCATAATGTTCGACGAAAAACGCAAACTGCTCCACATCAACCCCGGCGCCTGCGGACATCAGGGCTTCCACCTAAAAGCCACCCTCGTGCGCTTCGACATCGACAACGGCACCCCGAAAAACCTCGAATATCAGGAGTTTGACAAATAACCCGCACCTTTTTTCAACTTCCCAAACAATAAAAAACGACACACTACGTTAGTCTAAAGTCCAAAGTCATAGGTCTAAGGTCAATGGTTAATAGCCCAAAGGGCGGAGAAAAAAAGGGGTGTCAGCCCCTGTAAAAATAGAAAATAATGGCAAAGAAGAAGCACAACTACAAGTTCAACCCGCACACCCTTACTTTCGAGAAAGTGAAGGTAAGCATCAAGGACCGCCTACGGATGGTGTCGTTCTCGGTGGCTCTGGGCGTTGTGCTTGCCGTCATCTTCACATTCCTCGGCTACAGCCTTATCGACTCCCCCAAGGAGAAACGTCTGAAACGCGAAAACGCACAGTACAAACGTCAGCTGGCCGAAATAAACCGCCGCATGAACCTTATCTCCGACGAACTTGCCGACCTCGAAAACCGCGACGACAACATCTACCGCACCATCTTCGAAGCGGAGCCCATCTCGTCGGAGGTGCGCAACTCCGGCATCGGAGGCGTGGAACGCTACAACGAGCTGCAGGGCTACGACAACACCGAGGAAATAACCTCCACCCACCAGCGTCTCGACGAGATAACCAAACGTATGTACGTGCAGTCGCTCTCGTTCGACGAGGTGTATAAACTTGCCAAAAACAAAGTGGAATATATGGCCTCCATGCCCGCCATCCTGCCCATGCGCAAAAACGCCTTCCACATAGTGTCGGGATTCGGCATGCGCTACCACCCCATCCTGCACTACTCACGCATGCACACCGGCATCGACATGGCCGCCAAGAAAGGCACCCCCATCTACGCCACCGGCGACGGAGTGGTGGAGGTGGCTGGCCGCGGCGACGGCTATGCGGGATATGGCATAGTGTGCGTTATAAACCACGGCAACGGATTCAAGACGCTGTATGCGCACATGAACGAAGTGAAAGCCGTGCAAGGCAAGAAGATAAAACGCGGCGAACTGGTGGGATACGTGGGCACCACAGGACTCTCGCAGGCTCCCCACCTGCACTACGAGGTGCTACAAAACGGCAAACGCGTCAACCCCGTCTATTTCTTCTACAACGACCTCACCCCCGCCGAATACGAACAGGTGCTCGAAGAAGCCCGTCAGGAAAACCAATGCCTCTCCTGATAGTTCGGAATTCGGAACTCGGAGTTCGGAACTAGTTTATAATTAACAATTTACAATTGACAATTAGGTGTCAGTGGTCAGTATTCAGTAAAAGCCCCGAAGGTGTGAAGAAAAGTCCAGTGGGCTTTTCGATAGCGACCAAGGGGAGCGGAGAAATGAGCCCCGAAGGGGCGACAGATTACAGGCGGGGGGTGAAGAAAGGTTCAGTGAACCTTTCGATAGCGAAGCGGAGAACCCACAGCCCTCGTATAAAGGACACCCCCAACCAATGAGCCCCGAAGGGGCGACAGAGAGTAGTTGATAATTGATAATTAAAATTTCAACAACTCAACACCTCAACAATTAAACAACTAAACAATTCAACAATTCAACATTTTTTTCCTCAAAGCCGCACAGCTACTTGAATTTCAACGAGAGTTGCCTCATACACTCGTTTTCCACATCGGTGAGGTTGCTCACACCTACGCCCAACAGACGCACACCTCTGCCCGAACAATCCACCTTGGAAAGTAGGCTCTTGACAATGGCATGTAATTCGGCGAAACTGCACACGTAGCCCTCGGCGGTATAGCTCCGTGTGATGGTCGAAAAATCTGCGAAACGCATCTTCAACGTCACCGTCTTGCCGTATTTCCCCGCACGCGACACATCTTCCCAAACCCGCTGCTCGAGGCGGTAAAGCTCGGTAACCACGGCAAAATTGCTGTTCAAATCCTTTTCAAAGGTACATTCGGCGCTGTACGACTTACGCTCGCGGTCCACCACCACCTCGCGGTTGTCGATGCCGCGCACTATGTCGTAGAAAAACTGTCCGTTCTTGCCGAAAATATTGTTCATCTCGGCCAGCGAAAGCCGCTGCAGGTCGGCCCCGGTACGTATCCCCATGCCTACAAGGTGTTTCTCCGTTACGGGACCAATGCCGTAGAACTTGCCCACGGGCAACGTGGCCACAAAAGCTACGGCGTCCTTAGGCTCTATCACGAAAAGGCCGTCGGGCTTGTCGTAGTCGGAGGCTATCTTGGCAAGGAATTTGTTGTACGACACTCCTGCCGAGGCCGTCAGCATGGTGACCTCGCGGATGTGACGTTTTATCTCCCTTGCCACTATGGTGGCCGAGGGCATGCCTTTCTTGTTGTCGGTAACGTCCAGATAAGCCTCGTCGATGGAGAGCGGCTCGATGATGTCGGTGTATTCGGCAAAGATTTCGTGCACCTGCCTCGACACTGCCTTATAAACATCGAACCTCGGTGGCTGGAAAATAAGCTGCGGGCAGCGTTGCAGCGCCATTTTCGACGACATGGCGGAATGCACCCCGTATTTTCGTGCCTCGTAGTTGGCCGTAGCCACCACGCCACGCTCCACCGGACGCCCCACAGCCACGGGACGACCTTTCAGTTCGGGGAAATCGCGCTCCTCCACCGAAGCGAAAAAGGCATCCATGTCGATATGCACTATCTTGCGGATATTTTCCATACCGGCGACGGGAAAAAGAATTTTGCCTAAAGGCTATTCGTCGATAAAACGTTTAAGGATAGGCTCGTAGCTGTCGATGCGGCGGTCGCGGAGGTAGGGCCAGTGCATGCGGTAGTGGTCGCTCTCGGCGAGGTCTATCTCCTCCACATGCAGAGCCTCATCGAGGTGCGGAGCCTGGTATTTCACCCGTCCGAAGGCGTTGGTGATGAACGACCCGCCCCAGAACTGCATGTCGCCCTCCATGCCGGTGCGGTTCACCGACACCACAGGGACGCCGTTGGCCACGGAGTGAGCCCTTTGTATGGTCTGCCACGCCTGATACTGCTCGTCGTTGGTGGCCTCGTCCTGCGAGGTGGCCCAGCCTATGGCAGTGGGGTAGAACAGTATCTCGGCGCCTTTCAAGGCAGTGATGCGCGAAGCCTCGGGGTACCACTGGTCCCAGCAGATAAGCACGCCGATGGTGGCGAAACGGGTCTTGAAAACCTTGTAGCCCAAGTCTCCGGGGGTAAAATAGAATTTCTCGTAGTAGCCCGGGTCGTCGGGGATGTGCATCTTGCGGTACTTGCCCAGATAGGTGCCGTCGGCGTCGATAACGGCGGCCGTGTTGTGGTACAGTCCTTCGGCACGTTTCTCGAACAGCGAGGCCACTATCACCACACCCAGCTCCTTGGCCAGAGCCGAGAACAGCTCGGTGGTGGGACCGGGGATGCTCTCCGCCAGACGGAAAT
This sequence comes from Bacteroidales bacterium, assembly GCA_016283745.1. Lineage (GTDB taxonomy): Bacteria > Bacteroidota > Bacteroidia > Bacteroidales > P3 > UBA1219. Next base: position 5,102 of record JAEENM010000186.1, on the reverse strand, counting down.
TGTGGTAATCCTCCACATCGCAGAAATACAGCGAAGCGAAAAGTTCCTGCAGACATATTATATTGGCACCCTGTGCCGCCAAGGCGCGAATCTTTTCCACGGCGTTGTTAATGTTGGCCTGCTTGTCGGCCGCACATTTTAGCTGGGCAATGCCCACTTTCACTTTGCGTTCGCTCATAATGCTCTGTTTTTGTCGAAAAAAAACCGACAAGACGGTGTTTCACATCCTGCCGGCCTATATTATGATGATAAAAAATTAATAATACTCTATTGTACGTTCGATGATGGTGACAGGCTCTATCTTGTCGCCGTCGACGGCATACTCGTAGCGTTCCACCCAGTTGCCGTGGTCGTCGTAACTGTATTCGTACAGCGTGGTGGCCACCTCGGCATCCTTGCCGTTGTAGTCGAAATGTGTGGCGGTTATCACCTGGTCGTGATCGTCGTATTCGTAGAGGGTCTCGTCAACCAGCTTTTTCTGGCGGTTGTAGATGGATTTTTTCTGGGGCAGTCCGTTGTATCCCAACTCATACACCTCGCGGTCGAGGATGTCGTTGTAGTTGTCGCAGAAATTCTTGCCAATCAACCGGCCTTGACCGTCGTAAACAAACAGGGTACGGTTTTCGAGCTGTGTCTCGCCGTCGAACACATACATCTGTGAAAGCACGTTGTTGGGGTCGTACTGATAATAGGTACGGCCAATCACATCGCCGTCGGGGTCGATAAACTGCTCAAGGATGAGGTTGCCAATGGCGTCGCGTTTGTAGCGGGTTTTGAAAATGATGTTGTTCTCGTCGGCGAAGAATGTTATCACCTTTTTGTTGCCGTAGTTGTCGTACTTGGTCTCGGTAATCTGAAGCGACATGCCTTTATGCGGGTCCTTGGCGGTGCCTTCGGCGTCGTAGATATATTCCGACACCTTTTTCACCTTGCCGCGAAAACCGTCGTTCTGTGCGTCGGAAGGACTTTTCTGGGCGTTGGCCGTGAATGCCGCAGTGGCAAAAGCCATTATCAAAACAACTGCATTAAATTTCATATCTATCTGTATATAAGAGTCTTAAACCATTTTTCAATTCTTTGTCCATATAATACGGACCTTGCAAAGATACGAAAAAACTCCGAAATTATTGCCTTTTTGCCATTTATTTTACAAAAAAGTTAGCTCGATGCGTGGGAAAACGTCATTTCCGGCACCGTCTACCCCGCCCTATTTCGACATAGCCAGGCGCAGTCCCAGATATTCGTTCTTTTGGGTGACGCAATAACAATAACGGTACGACACACGGCAGTAGTTGGTGGTGTTGAGCCATGCCCCGCCGCGAATCACATGGTCGGAGCTGGAATTGGAGCCCTGCGGATTGGTCTGGGTTTCGGCTGTGTATAGTCCGTACACATCGAAACACCACTCGTGCACATTGCCGCTCATGTCGTAGATTCCCAGTGCATTAGGCTGTTTCTGCTTCACGGGATGCGTGGAGTAGTCGCTGTTCACGCAATACCACGCCACATCGTCGACTTCGTTGCTGCCCGAATATTTGTAACCGCTGTGAAACGCCCCGCCACGTGCGGCATATTCCCATTCCGCCTCGGTGGGCAGACGGAAATGCTCGCCCGTAAGACGGTTGAGTTCTGCTATAAAATCTTGACAATCGTTCCAACTCACGTTCTCCACAGGTTTCTGCATACCTTGATGTACTGCGGGGTCGTCGCCGCCCATCACCGAACACCACAACTCCTGCGTCACCTCGGTCTCGCCGATAAGATAATCGGAAAGAGTGACCTGATGCGTGGGATATTCGTTGGAACCCGGGTCCCGTGTGCCTTGCTCCGAAGTGGCGCCCATGGTGAAGGTACCGCCCTGCACTTTCTGCATGTTGAAAGTAGATCCCCGCACGGTAAACTGCACGCTGCCGGTCTCCACAGGACCTTCACCCTCTTCCTCCTCATCCTTGCACGAAACCGGAAGAATCATAAGAAAAATTGCGGAAAACAATGTTAAAAGCACTATACTATTTTTCATAACAATCAATAAATAAACTTATTATAACATTATTCGAAAACCAATGTATCGAAACACACCAAAACAAAGATACCATTTTTTTTCCAAATACTACACTCTTTGGCCAAAAGTTCGAAAAAAATTGCGTACATTTGCATAACCGTCAATTTCGACGTATTAACATAAATATTTGAATAACAAAAATATAAACCAAAACTCAAATGATAAAAATTATCGAATGTGTCCCCAATATCAGCGAAGGACGCGACATGAACATCATCAATCAGGTAACTGCCGAGATAGAAAAGGTTGAAGGCGTGAAACTTCTGGACGTGGATCCGGGTGCCACCACCAACCGCACCGTTATAACTTTCGTTGGCGAGCCGGAGCCCGTTTGCGAAGCCGCCTACCGTGTGGTGAAGAAAGCCGCCGAACTTATCGACATGCGCAACCACCACGGCGACCATCCGCGCCAAGGTGCCACCGACGTATGCCCCCTCATACCCGTCTCCAACATCACCATGGACGAGGTGGTGGGCTACGCCCATAAGCTGGCACAACGTATCGGCACCGAGCTGAACATCCCCATCTACTGCTACGAGGAGGCCGCTCAGGTTCCCGAACGCCGCAACCTCGCCTACTGCCGCACCGGCGAATACGAGTCGCTCTCGTCGCGCCTCGGCACCGAGCAGTGGAAACCCGACTTTGGTCCCAACGCATGGAACGACCACGTGGCTCAGACCGGCGCCACTCAGGTGGGTGCCCGCGATTTCCTCGTGGCCATCAACTACAACCTCAACACCACCTCCACACGCCGCGCCAACGCCATCGCTTTCGACGTGCGTGAGAAAGGCCGTCCGCAACGCGAAGGGGGCAAAGTTACCGGAAAACCCATGAAAGACGCCAACGGCAACCCCATCATGATTCCCGGCACGCTGAAATGCACCAAGGCAATCGGTTGGTTTATAGAGGAATACGGCATCGCACAGGTGTCGATGAACATCACCAACATCTCCGTAACCCCCGTGCATGTGGCTTTCGAGGAGGTCTGCGCCAAGGCTGCCGCTCGTGGAGTTCGCGTCAGCGGTTGCGAAATCGTTGGACTGATCCCGAAAAAAGTGCTTATCGACGCCGGCAACTACTACCTTGCCAAACAGCAACGCTCCCTCGGCGTCAGCGAGGACGAGATTATCAAGATTGCCGTGAAATCAATGGGCTTGGACGACCTCAAACCCTTCAACCCCAAGGAGAAGGTGATAGAATATTTCCTCGAGGACAACACCTCCAAACGTCTGGTGGACATGACCTGCACCGCTTTCGCCGACGAAACGGCAAGCGAGAGCCCCGCCCCGGGAGGCGGCTCCATCTCCGCTTATATGGGCGCTCTGGCGGCTTCGCTGGCTACCATGGTGGCCAACCTGTCGTCGCACAAAGCCGGCTGGGACGACCGCTGGGAAGAGTTCTCCAACTGGGCCGTGAAAGGCCAGCGCATCAAAGACGAACTGCTGCACCTCGTCGACGAGGACACCAACGCTTTCAACAAGATTATGGACGCTTTCGGCCTGCCCAAAAAGACCGACGACGAGAAGAAAGCCCGTACTGCCGCCATTCAGGAGGCCACCAAATACGCCACACAAGTGCCTTTCCGCACTATGCAGAAAGCTTTCGAGGCCTTCGAGGTGATAAACGCCATGGTGGAGATAGGCAACCCCAACTCCATCACCGACGCCGGCGTGGGTGCCCTCTGCGCACGCTCCGCTGTCATAGGCGCAGGACTTAACGTGAAGATTAACGCCGCCAGCCTCAAGGACGAGGAATTCAAAGCCAAAATCCTTGCCGACGCAGCCGAAATCGAAGCCAAGGCCATCGCCGAAGAGCAACGCCTCATCGCCGAAGTGAACAAAAAAATAAATGGATAGGGGGCAGTTGGCAGGATATAGTTGTCAGTAATAGAGTTAGCGATTAAACAACTACACGCCTTCGCATCACTAATCACTAATCACCCATCACCATGCTAATAATAAGCACCGAAACAATACAGGGCCGCAGCTACGAAGAATTAGCCATTGTCAGCGGCAGCACAATACAGTCGAAAAACTTTATGAGCGACCTCGGCCAAGGTCTGAAAAGCATTGTGGGCGGCGAACTGAAGTCGTACACCGGTATGATGGAAAAAGCCCGCAGCCAAGCCACTGACCGGATGATAGCACAGGCCCAGCAGCTTGGCGCCGACGCCATCATAGGTGTACGCTACACCACCTCGGCCATTATGGCTCAGGCCGCCGAAGTGCTGGTTTACGGCACCGCGATAAAGTTCAAATAAAGCCCCCTGCAAATCACGAAAAAAAACTGTTATGGACGGTCGAAAACAATTGGCCGTCCTTTTTTTGTGTATCGGGGAACGTGTATTTTAATCCAACGTAAAAACGAAGTTCAACATCAATCTACCAAACAATATAATATTTCAATTTTCAACTTTCAACTTTTTTTCGTATCTTTGCAGTTTGTTTTGTTGCGGAAAAGACTTCTCTTTTTTCGAGCCGCCGCACAAACAAAGGAATTGTTAAAGCACAACACTTCAATTAGTTAATGAACGATAGTAGAACGATAATAGTAGTGCCCTGCTACAACGAGTCGCAACGTCTCGACGGCGATGCTTTTGTGGCTTTTGCCGAAAAATACGAGGACGTTTCGTTCCTTTTTGTCAACGACGGCAGCCGCGACAACACCCTCGAGGTGCTACGCACCCTTTCGCAGCGGAGCCCCCGCCTGCTGGTGCTCGACCTCGAGCAGAACGGCGGCAAAGCCGAGGCCGTGCGCCGCGGCATGATGCACGCCGCCACGGAGCTGCAGGCAGATTTCATCGGTTTCTGGGACGCCGACCTTGCCACACCACTCTCGGAGATACCGCGTTTCATCCACATCGCCGCCGACCACGACTACAAGGTAGTTACCGGACTGCGACTGCTGCGTCTCGGCGCGGGGGTGCGACGCAAGAAACTGCGCCACTACCTCGGCCGCTGTTTCGCCACCGCCGCCTCCGTCATGCTCGGACTGCCTGTGTACGACACCCAGTGCGGCGCCAGACTGTACCGCACCGGTG
>JAEENM010000185.1 GCA_016283745.1 Bacteroidales bacterium | reverse complement strand
TAGGGACGCAATGTTTGCGTCCCTTTTTTGTTCTCACAGTTTGCGTTTGTCGAGATGTTGATTTTCTTAATGTCATACAATCCGAAAAACCGAATTTGAAAAAAAATCGTATATTTGCAAATGCTAAGTGTATATTAACTGATTTGACAAATCTTCTTGCTTTATGACGAAACGTATTGTATTTATGTTGTTTGCGACGGCGATGACCGTTTTCTCCGCCACTGTCCGTGCCATCGATTTTGCGCAGTATTTCCACGACCGCACCCTGCGTATCGACTACCTGCGCACCGGCACTGCCAAATCTAACACCATCGAGGTGAAAAATTTCGTGGCCAAGGCGGGCGGCTGGGCCGGATCCCTTGTGCACACTATCGACCCCTTCGACTACGGCGCTTTCCGCGTGGTGGTGAAGGACGACGCCACAGGCACGGAGCTCTACATACGTACCTACAGCACTCTGTTTCAGGAGTATGTGGCCACACCTGCGGGTGCCGACAGCACGGCTACCTTTCAAGAGACGGTGCTCGTGCCTTATCCCAAGGCCAAGGTGAAAATCGTGTTCCAGCAACGCAACGCCAAACAGCAGTTCGTCAACCAGAAAGAGGTGTCGTTCGACCCGGCCACTACGAAAGTGGTGGTAGCCCCTGCCGCTCCTCCCGCCAAGAAACTGCTCTATTCCGGCGACTCGCACAAGAAACTCGACGTTGTCATCGTTGCCGACGGCTACACCAAAAAGGAGATGAAAAAAATGGAGAAGGACTTCCAGACTTTCGCCGAAGCGCTGGTGAAAATGAAACCTTACAAGGACCATAAGAACGATTTCAACATCTGGGGCGTGCCGGCAATCTCTAAGGAGAGCGGCATCACCAATCCCATCAAGGGCGTGAAACGCAACACCGCCATCGGCTCGTCGTACAACATTATGGGCATTGCCCGCTACCTGATGACCTACGAAATTTTCACCCTGCACGACCTGCTCGACAACGCTCCCTACGAGCAGATTATCATCATGTCGAACAGCGATGTGTACGGCGGCGGAGCAATCTACAATTTCTACGCCAATGTGGTGGTGTCGTCTGCCACGGCCACCGTGCTGCCGCACGAGTTCGGCCATACCTTTGCGGGACTTGCCGACGAATACATCGACGAAGATATATCGTACGAGGAGTTGCACAGCACCAAAACCGAGCCCCTTCAGCCCAATATCACCTCGCTGGTGAATTTCGACAAGAAATGGAAAGACCTCGTGGAGGAGGGCCTGCCTATTCCTACTCCCGTTTCGGCCGCAAACCTTAACAAGATAGGGGCCTACGAGGGCGGCGGCTACCGCAAACAGGGCATCTACCGTCCGGCAGTGCGCTGCATGATGGGCACCGGCGGCGGCTTCTGCGCTGTGTGCAAAAGGGCAATCAACGCCATGTTCGAGATTTACACCGAGTAAATTGAAAGTTGAGAGTTGAAAATTTGGTTTATGTGAAGATGTTAAGGCGTTAAGATGTTAAGATGTTAAGATGTTAAGGGATAGACTGCTATGTTTTTTTACAAAAGGAATAAAATATGATATGAAGAAAATATTTAGGATTGCACTGCTTTTGATGCTTCTGCCGATGGCAAATACTTTTGCGCAGGAGCAGGAAGATGAACAGGAACAGAAACAGGAAAGGCCGGTCTATTACCGCAATGACCTCATAAATCAGGCAATGGACCGTCTTTTGACGGAATGTAAATATTTTCGTGAATATTTTCAAGAAATGGGTATTAAAAGAGAAATCACGACTTTCGACATACGTACATTGCCGGAGTCTTATTTGTGGGATATACCCGACAGTATTGTTGAAAAAGCTGCCAAAGAAATAGAGTGGGTGGATTCTCGGCATCCAAAAATGATTAAACGATATAAACGTAGTGCTAAAGAAGATAGATTCGGCCGCAAGGGTGTTCGGACAATAGAATTTCGTTGGGATTTGGACGACAAAGGTCGTGTAAGAATCGGTTTCAGTTTTAGCAAAATATATATTGACAAAAAAGAAGGAAAAATTTATGAGGTAGAAGGGGAATCCAGTATTGTCCTCTATTATAAATATTCCGAAACCACCAAGAAATGGGAATTGGACGAGGAGTTCCCTCCAAAAGAATTGAGAGGTTGGTAAGAGAAAGAATAAACATATAAAAATAAAAAGCTATGTATAAAAGATTTACAAAAATTATTGTTGCAGCAGCGATGCTATTGATGGCCAACAGTGTTTCATCTCAAACTGTAACCTTGAGATTTTCCGGAGCCAGTGCCGATAACTCGTACGTCCGTTTGGACTCGGTGCAAGTTTGTAATGTAAGTCGTTCTTGGACAGAGGCTTTAGCCTATCCCGACACTGTTTTTGAGGTTTCCCCGATAGGCATTGTAGTGGCGCAGTCCGAAGCGGTGGCTCTGCAAAGCTACCCCAATCCTTTCCGCGGCACTGCCTCGGTAATTGTTTCGGTTACAGAAGGTTGTGATGCCACTTTGTGTTTGCACAACCTTGCAGGACAGACTATAGCCACGTCGAAGCGGCGCCTGCAATCGGGTGTCAACCTTTTCGGCGTGTCGCTGAAAAAAGCGCAGGTGGCACTGCTCACCGTCAGCACTCCACAGGGACAAAGCACCATAAAGCTGATAGGCTGTGGCGGCACCGACAATGCCATCGTTTTCCACGGAATGACATCGGGCACCGAAAAACGGCAGTCGACGCAAACGTGCCATAATACCGACACAATGCTTTATATCGGCTATGCCACCATCAACGGTGAGGTTGCCAGCGCCTTTGCAAAACGCAACAGATTGGCGAGCGAGGACATCGTCCTGACCTTTGTGCCGGGCGCGCTCAACGGATTGTTCTCCGTTTCGGATAGCACATGGGTGCGTTTTTCGCAGGGCAACCTGCAATGGAGCGCCACTGGCGGCGGCTCTGTGCCTACCACCCATACCGTGGCGGGCGGCGGCACAGCGTACGGCACTTGGCGTTTTGCCCCCAACCAATGGGATTGCATCGTTTCGGGCAACAACAATGCCGATTCGACATACACGGGATGGATAGACCTTTTCGGATGGGGCACAAGTGGCTGGAACAATGGTAATTATTTCTATCAGCCGTTTAACACCTCCGACAATAACGTTTCCGGTTTAGGTCCCTTGGATTTTACTAATGGTTACGGCTATGGTCCCACCGACGGCAGTTCATATACCTATTCCCTGTTAGGGGCGTATGCCAATGCCGACTGGGGAGTGTACAACGCAATAAGCAACGGCGGCGACGCCCCTGGCTTTTGGCGCACTCCTACACGCGAGGAATGGGTGTATCTGCTCAATACCCGCAATGGCGGAATAGTGGACGGCCAGCCCGACTGCCGCTATACTTTGGCAATGATAAATACCGATAGCACCGCTGTTAGTGGCTTAATCCTGATTCCCGACAATTTCAACGGTGTTAGCAATGCCAACATAACTTGGGGTACTATAAACAATCCTACTCAGTGGAGTACCTCTTGCACCTATGCAGGTTGGCAGGAGTTGGAGGCCGCTGGGTGTGTGTTCCTCCCCGCCGCCGGCGACCGCCACTGGATTTACACCTACAACGACCCTCCCGAAGGCTGCTATTGGTCGTCGACGCAAAGCTCGAGTTGCAACGCTTATCTTTTTTACTTCAGAGCTATTATGTTGAACCCACAGTCTAGTGAATTCCGTTGTTACGGATCTTCTGTGCGTCTTGTGCAGGATGTGAGATAAAGAAAATTGAAAGTTGAAAGTTGAAAATTTGGTTAAGGTGAAAACGTGAAGATGTTAAGGCGTTAAGATGTGAAGGACTTAACTCCAAACTGCAAACTAACTACTTGAGATAATCCACGGCTTTCTGGGCTTGTTTTGTCGAAGAGTGATCCTTGCCTAAAGCTTTCTCCCAGATGGCCAGTGCCTTTTTGCAATTTTCCAACGCCTTGGCGGTGTCGCCCAGCTTGTAATACGTATTTCCAATGTTGAAGTACGATTGTGCCACATCGGGATGTTTGTCGCCCAAGGTTTTCTTCAGGATGGACAGGGTCTTGTTGTAATACTCCAAAGCCAAGGAATAATTTCCCTCTAGTGCATACGCGTAGCCGATATTGTTGCAAGTAATCGCCACTGAGGGATGTTCGTTGCCAAAAACCTCTATCTTGATCTTCAACGCCTTGTTGAGATACCTCAACGCTTTTGCATAGTCGCTTGTGTTGGTATACGCGATTCCGATATTGTTGTATGTCAGCGCCGTGTTGGGATGTCCGTCTCCAAAAACTTTTTCATCGATAGACAAAGCATTGAAGAAATAATCTAACGCTTTTTCATGATTTTCTTGGTTGTCGTACACACTTCCTATGTTGTTGTATGATGTCGCCACATCGGAATGCTCGTTACCCAAGCACTTTTCCCTTATGTGCAGGGCTATGTTGTAGTATTCCAACGCTTTATCATAGTCATTTTGGGCGTTATAAATGTTGCCGATATTGTTGTACGCCGTTGCGACCAAGGGATGCTCGTTGCCGAAAACCTTTTCCCAAATGGTCAGAGCATTGTTGTAATATTCCAACGCTTTGGCATATTCCCCTTGGTCGTTGTACAAACTGCCTATATTGTTGTAACACAGTGCAATGTCGGGGTCTTCTTTGTTCAGAACCTTTTCAAGGATGTCCAACGCCTTTTGGTAGCATTCCAGCGCCTTGTCATAGTCCGCTTTCATATCGTAAACATCTCCTAATCCGTTGTACGACGTCGCTACATCGGGGTTGTCGTTGCCCAAGAGCTTCTCTTTTATGGACACAGCTTTGCCGTAATAATTCAGTGCATTGTTATAGTCGCTTTGTTTGAAATAGACGTATCCGATGTTATGATAGGAAAGGGCCACGTCGGGATGCTCGTTGCCAAAGGCCTTTTTCCAGATTGTAAGGGCTTTGTTGTGGTACTCCAACGCTTTGGGATAATCCCCTTGCGATGAATAGGTGCTTGCGATATTGTTGTAAATCGTAGCCACTTCTGGATGCTCTTTTCCCAATGTCTTTTTCCTGATTTCCAGTGCTTTGTTGTAATATCGCAACGCTTTGTCGTATTTACCGAGGTATTCGCCGACAAACACTCCTGCATCGTTTTGCCAGGTGGCATTTGTGGTGTCGAGACTGGCTCGAAGTTCGATGTAGTAGGCGGCGCTGTCGTTCTGGTGAGCCATAAGGAAACGCTGGAAGAAACTGTAGCAGTCGGCGGCTATTGTTTCGAGTTTGCGCTGTGTGCCCGCTTTGCTTTCGTCGAGGCGTTTCTGCCGCTCGTTTTGTTCTGCCTGTGCTTCGGCAAGGGCTTTCTGCTCCTGCTGTATGCGGTTAATGCGGCTGTCCATGTCGCCGCGACTGCGCAGAAGGGAGTCGGCGCGTTCCAGTTCGCAGTTCTCGAGCAAGTCGCTCACGCGCTGTTGGAAAGCGTCGAGCTGGTCGTAGTCGAGGGTGGAGTAGTAGGCAGCCATCGTTTTCACTATTTTTTCGTTGTCCTCGCGTTCTTTGTTGAGTTGTAGCAACATACGGTTTTTCTCCTCCACCGACACGTTGAGGGCGTCAATCTCGTCCTCGCGCTGCTGCAGACGGCGTTGCAGCTCGCGGCGCAGCTTGCGTTCGGAGGCCAGTCTTTCCGATGTCAGCTTGTCGGGCTCCTCCATCACTATCTGCAACGGGTTGGCGGAATACAGGTACTGGCGGCAAGCGTCGGCATCCACAAGCTGGTAGCCTTGCTTGCTGGCGGATTTCAGAGTGTATTTGCCGTCTTTCACAGGGAACGAGAACTTTCCGTCCTTGGCCAGAATCGCTTGACGGCCATCGATTTGCACTGTGGCGCCGGAAATCAGCGTTCCTGGCACCAGTTTGCCATTTACCATTTTGCCACGTGTCTTCACCACGCCGCTCTGTGTCTGGGCAAAGGCAATAGAGGCACAAAATACCGAAAGAATCGCTAATGTCAGGACTAATTTTCTCATTTTCTGTCGAATAATATTTCGTTTCCGAGATGTTCTTCGATGTATTTTGTGAAAGGATGGTCTAAACCCAAGGCTTTTTCGGCTATGGATTTGGCTTTTTGGTAGTTCTCAAGGGCTTTTGCGCGATCTTTCATCTTCTCCTGTGTCAAGCCTAAATTAAGATAGATCAATGCGTAGAAAGGGTGTCGGTAGCTGATATTGTCTTTGGCGATATCCAAAGCTTTTTGGTAACATTTCAGAGCTTCGTCGTTTTTGTTGTTCATCGCTTTCACGACATTTGCCATTGCCAAGCCGTATGGGTCGAGATTGTCGTATTTTTCGTAAATTTGGAAAGCTTTTTCGATGTAAATATCGGATTCAGAGTATTTTCCCTGTGTTTTCAGCACGTAGGCAAGTCCGGTGTATGCCGAGGCAAGCAGAGCCTTGTCGCCAAAGTAAGAATCGGTCATTTCTATCACTTTGTTGTATTGTTCCTTGGCTTCGTTGTATTTTCCCGAAAGGGCATAGATATCTGCCAAGTTTTTACTACA
>JAEENM010000184.1 GCA_016283745.1 Bacteroidales bacterium | reverse complement strand
ACCCGCAGGTCTTGGCGGCGCTGATGTCCACATGGCACACTGCGCGGCCAGTGATGCGGGCTATCTGCATGGCTGTCTCGGTCTTTCCTGTGCCGGGCAGGCCGTGGAAAAGGGCGGTGATGCCTTTGGGCAACGACATCTTGTCGAGACGCTGCTGCAGCTCGGAGAACTTGTCGTCGTCGAGGTTTTGGGTGAAAAGCTCCAGCTGCTTGGTGAGGTCGGCGTCGTAAAACATCTGTTTCTCAGGGATTTTGTCGGGATAGACAAGACTTTTGTTGCGTGCCTCGGCCTCGTCGGTGAAAAGGTCGTAGTCCTCCTCCAGAAACAGCCGTTTACCCTTGTCGGTGAGCGAGAGGCTGGCTTCGGAGAACATATTGCCGGAGCTTATCTCCACCAGTCCTGCCTTTTGCAGAAGATGCTGCTGGTCTTTCAGCATCTTGCCTATAGCAAAACGGATGCGATAGTTGTCGTAGATGTCGCTCAACGTACATTCCAGAGCGCTCGAACGGTAGGGGCGGGATATAAAATCGTCGCAGTTTTTGTAAAACAGCGTGCGGTCCTCGGATTTGTGGATCAACTTACATACGTTTTTCACGAAAGTGAGCTCGGGGTATTCCAACTCCATCTCCTCCACTCTGTCAAACAGGAGATGCGCGTGGACTTCTTCGGAACTGCGGCTGTCGATAAGCTCCGACACCATCTTTACAAACTTATAACGATGGATTTCCTCGCAGCCGAGTTTGCTTTTGTCGAAAACCTTGCAGCACATAATAGCCTCTTTCACAATGGGATTGATAACGAAAGTGTCATCTTTTTTGGAAAAATGGCGACTATTACCTTTCAGCAGATACTTGTTCTGGACAAGGCTGTCGAAATTTTCGGACAGAACCATAAACTGCATGTCGTTGAGGTCGAAGAAACGGCACACGTCATCTATGTCGAAACTTTTGCTGTTGTAGTTTTTGCTGAAAGCCGCCACAAACAAAGCCGACTGCAAGGGGGTAACTCCCAAATACTTCGACAGATACACGTTTTGGCTGACAACCTCCTTAATGGTTTTTACGGAGTAAGGGGTTTCTTCGCAATCGTCGTCGAAGTAACGGCCAAACTTGTAATCTTTTTTCTCAACATCCGCCAGAGTGTCGGGAGCTATAGTGTTGAGTAGATAGGTTTTGGAGTCCTCCAGCTGCATGGCGAGGTAACTCACTGTCTTCAGAATGTTTTTTGTTTTTTTCATTTCTTTAAATGATTTAAAAATTATTATACAAAAATATTAACTAGGTGTGCAAAAATATTGCACAGTTTTACAAAATATTGTTCTACAATTTATTACAAATAGCTATTAGTATCATTTTCGGTTTTTGATTGTCGAAATCCGTCGTTTTTTCACTCCGAATTACGTATGCAAAATTACGACAGCCCCACCCTGGCACAAAGCACTTCTGTGGTCCTTTTTCGTTCTGTCTGAAGGTCAAGGTATTAATAAGTGAAGGCGTGAAGATGTTAAATAGTTTAGTTGTTTAATTGTTGAATTGTTTATTTGTTTAATTGTTGAATTGTTTATTTGTTTAATTGTTTAACCGAAAACTGACCACCGAATACTAATAACTGACAACTAAAAAATTTCAATTTTCAACTTTCAACTTTCAACTTTTTCACCGGTGTGTTGCAAAGCGCAAAACTATAAATCAGAAAAAAATAAAAAGTAAGGTAGAATTTGAAGATTTATGAATTTTTAACAAATATAAAAACACACATCATTGATTACCAATACAATACACAAAACAGCCTGAGGCGGCGTTTTCTGCCAAGTGGGGCAACGAGCATTTCAATTTTCAACTTTCAACTTTCAATTTTTTTAGGTGTGCAACAAAATTTCACACTTAATTTGTATATTTGCAACATAAACCAAAACAATCACAGTTATGACTAAAAATCTGATTAACAAATATATATGGCTTGTAGACATAATACGTAAAGCCGGCAGGGAAGGGATAACTTTCAACGACATTGCCTCGAAATGGCGCGAAAAGGACGCCACGGAATACGCCAAACGCACGTTCCACAACCATATCAACGCTGTTTACGA
>JAEENM010000183.1 GCA_016283745.1 Bacteroidales bacterium | reverse complement strand
GTGTTGAACAACTGCCACACAGTGGTGTCGCTCACGGAATGGCGCATACCGTTGGCATCGAGGGTGTAGCCGGCCTGCTCGTAGCGTGTTCGGTTGGCCATATATGGGATGAGTTGGGTGGCGTCCTGTTCCTCCACGCCCAATCGCTGGAGCATACGCACTCCGGTGCCCAGCTCGTGCAACGAGGCCTGGGTGTTCATTGCCACACGGGCGTTGCCAAGCATCTTGTTGAGGTTCTGTTTCAGCACCCCGTTCTCGCTGTTGATGGTGAGCATACGCTTGAGCGACTTTTCGTCTTGCAACGAGTTGGTTTGCAGTAATTTATGTTCGCTAAAAGTCGTCATACCGTTGGAGCAGACCAACCTGAGGTAGTAGTTGCCAAAGGCTATCTCGGCAGGATTCCACCGCAGCCACAGGCCATTGGACTCGAAGGCGTCGTCTTTGGCAAACTCCATATATTCGGGATTGACCGAACGCATAAGTATCGACACTTCGGAGCCATCGTTGTACTGCACCTCTTCGGGCTCATAATTATTACGGTCCATAAACATCTCGGCGAAATCGAAAAAAGTCTCCGGCGGAATAAGATGACTTTTTGTCTGATGTATGTGGCTGATAGTGCGGTTTTTCGTGTCGGCCACAAAGATAACGCGGGTTTCGTCGCTGTTGTCGGCCTGTGCAAAGAAATTGCGCAGGTTGGAGATACCCTTGTCGCCGTAGCTGCGTTGCGCCATCTGGCTCTGCTTGGGCATGATGCCGAGATATTTGTCGATATCGAAAACCATGTCGTCGGTGAGTTGCACCACGGCACTGCCGATACGGTAATGGTTGTCGGACTCGGCCACGATTTCGTTTCTCGCCACTTCCTTGTAGGCCACGGGCTGAAGCAGGAAATGCTCTTTTGCAATTTGGTAATCTGTCTGTTGCATAATTGTTAAGTATCTGATTTGTTGAATAATTTGTCGAATTCGTTGGCAAAATCGCGAATCTGCGACGACACGTTGCTTTGCAGCTTGCGCAGTTTCAGGTCGTCGTTGTATTTCTGTTCGTCGAAAAACACGTCGCCGGTGGAGTTGAGGTTGTAGTAGAGTTTCACGCCCACGTCGCCACGGCGGTGTTTGGAGAAAGTTACATAGCGGTCGCTGTAGATGTTTTTGGGGTTGTCCAGCCGCAGTTCCATCATGGCTGTAATACTGTGTTTCAATCGGTTGGAGCCCACAAATGCGCCGCTTTTGGTAACTTGCTGTATGGTTAGGAAAGTGGTGTTCACTCCCCTGTCGTTCTGCGCCTTGTTTTGCTGTTTGATAAGGCACAGCAGCATGCTTTCGGCTTTTTTCATGGTTACCTCCTCCTCCTCTTTTACGATGCCCTGCAGCTCGTAAAACGAGTCGATGGCCACTATGTCCCAGCCACGTTGCATCACTTCGGTGAGCGTGTTCCAGTTGTGCGAGTCCTCGTCTATCTGACTTTCGATGAAAAGGATGTCGAGGTTGCCAAACTTGGGAAAACGCTGCACGTAGATGGCGAGGTCTATCTCGTTCATCTCGGCACTGACAAAAAGGATGCGCGCCTGCGGCTGTTTTTTCTGTATGTTGGCAAGCATATCGAGTATTATGGTAGTTTTGCCCACTCCGGGGTCTCCGATAATCATATAGTTAACGCCTTTCGACAGACCGGAATAGGAACAGAGCAGCTTGTCGAGGACGGTACCGGTGTGGTAGTTCTCGAACAGACTGCTGCTGAAATGCAGGTCGCTCATCCTTACAATGTCTCTCATATCGTATTTGGTTTCGTTTTGCAAAAATAATGTCACGCTGTGCCAACGCGTGGCACTCTGTGGGTGTTTTTTTAATCACCTTTTATCGGCCGTAATATAATCCATTTTTCTCAACTTGTCAAGTGGCTGTGATTTTTTTGATGATTTTCCGCATCAGGCCGACCTGATTTTACGATCGCTTCGCTCAAAATTTTAGAAAAATTAATTTCAAAATTATTCAAAAATTTTCTTGCAATTTTCTTGCAATTTTGAGGTCGTAAAGCCGACCTGATTTTTAGGTCGCTACACTTAAAATTATAGAAAAATTCATTCCAAAATTATCCAAAAATTATCTTGCAATTTCGAGCCCTTTGGGGCAACCTGCCGTATAGATGCGGAAAACCATCTCTTATATTTTGCTCCACGTGTCAAAATGGAAACTGCAGTCGTCTAGTCCACTGCGGTTAATTTCGGTGGACAAAACATCCACGATGCCATGAGCGTCTTTCCAGTTGCAAGGATTATACCCATCCGGACAAAGCAGTATATCGTGCCGGTCAAAATCACGGGTAGAAATCAGACGAACATCATCAACCACATAGGGCATATGTACTACGTGTAGCATATTTTTAAGCTGTTGCAAATCAGGTGTTCTATAATCACTATCAACATATCTTGCAAGCTGTGACATAGCAATGACAGCTATTTGAAAATCCTCTGCCATAGCTTTAAGCCCTTCCAAAATGGCAATACTAGTCCCGTCACTCATTGGACAAGGCTCTAGCAATTGCAGATAATCCACAATTACCCAGCGGATGGGGTGGATTGTCTGCATTTGAAGCACTTTGTCTCGTATCTCATCAACTGTTGTTGGAAGAATAGCGTTGAGGTGCACCCACAAGGGCTCAGTTGCATTCTCTTTTAAACCAAGTCTGGCCCCGTGGGTCAGTTGGAAATATTCGTTTACCGTACAAAAATATGCGGTTTCGGCGTTTGTCTGCCTTGCAAGATTTAAAGCTAAGGCGGTCCTCACCATACACGAGAGCCCGCCTATGATGTTGAGCGTGCCGGGCTGGTAGATATTGGCCAGGACATTTAGGTCCGATGTTGCTTGCGTATTCTTATTCATTGTGATTTTATTTGAAATTTCTGTCGTCAAAGATAGAATGTTGCCGTGTCAGCGCATGGCACTAGGCGGCAGTTTCTTTTATCCCTCCATCCTACGACTGGCAGTTAAAACCGATTTTCTTGCGTTTGGAGCCTCCGAGTTTTTCGTGGCGGCACATATCCTCGATGGCGGCTATGTCGGGACGTTTGCCGTGCAGCACCTCTTCCATCACCACCTTGCGCACGATGTTGTCTATCTCGCCGCCGGAGAAGTCGTGGTGTTGCGCCAGCTGACGGCACTCGTCGTCGGAGAGCCACTCCAGCTTGCTTTTCCAGATGCTCTGCTTGGCCTCGACTGTGGGCTGGTTGAACTGCACCTTGAAAAGGAAACGGCGTGCGAAAGCGCTGTCGAGATTGTCGGTAAGGTTGGTGGTGGCTATCAGAATGCCGTCAAGGTTCTCCATCTCCTCAAGGATGATGTTCTGGATGGCATTTTCGGTCTGCGCCACACTGCTGTTGGTGCTGTTGTTCACGTTCTGGCGGCTGCTGAAAAGGGCGTCGGCCTCATTGAAAAGGAGTATAGGCTTGCGTTTCTCTCTCTCGCACATGCTGCGGTAGTTGGTAAAGATACGTTTCACCAGTTTCTGGCTCTCACCGTACCAGCAGGTCTTGGCGGCGCTGATGTCCACATGGCACACTGCGCGGCCAGTGATGCGGGCTATCTGCATGGCTGTCTCGGTCTTTCCTGTGCCGGGCAGGCCGTGGAAAAGGGCTGTGATGCCTTTGGGCAACGACATCTTTTCGAGACGCTGCTGCAGCTCGGAAAACTTGTCGTCCTCGAGGTTTTCGGTGATAAGCCCCAGCTGCTTGGTGAGGTCGGCATCGTAAAACATCTGTTTCTCAGGGATTTTGTCGGGGTAGACAAGGCTTTTGTTGCGTGCCTCGGCCTCGTCGGTGAAAAGGTCGTAGTCTTCTTCCAAAAACAGCCGTTTACCCTTGTCGGTGAGCGAGAGGCTAGCTTCGGAGAACATATTGCCGGAGCTTATCTCCACCAGTCCAGCTTTCTGGAGAAGATGCTGCTGGTCTTTCAGCATCTTGCCTATGGCAAAACGCATGCGATAGTTGTCGTAGATGTCGTCCAACGTGCATTCCAAACCGCTCTCGCGGCGATGGCTTGTGAGAAAATCGTCGCAGATTTCGTAGAACAGCGTTCGGTCCTCGGATTCGGAGAACATCTTACAAACGTTTTTCACGAAAGTGAGCTCAGGGCATTCCGTCTCCATCTCCGCCACTTTCTCAAAAAGGAGACGCGTGGGGGCATCCTCGGAACTGCGGCTGTCGATAAGGTCCGACACCATCTTTACAAACTTGTAACGATGGATTTCCTCACCAGCGAGTTTGCTTTTGTCGAAAGCCTTGCCACTCATAATAGCCTCTTTCACAATGGGATTGATGACATAATCGGGATTGTTGGAAAAATGGCGGTGGTTAGTGACTTGCACAAGATACTTGTTCTTGACAAGGTAGTCGAAATTTTCGGCCAAAACCATAAACTGCATGTCGTTGAGACCAAAAAAACGGCACACGTCGTCGGCATCGAAATTATCCCTGTTGAAATTTTTGCTGAAAGCCGCCACAAACAGCGCCGACTGCAAGGGGGTAACACCCAGATACTTCGACAGATACACATTATGATTAACAACCTCCATCATGGTTTTTGCGGTGAAGGGATTTTTTTCGTCATCTTCGTCGTCGACAAAACGACCATTGCGACACGCCCTTTTCTCATGCTCCGATAAAGTGCCGGGAGCGATAGCGTTGAGGAGATAGGTTTTGGAGTCCTCCAGCTGCATAGCGAGGTAACTCACTGAGTTCAGGATTTTTTTTGCTTTTTTCATTTCTTTAAATGATTTAAAAATTATTATACAAAAATATTAACTAGGTGTGCAAAAATATTGCACAGTTTTACAAAACATTGTTATATAATTTATTACAAATAGCTCTTAGTATCATTTTTCGGTTTTTGATTGTCGGAATCCGTCGTTTTTTCACTCCGTTTTTCGGTGCAAAATTACGACAGCCGCCTTCCGGCACAAAGCACTTCTGTGGTCCTTTTTCGTTCTGTCTGAAGGTCAGAGTATTAATAAGTGAAGACGTGAAGATGTTAAGTAGTTTAGTTGTTTAATTGTTGAATTGTTTATTTGTTTATTTGTTTAATTGTTTAACCGAAAATGACCACCGAATACTAATAACTGACAACTAAAAAATTTCAATTTTCAACTTTCAACTTTCAACTTTTTCACCGGTGTGTTGCAAAGTGCAAAACTATAAACCAGAAAAAAATAAAAAGTAAGGTAGAATTTGAAGATTTATGAATTTTTAACAAATATAAAAACACACATCATTGATTACCAACACAATACACAAAACAGCCTGAAGCGGCGTTTTCTGCCAAGTGGGGCAACGAGCATTTCAATTTTCAATTTTCAACTTTCAACTTTCAACTTTTTCACCGGTGTGCTGCAAAGCGCAAAACTATAAATCAGAAAAAAATAAAAAGTAAGGTAGAATTTGAAGATTTATGAATTTTTAACAATTATAAAAACACACATCATTGATTACCAACACAATACACAAAACAGCCTGAGGCGGCGTTTTCTGCCAAGTGGGGCAACGAGCATTTCAATTTTCAACTTTCAACTTTCAATTTTATTAGGTGTGCAACAAAATTACACACTTAATTTGTATATTTGCAACATAAACCAAAACAATAACAATTATGACTAAAAACCTGATTAACAAATATATATGGCTTATAGACATAATACGTAAAGCCGGCAGGGAAGGGATAACTTTCAACGACATTGCCTCGAAATGGCGCGAAAAGGACGCCACGGAATACGCCAAACGCACGTTCCACAACCATATCAACGCTGTTTACGA
>JAEENM010000182.1 GCA_016283745.1 Bacteroidales bacterium | reverse complement strand
GTGGACTCTCCGTGTTGAGCAGCAATTTCAAAAAGTGGATCCACTACAACAAATCCAATTCCCGGATACCAGACCACATGATCCGCGACATTGAATATGACGGCAAAAGCTATTGGATGGCCTCCAACAATGGACTGGTGAAAATGGAAGAGAATACCATTTCAGCTGTTTTCTTCAGGGATGGAAGGTTCACGAATGTGATTAGGGATATTGCCATCGAAGGCAATATCCTATGGATTGCTACTAATTTCGGTCTTATTAGGTATGAACAATAGTTGTTACGCTACTTGTTGACAGTTACGGGGCTCTTTTAAAAACTCCTTATTTCCTCCTCAAAAACACAATCTCTCCTCGGCATCCTGCTGTGTCGGGGCCAACTTTCTTGGTGGCGAGGCAGCGGCCGTTCTGCATCAGGCTTATATCGTTGCCACATTCGGCTTTCACTACCACGGTAAAACGTCCGTTGCGTTCGTTGACGGGAAATTCGGTGCGTTTTTTTGTGACGTTTTCCACAACGGCGACCTTTTCGCCAATGGCGTTCCCGTTTTTGTCTATGGCTTTACCCTTTAGCACTAGCATACGTTGTGGCCGTGCCTGTTGGTAAAGCTCGAACTCGAAGATGTCCATCCCACCCTTGCCCGGGTAGCGGTTCGACGAGAAATATGCCTTTGTGCCGTCGGCGGTGATGCCGAAACCCACCTCGTCGGCGTCGGTGTTGATGGGATAGCCGAGGTTTTTGGCGGGAGCCGTGTTATTACCATCGAGACGCACGTAAAACACATCGTAGCCGCCTATGCACATCTGTCCGTTGGAGGAGAAGAAAAGCGTCTCGCCGTCGGCGCAGATAAAGGGGAAACGCTCGTCGCCGGGGGTGTTCACCGCCGAGCCGAGGTTGTAGGGCTCGCCCCAGCTGCCGTCGGGCTGCCGTTCGGAGCACCAGATGTCGTCGCCGCCAAGGCCGCCTTTGCGGTTGCTGGAAAAATAGAGCCGTGAGCCGTCGGGAGTGACGGAGGGCATGGCCTCGCTGCTGTTGGCGTTGTTTATCACCGGCCCGATGTTCTCGGCGGGTTGCCAACGTCCGCCCTTGAATTCGGTAAAGAAAATGTCGCTGTTGTTGTAGCCGTTGCTCTCTTTTTTTATTAAGGAATAGAAAAGCAGATGGTTGTCGGCGGTGAGGGTTACCCCGCCTTCGGTTCCGGTTCGGTTGAAAGGCGTGCCCATCACCTTGCCTTCCGAGTAGTTGCCGTAGGGCAGAAGGCGGCATTGGAACAGTTTTAGTGTTTTCTCTTGAGTTTCAGGCTCATAGCCGAGAGCCTCGGTTTTGTATTTAGGAATGAAACGGTATAGCCAAAACTGCGAGCCGTCCACCGTGCGGTAGGGCAGCAAGTCGTTGTGCTGGGTGGAGATGTTGGTCATCGACTTGGGTTCGAAAGGCACGGGGTTGGTGGCCATATTGTTGAGAAATACCGACCAGCGGCGGTAGATTTCGGCGTCCTCGCGATATTCGGCATAGGTGCCTTGCGGGTCGTTGGCGGCAAGCTCGAAAAAACGGTTGAGGTTGTCGGTGGCTTTGCCGAACTCCTCGTTGCTGTAGTTTACCATGCCGATGAAGAAATGTGCGCGGGCGTCGGGGTAGTCGGGACAGAGGGCGTTAACCTTTTTGAACATCGCCGACACTTTCATCAGATTCTCGCGCTTGGCGTAGATGAGTCCCATAAGGAAGTAAGGATGAGGCGATTGCGGCGCCTGTTTCATCACCTGACGGGCGATGCGTATGCTCTGGGTGAGACGTTTGGCGTTGTAAAGCTCGAAGGCCTGTTTGAGGTCGTCGGTCTGGCCGGATGTGAGGGCTGTTCCGCACTGGCAATTGAGCAGGTAGTCGATGTTGTTTTGTGAATGTAAAACGGCCAACGACAGCAGGAATGTCAGTGTCAGGAGCGCCTTGCGTGTCATAGCCGCGATGTGTCGATGGGGAAATGGCAATCGTTTGTGTTGCAACCTATTACGCAGTTGTCGCAGGAGGTGAGCTCGCCTTGCAGACGGCGTCGCACCATCTCGCGCAGCTGTTGCTGAAGCGGTGCTATGTTGATGTCTTTAAGCACTTCGTCGCAGAAAGCGAACATCAGCAGTGTGGTGGCTGTGTGTCGGCGTATGCCGCGCTGCATCATATAGAATAGTGCCTGTTCGTCGAGCTGGCCTATGCTGGAGCCGTGCGAGCATTTCACATCGTCGTTGTAGATTTCGAGGAAAGGCTTGGAGTTGATGGTGGCTTTGTCGGTGAGCAGTATGTTTTTGTTCGATTGTTGGGCGTTGGTCTTGAAGGCACCGTCGCACACAAGCACATGTCCGTTGAAACTGCCGTGGGCGTTGTCGTCGAGGATGCCTTTGAAAAGCTCGTAGCTGTCGCAGTTGGGGTGGCTGTGCTCCACATACACGTAGTTGTCGATTTTCTGCTCCTTGTCCATCAGGTAAAGGCCATGCACCTGCACGTTGCAGTGTTCGCCGTCCATACGTATCTCGTTGTGGTTGCGTATGTTGCCGCCGTTGAACGACACACCGTTGGAGAGCAGCGATGAGTTTTGGCGCATACGCACGAAAGTCTGGTTTATAAGTCCGGAGTTGTCGTTGAGGTTCTGCATCTTATAGTGGTCCAGACGGGCATCCTCGTCGATGACAATCTCGGTAACGGTGTTGGAGAAACAGCGGTTGTGGTTGTACGAGTCGTCGCAGTGGATAAGGGTGAGCTGGCTGTTTTTGCCGATATACACGAGGTTGCGCGTCTGCAGCAGCATCGGTTTGTCGTGGTCCGCCACGCTGAGTATCTGGAGCGGTTTTTCCACTGTAACGCCGTCGGGGATGTAGATAAAAACGCCGTCGGTGAAGAGGGCTGTGTTTGCCGAAAGGAAACTGTTGTTGACGGGAGTGGTCTGTCCGAGCACCTTCTCCACCAGCTGGGGGTGTTTGTCCAAGGCTTCGCGCAAGCTGCAGATTATCACGCCGTTGGGAATGCTGTCCTGTGCGTTGGCCTGATAATATCCGTTGCAGACGGTGAGTTTGGTGGTGTCGAGGTTGGGGATGTCGCAGCTGAACGAGGTTTGCCGCGAGTTGTCGGGCAGGGGAGAGGTGAGTTCGTCGTCCATAAACTCGCCGAAATCCACGTTGCGCCACACCTCGTTTTTGCGGAAAGCGAAACGGTTTTCGGCAAGGAAATCGGCGGCCTGACGTTGCAGGGCGGCAAGGCTCTGCGGGCCGTCGCCGGTGGACAATGCCGCTGTTTTGCTGAGTATCAGTTCGGTGGTGGTCATGGTTATTTGGCTGAGTTTTCGAGTTCTTCTTTAATCCAAGCGTAGCCTTTCTTCTCCAGCTCGAGGGCGAGGTTTTTGTCGCCGGTCTTGACGATGCGTCCCTCGTAGAGGATATGCACAAAGTCGGGCACTATGTAGTCGAGCAGACGCTGGTAGTGAGTGATGACGATTGTTGCGTTGTCGGGGCGGCGCAGTTTGTTTACACCGTTGGCCACGATGCGCAGCGCATCGATGTCGAGGCCGGAGTCCGTTTCGTCGAGGATAGCCAGCTTGGGGTCGAGCATAGCCATCTGGAAAATCTCGTTTTTCTTCTTCTCGCCGCCCGAGAAACCCTCGTTAACGGAGCGGCTGGCGAGGTTCGAGGTGAGTTCCACAATCTGTTTTTTCTCCTCCATCAGCTTGAAAAACTCGCTTCCCGAGAGGGGGTCGAGGCCGCGGTATTTGCGTTGCTCGTTGACGGCGGTGCGCATAAAGTTGCTAATGCTCACGCCCGGAATCTCCACGGGGTACTGGAAGCCGAGGAAAAGGCCTTCGGCGGCACGTTCCTCAACGGGCATGTCGAGGATATTTTTGCCTTTGAAGATGACTTCGCCTTGGGTGACGGTGAATTTGCTGTTGCCCACTATCACGGCGGCGAGGGTGCTTTTGCCGTTGCCGTTGGGACCCATTATGGAGTGCACTTCGCCCTCGTTCACTTCGAGGTTTACACCCTTGAGAATCTCCTTGTCGCCTATCGAGGCGTGCAGGTTGCGTATGGAAAGTAATGACATCAGTCGTGTGTTTTATTTTCTAACTTATTTACAATAAACTACTTGCGATAGGTTTTGCCACATCGCACTCTGTTGCAAATATACGATTTTTTTTTCAATGCGGAGTTCGGAATGCGGAGTTTGGAATTGTTTTTTTTCTCGGCAAGGAAACAAAAAAAATCGGGATTGGAGATCTAAATAAGGTCTGAATTTATACAAGGGTTTCATTACGGAAATTACGTTACGGAAATTTCGTAATGAAAATGAAGATGGTTTGAGGGTTATGTATTTGTATTTCAGTTTTGTATAAATTAATTAAGACTCAAAAATGTGATTGAAAAGGTGCCTTTTAGACGAAAAAATATGAAAAAATCGTTCAAAAATAGCGTTAAAAGTGTTTTTTATCATGTATTAAACATTTTGTTAAGCGAGACAAGCAAGTCATCCATGTAGCAAAATTACTTTTTAATATTCCGCAAAATCTGGAACAAAATCCCACTGTGCCACGGATTTGCACAGCGCGATGGTATCTTTGCAGTGTCGAAAGACGAGAAAACCGACGCTCGGAGATATTGTGGTTCGCTCTGCGTCAGGAAGTTAGGTAAAAAAGGAACCACCAATTAAAAAAGTAAAAAAACAATGAAAAAAGAATCTTTGGACGACAAAGTTTATGATTTTATCGGCAGACTGGCCTTGGGGCTTTTCGGCCAGAACATCACTATTGGCAACGCGGCTTTGGAAGGCATTTTGAACGAACGGGGCGTGTTTCTCGCACCTTACGGCATCCCTATGGAGCAGTGCGTGATGGCGGCATATCTGTGGTGGTCGGAAAAAGAACGTGCCAGCAACCAGAAACCTGTAATCAGCAACGCCATTGCCAGCACTTTTATGGAACGCAGTGTGGTTTATCAAAACTTGTTGGAGGAAAATTGGTTATTCGAATAAATTAAATAAGTTGAAACGCAGTTGCAGCCCCTCGTCTTTGGCCAGCATGTTTTAATGCAATAACCGAACGACAGGCTCAGCTTTATATATTAACCCCAAATAAAAAAACAATGAAAAAACAAGTAACAGGAGACGTTTGGCTCCCTATAGACAGATATTATGTTGAAATGGATGGAGACAAAGAGTATTTGCGCCTTTTTCCTTCTTTGAGATTCAATAATCGTTTAGACAATAACAAACTTGACAGACTTATTGAACTGTTGGAGATGTATAGAGATTATCGTAACGACAAAAAACTCAATGCGATATTTCAGTTGGGAAACACATATTGTTCGCTTTTTTTCAGAAAAGGTTTTATGGCTTGGGATCATTTTGGATCTGCGACTGCCATTGTCAGACGTGATGGTAAATTTGTCAAATTTGGCGATGGACGTAACAATCTTGATTTGCAGGATGGCGATGCCGTTGTGCGTCCGTTGGTGGATGGAAAAATAGTGGACAAAGAAGCCGCCCAATATCTTGTAAAAGAGATGGTTGTGGAATACAAGAAAAGAATTTCCAAAGACAGCGAAATATCAAAACTTCTGATGATTGTACCCGCCACTTTCTCCACACAAGAGATCGACATTTTGCGTGAGGCGTTGCAGGAAACAGGTGCCAAGGATGTCCGGTTCATCTACCGACCATTGGCCGAAGCCATTTGCTTGGGTTGCGATATTTACGAACCAGAGGCCAAAATGATAGTCCATTGTGGCGGCGGAGTTACCGAAATTTCAGTGATAGCCCTTGGCGGCATCGTTACCACCAAAACGCTGCCCTTTGCCGGAAAATTGTTTACCAAAAATTTTTGCGAGAATTTGCTGAAAAGACGCAACGTGCTTGTTGACGAAGAAATTGCCGAACAAGCCATACTCGATATCGCTTTTGGACTGGCGGAAAAGAGACTCCCCAATACAAAGGAAATAAGTGGCGTGAATCCCGACACCAATCAGCCCGTAACCACTGTGGTATGTTGCTTGGACATTGAAAAGCCTAATGAAGAGTTGTTGAGAAAAATTGACATTGCGGTGATGGAAGTTCTTGAAAGCATCCCTCCCGAGATGTCTTACGATATCTTGTGCAAGACAAAATGCAGAGCATTGACTGGCGGTAGTGCAAGATTTCCGGAGTTGGACATGCACATTAGAGATGTCATGGGCGACTATTATTTGAAAAGCGTTCTAACCGATGCCGAAGGCAACCGTGTTCCGTACAAACGACCCGAGTCGGAATTTGACGTGCTTGTCAAGCGTACCCCAATCAGCATTAATCCATTCTTGGAACTTATGCATTTCGACAGATTCGATTTTTTGATAAAGTAAGACAATAAGCAAAATGGAAGTAATATATTAAAAATTAAATAGTTATGACAGAAACACAACAAAAACAAAACATAGCCGTGGTGCTGTGTGATAACCACAGCAACGGAGAATTGGAGAAAATACTTACGGAGAGATGGACCCCCAAGAACGTGCCCGTGCATATCGGCTGGGAGGCCGTGTTGCCTGCCGACGCTGCGCAACCCGCTGTTACCCACTGTCTTGTGGTGGCGGTGATGTCGGCCCTGCGCGATGAGACGTTGCAACACGCCGTGAAAGGCCTTAAGGCACTGCTTGCCAAAGGCTGCAAGGCGGGCATGGTGCTGGTGGAGCCATTCGGGTTCGAGGAAGCCGGCAAGGAGCTGGAAACTCGTCTGTTGGAGCAGCTCGAGGACAGCGCTCTGGACTTTGTGGAGATCCGCGGCATGGACGACTACGCCCGCTCCGGCGACCTGCCCAAAGGCTTTACGGAGTTCTTCGACGCCGTTTACGCCGACATAGCCGAGGCCTCGGTCGCAGTAGTGGAAAAAGAGTGGAAACTATAAAAACAAGCAGAAGGCAAAAGCTTAATTTTTAACACTGAAAGACGAATGAAAGGTTTTGGTCGCTGCGCTCAAAATTATAGAAAAAACCAGTTTAAAATTATAGAAAAATCATTTTTTTGTAATTTTATTATCAAATTTTCTTGTAATTTTGAGCCCTATAGGGCTACCCATCGTAATACAAAACTTTTTTTCGTGTTTTTAGATGTTTCTATTTGAATTTTTTGTAACTTTGCAAAATCGTTTCCTCCGCACCTTGTTTAATAGACTTCGGCAGGGGAGGGGAGCGATTAGAAAATAATGTTGATTAGAAGTCTTAAAATATGAATATGACGCTTAACGGAAAATTTAAGACTAAAATATGGAAAAATGCGATAAAGAGAGGTTTAGTGAAAAAGTCACCCAAATTGAAACCTATTTATGATGGTTTATTAGGTTCCGAAAAAGAGTGGTTTAATTCAAACACACCACGCATAATGTGGGTACTAAAGGAACCGATTGATGATTTTACAGAAATCAAAAAACAACCTAAAGGAGGTGGATGGTCGTTTCATGACGAAATAGCTGAAGCGGACGTTAGTGGCGATAATTATTTTCCACTAGGAAAAAACCGAAAAAGTAGAAATACATGGCTAAACATACTCTATGTTTCTTATGGTATTCTTGAAGGGAAAGAAAAATTTTTAAAAAATGAATTTTGTGAAGCCGATAACAAACAAGATGATTTGAATATTTTGAAGAAAATTGCTGTTATAAATATGAGTAAAATGCCAGGGCCTACAAAGACAATCGACAGTGAACTTCTACAAAAATTTCCTTTATGGGAAAAGATTGTACATGACCAAATCAGTTTGTATAATCCTACTATAATTATATTTGGAGGAACTTTTGAATTTTTCAAAGCCCAACTATTCAAAAAGGATTTAAAAAACAATAATCAACCTGTTTTTTCTTCGATAGGAAGAACACATCAATATAAGTCTGTTATTTATAAAAATGAGGAAGGTGTTTTGTTTATCGACACGTATCATCCGCATCCATTGGGGATTAATCGTAGTTATGGAGTTAATGCAATTTTAAAGGGTGTTTATAAAATGAATAAGAGAGAATAAGGTTGATACTCTTAGGCGGAACTACGTTCCGCCTTTTTTATGAGATTATAATCCATATCATACTTTTGTAACTTATTGATATATATATAACTACAGCAAAAAAATATTTGGAGATATAAAATAAAAAACGTAACTTTGCAAAGTCGTTTTCCCCAACCTTGTTTAAACAGACTTCGGCAGGAGAAAAGGAAGGCGAAAGAAATAAGATTAATTAGAAGTCTAAAAATTTGTATATGAAAACAATATATGAAAAACATGAAGAGTTTTTGATACAGAACGAATCAATAATTAAAGTTAAAGACGGGATACTATTCCGAGGAAAAATAAATCACGGGAAAGGCGATTATAGTACGAATCGAGGCAAAGGAGATGTTGCAAAGAATTGGGAAATAGCTCCTCGAAGGTATTTGTATATAACCAAGGAACTTACAGAGAATCAAAAAGGTTGGGATGATATTCGAAACGAAGATGGATTCAATAAGAATGGTTATGATATAACGGGGAGATTTTATAGAAACTATATGTACCATTTGTATGGTATGGAATCTGCAATCGAGAATAATAAGTTTGTAACTTGGGAGAATTTATCACATGACAAATTGAAAGATTGTGTTAAGCATTTTTTTCAGTATGAAGCAGCACTTGCACGCATAAACTGTGGAAAGGACTTTGGGTCAATTTCAACAAACTATAAACGGTTGAAAGAGTTGATAGAAGTTAATGGTAATTTGCTGAAACAGCAGATTAATCTGTTGGATGCTGATATTATCGTTTGTTGTGGAAGTGACGATTTGATTTTGAATTTGGTTTATGACACATATTCTGAAGCGAATTGGAAATATTACCGCGGAGGGATTCACTATTCTGAAGAAATTAAAAAGATTATTGTCCATTCATATCATTTGTCTTACTATGGAATAGGTCAGAAAGACTTTTATGAAGATACAATTAAGCCGTTTGCTGGATTCATAAAAAAGCACCCTGAATTTAGATCTTTTAGATAAATGAATTTCTTTGCGGTTTTGTCCTTCATTTAAATGAATAACATACCTTTCAAGGCGGAGCTTCGGCTCCGCCTTGTTTATGCCCCAATCCGCTACACATTCCCTCTCGTAAACCCACATAAACAAAGGTGTTTCCATGATTATATATTTTATGTAACGCATTTTGTGTAATGCCACCCGCTGGCTGGAAAAACTGTAGGGAGGCAATCCGTGGTCTAAAAAAGTGAGCGAAGCGAATGTGTTCTCCGCCCTTCGGGCTGTCGAAAGGGCCATTGGACCTTTCTTCATTTACAAGATTAAAAAGATTTCACTCGCCGTAGGCGAGTAGGAGAACAAAATAATCTACAGAGATTTGTTCACAAGATTTAATTGATTTCAGCGGAGTTCACGATTGCTGCGCAATTCGCGAAGCGCCAGCGAGCAGGAGCAGAAAAAATTCCGAAATCTGAAATCCGAATTCCTAACTATTTTTTTCCGCCATCACTCTGGAGATGCGTGCTACCTCTGCGCGCAGTCTCTCGGGCTTGAGCACTTCCATAGTCTCGCCGTGATGCAGAATCTCCTGCACAAAATCGAACGACGGGCGCAGGTAATAGCTGAACACCGTGTAATCATTGGTTTGTTCCACCTCTTTCTGCGAGTGGTGCAGGGGCAGCGACCGCAGGTATTTGGCCTGAAAGTCGTCCACCTTCAGGTATATTATTTCCGGTTCCACTTTTTGGTCGCTGATAATGCCGAAACAGGTGCTGAAAAACTCCTCGGCGTCGAAATCCTCGGGAGGGGTGAAATCGGTGAACTCCTCGTCGATATTGCTCATGCGGTCGAGGGCGTAGGTCTTGAGCGGGCCGTCGCCGTATTTGGCCAGCAGGTACCAGCGCCGTTTGAACATCTTTAGCGCGTATGGCTCAACGTTGTAGAACGTCTATTCCTTGTCGCCGTCCATCCAAAAGGCTTTGTAGGTGAAAGTCAGTGTTTTGCCGTTGCCCATGGCCTCCAGTATGTCCGTAAGGTTTTCGCGTCCCGATGGCACTTCCTCCAGCAGTATGCGTTTTTTCAGCGGCTCTTTCACCTCCAGCGCGCAGCTCAGCGATAGAGAGTCGAGCAGCCAGTTTTTAAAACCCGAAATGTCTTTAAAGTCGCTGTTGTCGCTTATGTAGTACCTGTTCAGGTTTTTGCCTTTGATGCATTTTATTTCGATGCCGAAAAGTTCGTAAACAGCGTTGATATGGTTGTGGAACGTGCGTTTGGCGTATTCCGTGGCGTCCTTTTCGCGCCATTTCGAGGCAATGTCGTTGAAAGTTATCCCTTCCCTGCCGGCTTTACGTATTATGTCTA
>JAEENM010000181.1 GCA_016283745.1 Bacteroidales bacterium | reverse complement strand
ACTACCAAGAACTGCTATCATTATCAATCTATTTTCTTTATACTATATTAATAACCGTAGCTCGAACCGTCGAAACAGTGGGTGCACACTCTTTCCTTGGGCAGTCCAACGGCATCGCAGATAGTCTGCAACGAGTTGAATTTTAATGTATCCACACCCAAGTGTTTGCGTATCACCTCAACCATGTTGGCATATTGTTTGGTGGTGGTGTCGCAGTAGAGTTCCAGATTTTTGGTGCTGTCGCCCTCGAGTTCCTTTATCACACGGCGTGTTATCAGCTCAAGCTCGGTTTTCGATGCCGAAAAATTGAGGAAATTGCATCCGTAAACCAGTGGCGGACAGCTGATGCGGATATGCACCTCCTTGACGCCCGACTCGTAAAGTTTTTTCACGTTGTCGCGAAGCTGTGTGCCGCGCACTATGGAGTCGTCGCAGAACACGGCGCGTTTGCCGCGCAAGAGTTCGCGGTTGGGCAGAAGTTTCATCTTGGCCACATGCTCACGAGTCTCTTGCGACACAGGCATGAAGCTGCGCGACCAAGTGGGGGTATATTTTGCCACGCCACGTTTGTAGGGGACGCCGCTACCCATGGAGTAGCCAAGAGCCATGCCTATGCCCGAGTCGGGGATGGCGGAGACGAAATCCACGTCCACGTCGTCGTTTTTACCCATTTCGTAACCTATTTTGTAACGGAACTCCTCGGAGTTGAATCCTTCGTAGTCCACGCAGGGGAAGCCGTAGTATATCCACAGGAACGAGCAAATCTGCATCTTGTCGTTCGGGGCGAGCATCTGGCTGATGCCGAAGTTGGTGATTTTCAGCACTTCGCCGGGACCTACGAACTGCAGTGTCTCATAGCCGAGATTAAGGAAACTGTGGTTTTCCGAAGCAAGGGCGTAGCTGTCCTCTTTCTTGCCGATGACGATAGGCGTGCGTCCGTAGTAGTCGCGGGCGGCGATAACGCCGTCGTCGGTAAGGATGAGCATAGAGCAGGAGCCCTTCACCTTGTGGAAAACGTTTTGTATGCCGTCGGTGAAGTCCTTGCCCTGAGTGATGAGCAGCGCCACAAGCTCCGTGGGGTTGGTCTGGCCCATGCTCAGCTCGGTAAACTGCTGTCCTTTGGCAAGACATTCAGCCTCGAGCTCGGCGATGTTGTTGATTTTGGCCACTGTAACGATGGCAAAACGGCCGAGGTGTGAGTTCACCACGATAGGCTGCGCGTCGGTGTCGCTGATGACGCCTATGCCGAAATTGCCTTTGAATTTGCCCAAGTCGTCGCCGAACTTGGTGCGGAAATAAGAATTTTCGATATTGTGGATGGAACGGTTGAAATTACCGTTTTCGATGGTAACCATGCCTCCACGTTTTGTTCCGAGATGTGAGTGATAGTCAATGCCGTAGAAAAGGTCGTTGGCACACGACTGTTTCGACACCACTCCAAAAAAACCTCCCATAATGAATTGATTATTAAATTATTACTATTGTATATATTGATTTTGATTAAGTTGCAAATTTACATATAAATATTAAAAATTACAAATAATTTTATACACTTTGCTGTTAATAATTTTTGGTTTCTGATAGTCAAAAAATTAGTCGTTTTGTTGAAAAAAAAGGGTGAAAAAAGAGAAAAAAGGGACTCTTAATTAGTATTTTTGCAGTAAGATTTGTATTATTCAACACAACAGCTATTATGGTAAAATTCACGCACTTACACGTACACTCGCACTTCTCGTTCCTCGACGGCATGTCGAAAATCCCCGATCTGATAAAGAAAGCGAAAAAATGCGGCATGTACGCCATGGCCCTCACCGACCACGGCAACATGTACGGCATCAAGGAGTTTCTTGACGAAAGCAACAAAGCCAACGAAAAAACCAACGACGAGATAAAAGCTTTGCAGAAGACACTCGACTCGAAACAGGAGGATGATCAGCCGATAACTCCCGAAAGAGAGAACCAAATTCAGGACAGAATCAACGAACTCAAGTCTCAGATTTTCAAACCGATAGTAGGCATCGAAGCCTATTGCGCCCACAAATCGCGTTTCGAGAAGGACGGCCGCGGCTGGCACCTCATACTTCTTGCGAAGAATAAACAGGGCTACAAAAACCTCTGCAAGCTCAGCTCCTACGCCTTCACCGAAGGCTTTTACTACACCTCGCGCCTCGACCACGACCTGCTTGAGAAATACCACGAGGGCGTGATAGCCTGCTCCGCCTGCCTCGGCGGCGAGATACCGCAGAAAATCCTTGCCGGCGACATAGCGGGTGCCGAAGAGAGCGTGCTGTGGTTCAAGAGCGTGTTCGGCGACGACTTCTACCTCGAGCTGCAACGACACAAGACCGACAAACCCGGCGGCGACACCTCCACCTACGAACGTCAGCAGGAGGTGAACAAAGTGCTGCTAGAACTTGCCGCCAAGACCAACACCAAAATCATCGCCACCAACGACGTGCATTTCGTGGAGGAGGAACACGGCGAGGCCCACGACCGCCTTATCTGCATCAGCTCGCAGGACAAGGTGAGCAATCCCAACCGCATGCACTACACCAAACAGGAATGGCTGAAAAGTCCCGAAGAGATGGAGGCCATCTTCAGCGACCTGCCCGAAGCCCTCGCCAACACCATGGAGATTGCCGACAAGGTGGAGACCTACAGCCTCAAGTCGGACCCCATAATGCCCGTGTTCCCCATCCCCGCAGAATTCGGCACCGAAGAGGAATACCACCAGAAATACACCGAAGATGACCTGTTCAACGAGTTCACCCGCGACGAACACGGCAATGTGGTGCTTTCGCAAGAAGAGGCCGAGAAAAAGATAAAGAAACTGGGCGGCTACGACCGTCTGTACCGTATCAAGCTGGAAGCCGACTACCTCGCCAAACTCAACTGGGAGGGTGCCAAGATGCGCTACGGCGACAACCTCACCGACGAGCAGCACGAACGTATCGTTTTCGAGCTGCATGTGATGAAAACCATGGGATTCCCCGGCTACTTCCTCATTGTGTCGGACTACATACGCGCCGCCCGCGAGGAACTTGGCGTGATGGTGGGTCCGGGACGTGGCTCGGCGGCAGGCTCCGTGGTGGCCTACTGCTTGAAAATCACCGACATCGACCCGCTGAAATACGACCTGCTGTTCGAGCGTTTCCTCAACCCCGACCGCATATCGCTGCCCGATATCGACGTGGACTTCGACGATGCCGGACGTGAGCGCGTACTCGACTGGGTTACAGAAAAATACGGCGCCGAGAAAGTGGCGCATATCATCACCTATGGCACCATGGCCACCAAAAATTCCATCGCCGACGTATGCCGTGTGCAGGAGATCTCCGTGGCGGAATCCAACGCCATCAAAGCCCTTGTGCCAGATAAGTTCCCCGAAAACATGAAAGACGAAAAGGGAAAGCCGCTCAAAATCAGCGTCAAGAACTGTCTGCAATACGTGCCCGAGATGAAAGCCCTGTACGAAGGCAACGACGAGAATATCAGCAAGATGCTGACCTACGCCAGCGAGCTGGAAGGCACCAACCGCCAGATAGGCATCCACGCCTGCGGCGTTATCATCGGCGCCGACGACCTAACCAACTTCGCACCCATCTGCACCGTGGACGATAAAAAGTCGGGCAAAAAGGTTATCGTAACCCAATACGACGGACATGTAGTTGAAGATGTGGGACTTATCAAGATGGACTTCCTCGGACTCTCCACCCTAAGCATCATCAAAGAGGCGTTGAAAAACATCAAGCTGTCGCGCGGCATCGACGTGGACATCGACCACATACCCATCGACGACGCCGAGACTTTCAAACTTTTCTGCGAAGGCAACACCGTGGCCGTGTTCCAGTTCGAGTCGGCCGGAATGCAGAGCAACCTCAGGGAGCTGAAACCCAACTGTTTCGAGGACCTGATAGCCATGAACGCCCTCTACCGTCCGGGTCCTATGGATTACATCCCCGACTTCATCGCACGTAAGAACGGCAAAAGTGCCATCACATACGACATTCCGTGCATGGAGCAATACCTCAAGGACACCTACGGAATCACCGTGTATCAGGAGCAGGTGATGCTTCTGAGCCGCCTGCTGGCCAATTTCACCCGCGGCGAGAGCGACGCTCTGCGTAAGGCAATGGGTAAGAAAAAGAAAGACATCGTTGATGCGATGAAACCCAAGTTTATCGAAGGCGGCGTCGCCAACGGCCACGACCCCAAGATTTTGGAGAAAATCTGGGCCGACTGGGAGAAATTCGCCTCCTACGCCTTCAACAAATCGCACGCCACCTGCTACTCGTGGGTGGCCTACCAGACAGCCTACCTCAAAGCCCACTTCCCAGCAGAGTTCATGGCCGCCAACCTCACAGCAGAAAGCGCCGACATTACAAGGGTGGGACAGCTTATGGACGAGTGCAGCAAGATGAAAATCAAGATATTGCAGCCGAGCGTGAACGAATCCATCGACACCTTTACGGTGAATAAGAAAGGCGAGATACGCTACGGCATAGGCGGACTGAAAGGCGTGGGCGAGGCCGCCACCCTTGCCATCATCGAAGAACGCCAGAACAACGGCGTTTTCAAGGACATCTTCGATTTCCTGAAACGTATCAACCTGCGCACGGTGAACAAACGCTGCGTGGAGTCGCTGGTAAAATCGGGCGCCCTCGACGAGTTCACCGACCTGCACCGCGCCACATATTTCTACCGCGAAAACGACAACGAAGGCACCCCCACTTTCCTCGACAAGCTGATACGCTGGGGCGGAAAACAGCAGGAAAACGCCAACTCGTCGCAGATTTCGCTCTTCGGCGACTCGCCTGAAATGGCCGAGAGTTTGCAACTGGAAATCCCCAAAGTGGAGGAATGGAGTTCCATCACCAAAGCCAACTTCGAAAAAGAGACAATAGGCATTTTCCTCACCGGTCACCCCCTCGACGAATACAAATGGACGATGAAATTCTACACCAACATCGACACCCAGCGTCTGGCCCAGACCGCCAACTACGAGCAGCTACGCGACCGCGACCTGCGTTTCGCCGGATATGTGTCAAACGCCGTGGAACGCACCGACAAACACGGCAAACCGTGGGGCGCTCTCACCATCGAGGACTACAACGGCAGTTTCGAATTCCGCGTATTCGGCAACGACTTCATCAACATACGCAACTTCTTCCAAAAAGGACTCTTCGTCTTCTGTCGTGCGGTGATAAGGCCACGGCCGTGGGGCGACAACCCCGAACTGGAGCTGAAAATCAACGAGATTTCGCTGCTCGAAGACATTTTCGACAAACGCACCAAATCCATACTGCTCAACATACCTATCCAAAACATCTCCAACGAGCTGTGCGAAAACCTTCAGAAAATAGCGAAAAAATGCAAGGGCAGCGTGCCGCTGTTCGCACGGGTGCATTCGCCCAAATTCGACATCAACCTGTCGATGCGCTCCACCACACTGCTTGTGAACCCGACGAAATTCGTCAAAGCCATCGAAAAGATACCTCAGATATCCTCGTTCGAAGTAAACCAGAAATAAGCCAATGCAACTGACCACACCCATACCCGTTGAAAGACAGTCCATTAGCATCGACCACCGCAGCGGCATACTGCTGATAGGCTCCTGTTTCACCGAAAACATCGGCAACCGCTTGGCGTACCACGGTTTCAACACTATGGCCAACCCTTGCGGCATTCTCTACAACCCCGTCTCCATTGGGCAATGCCTCGAGATGGTGGCCACCAACACGCCCGTGGGCGAGGAGAGCCTTGTGCAGGGCAACGGACTGTGGCACTCGTGGCTCCACCACGGGCGTTTCTCGCATCCCGACAAGGCCACCTGTCTGCAAAACTGCAACGACGCCATACGCGAGGCCCATGACTTCCTGCTGGGCGCCGACACCGTAATCCTCACCCTCGGCACCGCCTTTGTGTACGAGTTGTCCGACGGCACCGTGGCCGCCAACTGCCACAAAATGCCCGGCACCATGTTCCAAAAACGCATGGCTACGGTGGAAGAGCTGACGGAATATTACCGAAAAGTTATTGGCACTTTGAAAGCTATGCGCAACGGCATCCGTATCATCTTCACCGTCAGTCCGATACGGCACTGGAAAGACGGCTACCGACAGAACACTCTGAGCAAAGCCACGCTGCACCTGCTTGTGGATGAGTTGCAACGCTCTACCGACAACGTTTTCTATTTCCCTGCCTACGAGATAGTTATGGACGAGCTACGCGACTACCGTTTCTACGACACCGACCTGCTCCACCCCTCCCCCACCGCAGTTGAATACATCTGGGAGAAGTTCTCCGACGCCTATTTCGACGAAGCGACCAAAGCCCTCTGCCAAAAAGTGGCACAGTGGCGCAAGATGTCGCAGCACCGTCCGCTGTTCCCCGAAAGTGCGGAATACAAGGCCTTCGCCGAAAAGCTGAAAGAGCTGGAGAAGGAGATTTCGGATTTAGGATTTAGGATTTAGTAGTCAGTATTCAGTAGGGACGCACTGCGTGCGTCCGGAAATTTGGTATTAGCGTGCGGAACGTAAACACGAATTACCATATTATTAATTGTAAACA
Organism: Bacteroidales bacterium; assembly: GCA_016283745.1. Lineage (GTDB taxonomy): Bacteria > Bacteroidota > Bacteroidia > Bacteroidales > P3 > UBA1219. The sequence goes on along the minus strand of JAEENM010000181.1, from coordinate 16,045 downwards.
CGAATTGCCAAATAATTATCCATTAATTATTTACATTTCAGTAATTTATGATAAATTTAATGCAATTATATGTAAAAAAATGAATTTGGGGGCGGGATTGTAAACACGAATTACCATATAATTATCCATAAATTATTACCTATCAAAAATTAATGGAAAATTTGCGGCAATTACATGTAAAAAAAAAGCATTTGCGGCAGCCGTGCATATCGTGTTAATAACATTATATTTCCGTATCGGAACAAATCATTTTTTTTGCGTATATTTGAAAATTCAAAACAACGACATTTTAATCACAAGTAACACAAAATCACCAATATAAAAACGATACTGCAATGAACGTAAGGCGCATTTATGTAGAAAAGAAAGAGGATTACGCCGTGAAAGCGGCCGAACTCCACGACGAGATGAAAAACTACCTCGGCATCGAGGCCACCAAAGTGCGTGTGCTGATACGCTACGACATCGAAAACGTGTCCGAAGCCACCTATCAGAACGCCAAAATCACCGTTTTCTCGGAACCTCCCGTGGACATGGTGTACGAGGAGTCGTTCCCGAAAGAGGCCGACGACTTCGTCTTTTCGGTGGAATACCTGCCCGGACAGTTCGACCAGCGCGCCGACTCCGCCGAGCAATGCGTCAAGCTGCTCAACGAGAACGAGGAACCGCTGATAAAATCGGCCACCACCTACGTCATCTCCGGCCACCTCACCCAGCAGCAGCGCGACGCCGTGGTGAAACACTGCGTGAACCCCGTCGACAGCCGCCTTACCGACGAGCAGAAACCCGACACCCTCGTAACCATCTTCGACGAGCCCGCCGACGTGGCCGTCCTCGACGGTTTCAAGGACATGGCCGAAAACGACCTGCGCACACTCTACGACAGCCTCGGGCTGGCCATGACTTTCAACGATTTCAAACACATACAGAACTATTTCCGCGGCGAGGAGCACCGCAACCCCACCATGACGGAAATCCGCGTGCTCGACACCTACTGGAGCGACCACTGCCGCCACACCACCTTCGCCACCGAGCTGAAAAACATCACCTTCGACAAAGGCTACTACCATCCGCTTATCGAAAGCGCCTTCGAGCGTTATCTCTCCGACCACCGCGAGCAGTACGCCGGCCGCACCGACAAATACGTGTCGCTGATGGACATCGGCACCCTTGCAGGGAAACGTCTGCGCAAAGCTGGCAAGCTGGAGGACCAAGAGGTGTCCGACGAGATCAACGCATGCAGCATCGTAGTGCCCATCGAAGTCGACGGCAAGATAGAGGAATGGCTTGTGAATTTCAAGAACGAGACACACAACCACCCCACCGAGATAGAGCCGTTCGGCGGAGCCGCCACCTGTCTGGGCGGATGTATCCGCGACCCCCTTTCGGGACGCACCTACGTGTATCAAGCCATGCGCGTTACCGGCGCCGCCGACCCCACCAAGCCCCTCAACGAGACTTTGGCAGGAAAACTGCCTCAGCGTAAGATAGTCACCACCGCCGCATCGGGCTACAGCTCGTACGGCAACCAGATTGGCCTTGCCACCGGTCTGGTGAACGAGATATACCACCCCAACTACGTGGCCAAACGTATGGAGATAGGTGCCGTGATTGCCGCGGCTCCGCGCCGTTGCGTGAAACGCCTCACCTCCGACCCTGGCGACATCATCATACTGCTCGGCGGACGCACAGGCCGCGACGGCATCGGCGGTGCCACAGGCGCTTCCAAGTCGCACACCACCAAATCGCTTACCACCTGCGGTGCCGAGGTACAGAAAGGCAACCCGCCCACGGAACGTAAGATCCAGCGTATGTTCCGCCGCGAAGAGGTGGCGTCGCTCATCAAGAAATGTAACGACTTCGGTGCCGGCGGCGTCTCCGTGGCTATCGGCGAACTGGCCGACGGACTGCTTATCAATCTTGACAAAGTGCCCAAGAAATACGCTGGATTGGACGGCACCGAGCTGGCCATCTCCGAATCGCAGGAGCGTATGGCAATAGTGGTGGACCCCAAAGACGTGGACAAAATGCTGGCCTACGCCGAAGAGGAGAACCTCGAAGCCACCATCGTGGCCACCGTTACCGAAAACCCGCGCATGATACTGACCTGGCGCGGCAAAGAGATTGTCAACCTGTCGCGCGCTTTCATCAACACCAACGGCGCACATCAGGAGACCGACATCAGCGTGCCCATGCCCGACGAGAAACAACGCTATTTCGACGGCAATGCCGACAGCGGCGACATCCGCAAGACATGGCTCGACACCCTCGCCGACCTCAACGTATGCTCGCAGAAAGGTCTTATCGAGATGTTCGACAGCTCCATAGGCGCCGGCACCGTGGTGATGCCTTTCGGTGGAAAGACACAGATGACGCCCACCCAGAGCATGGTGGCGAAAATCCCCGTGCTCAACGGCAACACCCCAGCCGTGTCGATAATGAGCTACGGTTTCGACCCCTACCTCTCCACATGGAGCCCCTACCACGGAGCCGTGTATGCCGTGGTTAGCTCGGCAGCCAAGATTGCGGCGGCCGGCGGCGACGCCTCGGGCATACGTCTCACTTTCCAGGAATATTTCAAGAAATTGGGCAACGACCCCTACCGCTGGGGACAGCCTTTCGCAGCACTGCTCGGCGCCTACGACGCACAGATGGGACTCTCGCTCCCGGCAATAGGAGGAAAAGACAGCATGTCGGGCACTTTCAACGACATCGACGTGCCGCCGACACTCGTCTCCTTTGCGGTGAGCGTGGGCAACATCAACCACATAGTAACCCCCGAACTGAAGAAGAACAACAGCACCCTTGTGCTGCTCTACATAAAGAAAGACGCTTACGACATCCCCGACTACAAGGATGTTTTGGAACAGTACTCACTGCTGTACCAAGCCATCAGCGACAAGCAGGTGCTTTCGGCCTACACCATAGGCTACGGCGGCATCGTGGAGGCTGTGAGCAAGATGGCTTTCGGCAACAGAATTGGCGTACGATTGGAAGAGACTCTCACTCCTAAACAGCTCACTGCCAAGGACTACGGCTATATCGTGGTCGAGACCGAACACCCCGAACGTCTGCCCTTCCGCCACACCGTGATAGGACATACCACCGACAAAGAGTGTTTCGAATACAACGGCACACAAATCACTATGGACGAAGCACTTGCCGCTTGGACCGGTACTTTGGAAGGGGTGTTCCCCACCTCCACCAAGAAAGCCGAGACTCCCGTAAACACTCCCGTCTTCAACGCCGACAACGTTTATATCTGCAAACACAAGACCGCCCGGCCGAAAGTGTTTATCCCCGTGTTCCCCGGCACCAACTGCGAGTACGACTCCGCCAAGGCTTTCCAAAGAGCCGGCGCCGATGCCGAGGTTATCGTTTTCAACAATATGAACGCCAGCAACATACGTCAGTCGGTGGAGAAATTCGCACAAGCCATACGCAGCTCGCAGATGATAATGATTCCCGGAGGTTTTTCGGCCGGCGACGAGCCCGACGGCTCCGGCAAGTTCATCACTTCGGTGTTCCGCAACCCGCGCATCTCCGACGAGGTGATGGCGCTCCTCAACCAGCGCGACGGACTTATGCTGGGTATCTGCAACGGTTTCCAAGCCCTTGTAAAACTGGGACTTGTGCCTTACGGCGACATCCGTCCGCAGACCACCGACGCCCCCACACTGACCATGAACACCATCGGCCGACACCAGTCGAAGATGGCCTACACCAAGGTGGTCTCCAACCTCTCGCCATGGCTGCGCAAGGCTACTCTTGGCGGCACTTACGTGGTGCCCATCTCGCACGGCGAAGGACGTTTCGTGGCTCCGCAGCAGTGGCTCGACAAGCTGTTCGCCAACGGACAGGTGGCCACGCAGTACGTCGATTTGAACGGCAACCCCACCATGAACGAGGACTTCAATATGAACGGCTCGTACTTGGCTATCGAAGGCATCACCAGTCCCGATGGACGTGTGCTTGGCAAGATGGCGCACTCCGAACGCCGCTGCGCCGACACCGCACTCAATATCTTCGGCGACCAAAACCAACTGATCTTCGAGAGCGGAGTGGAGTATTTTAAATAGAATAAAAGCTCAAAAGCAGCAATAAAAAAGGATGGGAGTTCCCATCCTTTTTTATTTTGAAACTGACTACTTTTGACAAAAAAAACGGACAAAAACGGACAAAAACGGACAAAAAAATTGCCCCACCCACTCAATCTATTTCTGGCAGCGTTTATCACCACCAAAGACTTGAAATACAACAACTTCTGCGTTTTAAAAATATTACAGATTGGTAAATAATAGAATTCGCACTCTCCAATCACCTCACCATGTGATTTTTTTTTTTGCTACAAACAATAATATTTTCAAGACAACGTTAATATAAAAAAACAAAAGATTATGTCATACGCACAATTAGCACAACTCGAACTGCTCAACGCTTTCAAGAACATCAATTCTGAAGCCGATTTGAACGAGTTCAAGGATTTGATAGCACGGTTCTTTGCCGAAAAAGCGCAAAAAGCCATTGATAACTTATGGGAACAAGGAATCATAAACAACGAAACCATAAACCAATGGGGCGCTGAACACATGCGTACCCCCTACCGCCATGAGACGAATCGTTTGCAGACTTTATAGTAACCAACGACAAGCATTTCAATGTTTTAAAAGAACTTGAATGGCCAAAAATCGTTGTACTCACAATAGATGAGTTCGCATCGCAAATATAACTCGATTTATACGAAAAAAAACATTTGCTTATGAAAAGAAAATGTTTCTCCCTCTGCCTACTGTTGGCAGCGGTTATCACCGCCAAGGCCAACGGCGACCCCGTTGCGGTTCATTCCGCACTAACCCTCTCACCCACACCTGTGGCCGTTCACGTGCCGGAGGTGCAGCTGGTGGACGAGGCTGTGTCTTTTGTCCCCCGCGACCGCTATATGGAGGTTACGGTGCGCTACCTGCTGCACAACCGCTCCAACCGCAACTTCGACAAATTGCCTTACGGCTTCCCCATCGACTATATAGGCACAGGAAAAGCACGTTGGGATTTCAGGGATGAAATTTCCGAATCCCAACAGGAAAAGGGTTGGCGCGACAGCTACATCCGCAACGTCTCTTTCTTGTTGAATGAAGTTCAATTGCCCTGGCAGTGTTCCCATGACAGCATTATAGTTCCTGCAACGCCCTACATCTCCGAGTTTTTTTTCGATACCATCAGCGTTAAAGGCAGACGAGAATTCGACAGTCTGTTTGCAATTTATGGAGATTCGTTATACTCCTATACCGACCCCATCTCACGTCGCTGGTATTACACATACTTGAACATTCCGGCTAAAAGCTTTGTGGTGCTTGAAGTGCGATATATGGTGGAATGCACCTTTTACGAAAGTTTATATAGCCAACACAATAATTATTTTTATAATGATAATCATAATGCAAATCATTCATATAACGAGCATAAGACACGCTATCTTTGGCATATGGATTTTCAGTACGATTTCACACCTGCTGCCTATTGGGGTGACGGACATGCAAAACATTTCGTGGCAACACTCGATGCCTCAAATCTCAAATTTTTGAGAGATTTACTCCAAAATGATGATCCAATCTGCAATTATCCGATGAAACAGAAGGGGAAAGTGTGGCAATACGAAGCCAGCAATTTCGATTTGTCAACAGCCAAACCTTTCGCAATATCCTATTATTACACAAAACCGTTGAGACAGCCCCTCGACCGTATCTTTAACCACCGCATCGACCCATCGGAATATACCATAACAGTAAGCGGTGCTGACAAGAAATATCCCACCGAAAACCTCAGCGACCTTGACCCAGCTACGGCCTGCGTGTTGCGTCCCGACAAAAACGACTCCATATTCATTACTATCCGTTTCAAAAAGCCCACTGTTTTGGAAGGTTTGCTTTTATTGAACGGCTACACCAAAAATGCGGAGACTTATAGCAACAACTCACGGATTGACAGCCTTTTCGTTTATGGAGACCGTTCTACTAAATACAAGCACTCTGATGGTGGTGACACCGATACTATCATACAAGACGAAAAAAACGAAATGTTGCTTGGCGAAGTCGGCCGTTGGATAATCAAATATACGGATTATGTTCCTGCCGCATCGAAATTGTTTCAGGAAACACCCAAGTCGTTTGACTGGCAGACCCTTGCCGACAATGCTCTTATACTACATCTAAGCAGAGACCCTTGGGGGGACACCTATTACACCGAAATCCGCATCCACATCACCGCCACCACCAAAGGCCTGAAATACAACGACCTCTGCGTGTCGGAGTTGCTGTTGATTGGTAAATAAGAGTATTGCTATTTAACCAACTCATACCCTGTGCTACGGCCACCGGCATCGGTACGCACAAGAATTCCTTTCCCTACAAGGTCCTGAATATCACGCAAAGCCGTATCGGTGGAGCATTTATTGATTTTTGCCCATTTTGAAGTGGTCAGTTTGCCTTCGAAGCCATCCCAAAGCAAGTTTATCATCTTGGTCTGTCGCTCGTTCATTGCTATGTGGCGGTTGTTTTCCCAAAAAGACGCTTTGCTCAATGTGCGACTTATCGTCTCCATCGAAGATTCAATTGCCTTATCCACCATTCTGACAAACCACACAATCCACTGGGTTATGTCCAATGAGCCTTTTTGCGTCTGTTCCAACATTTCATAATACTCTTGACGCTCGAGGGCAATCTGTGCCGACATGCTGTAAAAACGATACGGCGTTGCATCCGCTTTTGCAAGCAGCATATCGGTGATAGTACGAGCCAAACGCCCGTTGCCGTCGCTAAAGGGATGTATAGTTACAAACCAAAGGTGCGCCACGGCGGCTTTCAGCACCGGGTCAAAATCGGTGTCGTTTATCCATTGGAGCAAATCGGCCATCATCTGCGGAACTGCACTGCTGGGCGGTGCCTCGTAATGCACTTTTTCTTTGCCATAACGTCCCGACACCACCTGCATTGTCTCTTCGCCATGTCTCCAATTTCCAACAGTGATATGTGCCAATGGGTTCGGATTGGGGAACAATGCATAGTGCCAATCAAAAAGTCTGTCCTGTGAAAGAGGTTTGTCGTAATTATGTACAGCATCGAACATCACATCCACCACACCCTCTATATAACGGTCGGCCGAGGGCACACCGATACGGTCTATCCCCAGCTGCCACGCCACCGAAGAACGCACGTCATCGGGGTTCAGCCTGATGCCTTCTATCTCCGACGATTTTATAATATCGGCTGTCATAGCTTCCAAAACCACCGGACTTTTCACATCAAAGCCAAGCGTTTCGGCCATACCCAACAACCGTCCCTGCCGATGCCTCAACAGAATCAGCACTTCGTCGATTTTTCTATTGTCCCACACAAAATGCGGCCAATCCTCTTTTTCCCACAAATACATATCTTTCTGTTTTTATGCGGATAATACGAATGTTATTCACCGCAAATTTTGCGGCAAATATACAACTTTTTCTCCGCATGAGCAAAAAAAGTTTGATAAAACGTCAAATTTCAACGCGAATCCGTCACTTCACCAGCTCCAGCACCTCGCTGATTTTTGGGGTGAGGATTATCTCGGTGCGGCGGTTCTTGGCACGATTGTCGGCGGTGGTGTTGGGGGCTTTGGGGGCGTATTCGCCGCGGCCGGATGCGGAGATGCGTTCGGGAGCTATCTTGCCGGCTTTCAGTATCTCTTTCACTATGGCGGTGGCACGCATCACGCTGAGGTCCCAGTTGTCCTTCACGTTGCCGCTGCCGTTGTAGGCCAGATTGTCGGTGTGGCCCTCCACGGAGATGTTCAGGTCTTTGTTCTCCTCCAAAATCTTGGCCAGCTCCTTGATAGCCTGCAGGCCTTCCTTGCTCACTGCCCAGCTGCCCGAGGCGAACATCAGCTTGTCCTCCATCGACACATACACCTTGCCGTCCTTGGTCTCCACCTGCAGACCTTTGTTCTGGAACCCGACAAGTGCGTCGGAAATCTTGGTCTTGATGGCGTTCACCTCTTTCTCCTTGGCAGCGAGGGCTTTGTTCACCTCCTCCAGACGTTTGTTCTTGGCCTCGTAGTCCTTCTGCAGTGCTTCGAGGTTCTTCTCTTTCTCGTTCAGCTCGGTCTCTTTGGCCTTGAGCATGGCATTGGCGGAGTTCAGGGCGCGGTTTTTCACACCCACCTGCTGGAGGTAGTTCTCCATGGTGGTGTCGTAACGCAACTTCATATTTTCCAGCTCGTTGCGTTTGTCCTGCAACTGCTGTTCCAGCTGTGCCCTGTTTTTGTTTAGGTCCACCACCTCGTTTTTAAGACCTTGGTTTTCGGCAAGGAGGTTGTCTTTCTCGTCCTTCAGGGCGTCGAGTTCGGCCTGAGCCACTTTGTACTCTTTTTTCAGTTTGTTATTGCTGGTTTCCAATGCGTTGTATTTCTTGGTGCTTACGCAGGATGCGAGCGTCACTGCAACGGCGAGGAACAGGAAAAATTGTCTTTTCATAACTATCTCGTATTTAAATGGTTAAAAATCTATTTCGGTAATCATCGGACAGTGGTCGGAGTGGTGGGCGTCGGGCAGTATCACAGAACGTAAAAGTCTGTCCTTCAGCGGCTCGGAGGCCATGATATAGTCGATACGCCAGCCTTTGTTGTTGGCTCGGGCGTTGGCGCGGAAACTCCACCACGTGTATTGGTGCGGACTGTCGTTGAAAAAGCGGAACGTGTCGATAAAACCGCTGTCGAGGAAGCCGCTCATCCAGTCGCGTTCTTCGGGCAGGAACCCCGACGAGGTGGCGTTGCGCACGGGGTCGTGGATATCTATCGGACGGTGGCAGATATTGAAATCGCCGCAGATTACAAGGTTGGGACGTTCTTTCCGCAACTCCGTAACATAATCTTGGAAATAGCTGAGCCACTGCATCTTGAAATCCTGCCGTTCGTCGCCCGAAGTGCCGGAGGGGTGGTACACGCTGATAACGCTCACATCGCCGTAGTCGGCGCGGAGGAAACGTCCCTCGCTGTCGTACAGCGGGTTGCCGATGCCTTCAACCACCTTGTCGGGATGACGGCGGGTGAGTATGGCCACTCCGCTGTAGCCTTTTTTCTGAGCGGAAAAGGCGTAGGTCTCGTAACCGAGGGTGGAGAACTCAAAAACAGGTATCTGGTCGGGCTGGGCTTTGGTCTCCTGCAGACACAGCACGTCGGGGGCGGTGGCCTCAATCCATTCGTCAAGACCCTTGCCCATAGCCGCACGTATCCCGTTCACGTTGTAAGTAGCTATTTTCATTATTGTTGAACTGTTGATTGTTTAATCGTTTAATTGTTGATATTCTAACTTCAAACTCCCCACTGCAAACTGCAAACTAAAACCATTGTTCATTGTCAATTGTTAATTGTCAAATAATTTCCAGTTTCGCGTATTGCAACATCATTTTCTTTTGTCCGAAGGCTTGGAAAAAGACTATGGCGGCGCGATTGGAGCCTTCGCCTTCGATGCTCAGCACCTTGCCTTCGCCGAATTTGGCATGCATCACGCGCATCCCCACCTGAATGCCGTCGCGCTTTTCGGGACTGTTGCCTTCGGTGGGACCGTACTGCACCCGTTTCAGCTTGGGGGTGTTGATGGTTTTCTTGATCTCACGTGGCTTGAGCCTCGGCAGCTCGCCGATTTTCGGGAACAGCGACTCCGGCCGCGGCATATCGATATAAGCATCGTCGATCTCGGTAACGAAACGGCTCAGCTCCTGATTGGAAGCCTTGCCCCACTGGTAACGGAAACGGGCGTTGGAAAGCACCAGCCGTTTCTCGGCACGGGTTACAGCCACATAGAACAGACGGCGTTCCTCCTCCAAATCCTTGCGGTCGGTGAGCGAGAGCTGCGAGGGAAACAAGTTCTCCTCCATCCCCGCCACAAACACATACGGAAATTCCAGTCCCTTGGCGGAATGTATGGTCATCAGCGACACTTTGTCGCCGTCGGTGTCGTCCTTCTCCTCCTCGGTAAGTAACAGTACCTGTTGCAGATACATATCGAGGGTTTTCAAACCGGAGACGCCGGTGATGGCAGCTTCCTCCTCGTCGGCGCCGGGGGTTATAACATCCTCTTTTTCGCAGAACTCCTGAATGCCGTTGAGCAGCTCCTGAATGTTGTCCAAACGGTTGGCATTGTCGGGGTCGTCGTCGGACTTGAGTTCGCGAATCACGCCCGACTTGTAAATCACATCCTTGGCCAAGTCGTAGGCGTTGAGGGTGTTGAGCTGCGAAGTGAAGAGCTGTATCATCAGCTTGAAGTCGTTGATTTTGGCAAGTGCCCCCTGATTGATGTCCAGTCCGAAATCGTCGATGTTCTCAATCACCGTCCAGCAGGAGATTTCGTTGTCGGAGGCGGCCAGCTGTATTTTCTCCATCGTGGTTCCGCCAATGCCGCGTTTTGGGTAGTTGATGACACGCAGCAGAGCCTCGTCGTCGTGGTTGTTCACCACCAGTCGCAAGTAGGCAAGGGTGTCCTTCAGCTCCTTGCGGCGATAGAACGAGATGCCCGAATAAACCTTGTACGGGATGCGGCTTTTGATAAGGGCGTCCTCGATGGCACGCGACTGTGCGTTGTTGCGGTAAAGCACCGCGAAATGGCGGAACTCGGCGTTGTCGTCGGTTTTCAGCTTGCGGATGGTGTTGGCAATCATCGCGCCCTCGGCACGCTCGTCGTCGGCGGTGAGCAGGGTGATGCGTTCGCCCACGGCGTTGCTGGTCCACACGTTTTTGAAAATCTGTTCTTTATTGTTGTAAATCACGCTGTTTGCGGCATTCACAATATTCTGGGTGGAACGGTAGTTCTGCTCCAGCTTGAACTGCTGTGCCGACGGGTAGTCGCGTTTGAAATTGAGGATATTCTGTATGTTCGCACCACGGAAAGCGTAGATACTCTGGGCGTCGTCGCCGACCACGCAGATATTTTCGTAGCGGGCAGCCAGTTTCTTGACAATCAGGTACTGGGCAAAGTTAGTGTCCTGATACTCATCCACAAGGATGTAGCGGAAACGTTCCTGATATTTGAGCAGCACCTCGGGGAAATCGCGCAGAAGCACGTTGGTGTTGAACAGCAGGTCGTCGAAATCCATGGCCATGGCGTTGCGCAGACGCTGGTTGTAGAGTTTGTAGATTTGTGCTATGAGCGGTTTTTTGGCAAACCTGTCCGACTGTTGTATGTCGGGATTGGAAGCGTAGTCCTCAGGCCCCATCAGGCTGCTTTTTGCTGCGGAGATACGGCTGGCCACAAAGGATGGGTTATAGGTCTTGGGGTCGAGGTTTTGTTGCTTGATTATCTGTTTGATAGCGTTTTTGCTGTCGTCGGTGTCGTAGATGGTAAAAGAATGGGTGTAGCCGAGTTTGTCGGCTTCGATACGCAGGATTTTGGCAAACACCGAGTGGAAAGTGCCCATCCAGATGTTCTTGGCTTCGGTGCCAACAAGCGTCTCGATACGGTCTTTCATCTCCTTGGCCGCCTTATTGGTAAATGTAAGTGCCAGAATATTAAAGGAATCCACCCCTTCGTCGATCAGGTGGGCGATGCGGTAGGTCAGAGTGCGGGTCTTGCCCGAGCCTGCGCCGGCAATAATCATCACAGGTCCGTCGATAACTTCGGCAGCACGGCGCTGTTCGTCGTTTAGTTCGTCTAATATATCCACAAGTTTAGTAGTTTATAGGTGGTTACACAAATTTCTTTTTACAAATAATCTTGCAAATTTACACAAAAATAGAGTTAAAAAGTGAATTTTTCGATTCCACTTTTCAACAACAATATGTAAGTAAAAGCTGACAGTCGTAAAAACCTTATTTACTGTCTTTTACGATAGCATTGACCGTCTCCACCACAGCATCGACATCTATGTGGCACTCGCGGTGCAGCTCGCGCAGACTGCCGTGGGTTATGAACCTGTCGGGCAGTCCCAAACGGTGCACGGGCAGCTCTATTCCGTTGTCGGCCAAGAATTCCAGCACCGCCGAGCCGAAGCCGCCTTCCAGCACGCCATCCTCGATGGTAACGATGTGCGTGTAGGTACGTGCCACCTCGTGGAGCAGACTTTCGTCGATGGGTTTCACAAAACGCATGTCGTACACACCCACCTCAATGCCGAGGGTGCTGAGTAGCTCTGCCGCCTTCATGGCGGTGTTGCCGATGTGTCCCACGGATAGTATCGCCACATCCTTGCCGTTGCGCAGACAGCGTCCTTTGCCTATTTCCACAGTCTGGAACGGCTTTTTCCAGTCGGCGTTCACCGACCTGCCGCGCGGATAGCGTATCACCATCGGGCCGCCGTCGGGCAGCTGGGCGGTGTACATCATATTACGGAGCTCGTTTTCGTTCATCGGGGCAGCGATGACGAGGTTGGGGATGGGACGGAAATAGGCGTAGTCGAAAGCGCCGTGGTGCGTGGGACCGTCTTCGCCCACAAGGCCGGCACGGTCGAGACACATCACCACCTGCAGTTTCTGCAACGCCACATCGTGGATAACTTGGTCGTAGGCGCGCTGCATAAACGAGGAGTAGATGTTGCAGAACGGCACCATGCCCTGCGAGGCGAGTCCCGCGGCGAAGGTGACGGCGTGCTGCTCAGCGATACCCACGTCGAAACAACGGTCGGGCATGGCCTCCATCATTATGTTAAGCGAGCAACCCGTTGGCATTGCGGGAGTTATGCCCACTATCTTGGGATTTTTCCTTGCAAGTTCGAGGATGGTATTGCCAAACACCTCCTGATAACGCAGCGGCTGGTCTTTTTCGTTGGATTTCTTCTGTTCGCCGGTGTCCACATCGTATTCGCCGGGAGCGTGGTAGGTTACGGGGTTTTGCACGGCCATCTCCATGCCCCTGCCCTTCTGGGTGACGATATGCAGCAGTTTCGGGCCTTTGATAGTGCTCAGACGGGTGAGGATTTTTATCAAATCGGGCAGGTTGTGGCCGTCGATGGGACCGAAATAGCGGAAACCGAAGGCCTCGAACATATTGCTCTGCTTGAAGAACGTGGCCTTTAGGTTGAGCAGTATATTGCGGAAAAAACGGCGTATGCGCTGGCCGAAGGCGTTGTCGCCCGACCAGTCCCAAATCTTGGTTTTCACACGGTTGTACGTCCGCGACGATGTGATTTTGGTTAGGTAATGGCTCAGCGCCCCCACGCTCTTGTCGATGGAGATGCCGTTGTCGTTGAGAATCACCAGCACGTTGGCACCCGCCTCGCCTGCGTGGTTGAGGGCTTCGAAAGCCATGCCGCCGGTCATCGAGCCGTCGCCGATAACAGCTATGTGGTTGCGGCTGTCGTTGCCTTGCAGATGCGCCGCCACAGCCATTCCCAACGCCGCCGAGATGGAGGTGGAGGAATGTCCCGTGCCGAAGGAGTCGAACTCGCTCTCCTCCATTTTCGGGAAACCGCTGATGCCACCGTAGGAGCGAATGGTTTCGAACTGACGTTTGCGGCCCGTGAGTATCTTGTGCGGATAGGCCTGATGGCCCACGTCCCACACCAGTTTGTCGTCGGGAGTGTTGAACACATAATGCAGAGCCACAGCAAGTTCCACCACGCCGAGTCCCGAAGCCAGATGCCCCGGATGGGTGGAGAGGACCTTCACGATATAGCTTCGCAGGTCGGAACAGAGCTGTTCCAACTCCTTAGGCGACAGCTTTTTAAGATCGTCGGGCGTGTTTATTTTGTCTAAAACAGGAAATTCCAAGACTGCAAAAATTATGTCCTGAACCGCACTGCCGAACTATTTCAGCAGGAAGTTGATGTCGTCGTCGAGGCCATATTCCTTGGTGTTGGCGAGGTTGGCTTTGAACACTTTCATTTTGTTGGGAAGGCCTATGAGTTTCAGTTTGCCGTTTTCGAGCAGCAGCGATGTGGCTTCGCGTATGCCTGCCACGTACATGTCGGGGTGCAGCATGATATATTCTTTCAGACGGTCGTCGCGTGTCTCACCGCCGTGTTTGGGGTCGAAGAAATCGGTGTAGTGGGGGTTTATCTGGAAAGGCACGAGGTTCATGCAGTCGAAGCTCTCGGGTTGCACTATGGGCATGTCGTTTGTGGTGCAGAGAGTAGGACCTGCCACGTTGCTGCCGGCGCTCCAGCCCATGTAAGGCATTCCGTTTTTGGCGCGTTCGCTGATGGCTTTCATAAGTCCCTGACGGTGAAGCTCTTTCACCAGATGGAAGGTATTGCCGCCGCCAACTGCCACGCACTCAGCATTGTACACCGCCTCGATGGGCGATTTCTTGTGGTGGATGCTCGTGAGTTTCACGCCAAATTCGGCGAACACTTTCTGCACTTTGGCCTCGTAGGCGTTGTAGGAGGCTTTCAGGCCGCCTTCAGCAAGACTAACGCCAGCAAAGGGAATGAACAGCACCGACTTTACGTTGTGACGTTTCAGAAAATCGTTTATCTGGTTTTTGGGCCATTCCAAATAGGCCTCACCACGGTTGGTGGAGTTACTTATCAGCAAAAGGTTTCTTTTCATATCTCTATGATTATTAAATCGTTAATATTATCTATTATATCTTTCGAGTTCGCGTTTGTTGTCGCGTTCCTTGATAGATTCGCGTTTGTCGTAGAATTTCTTACCTTTGGCAAGGGCGATGTTGAGCTTGGCCAAGCCTTTGGGATTCACAAAAAGCAGCACGGGGATGATAGTGAAGCCCTTCTCTTTCACCTTGTTCTGGAGCTTGTGTAGCTCGCGTTTGGTGAGCAGCAGCTTGCGGTCGCGCTTGGCGGGATGGTTAAGGTAAGAGCCGAAACGGTATTCGGACACGTGCATCTCGTTGACAAAGAGCTCGTGACCGCGGAACGTGCAGTACGAGTCGGTGAGGTTGGCCTTGCCGTCGCGGATAGATTTGATCTCGGTACCCGTGAGCACAAGACCGGCCGTGTAGGTGTCTATCAGGAAATATTCGTACGTGGCACGTTTGTTGCGTATCTCTATAATATTCTTTTCTTGCATTTTACGTTATTCTCCATTGCTTTCTGCGAGTTGCAAATATACGGAAAAAAAATGAATTTGTGGGAAACACATATTTATTTGAACACGAATTGAACGAATTTCACAAATAATCCGTGTCATTAATCCGAGATGTCGGTAGTCCCTTTCTCCGCCACGAAATTGCCGTTGAAGATCGTCACAAAAAGGAGGACGAAGAACATAATGCCCGCCTGTTTCTCGAACACCGACTCGAACAGGGCGTTGAAGAAAATCATGAAGAGGAACAGTGCGAAAACCACGTCGAAACGCCGGTCGCGGATGGCGAGCACGGCAGGCACCACGAAAAAGCAAAGCAGCAGGGCGAGGCCTAGTATGCCCGTAACTGTCATCGTGTCAACAAACTGGTTGTGAGAGTTATACTCCCGTTCCAAGGGTATCTGGTTGTTGTCCTTGCGGTACTGCTCCATATATGCGTCGATTTTGTCGCCCACGCCCACGCCGGTAAGCCAGTTTTCGCGGGCCACGGGCAGAGTGGAACGCAGTATCGTTACACGCACATCCTCGCTCTTTTCCGACGAGGTGACGGATTTCACCGTGTCGGCCACACGTGTCACGGCGTTGGGCAAAGCTAGAACGGCCACCCCCACCGCCACGACGGCCACTATTGCCGTCACCAGTCCGGCACGGTACATCTTTCGTCCGAAAATCATCCACAGGAAAAGTAAGAAATACACCGCCACCATGCACAGCAATCCCGCACGCGAAGAAAGCAACACCGTGGCCACAATGAACAACGCCAAAGCGATGGCCAGCAGCAGTTTCTGCCACAGCCTGCCGCCTTTGGCCATGCGCACCAGCTCCACAAAACAGACTATTATGCCCACGCAGATGTGCATAGATATATATGTGTGGTGCTCCGACGACAGGTTGACATCGAAGAAACGTGAGGCTCCGACACCGCGGAAAGCCACGTCCCAAACGGCGGAAAGCAGATCGGCACAGACCACGGCGAGGATTCCCAACGTGAACGCCCACAGAACCTTACGCACGTTTTCCCTGTCGAGATACGAGAAATCGA
>JAEENM010000180.1 GCA_016283745.1 Bacteroidales bacterium | reverse complement strand
GACGGACTTGCATCCGCCGTCAATCACTATTGCAATTATGAAACACTTACATCATCTTTGTTTTACCACTTTGCGCAGCACTGTACCCTGTTCGGTGGTGATACGCATGGTGTAGAGACCTTTGCGCATATCCGACAGGCTGACAGAGGTGGTGTTGTCGGCGCTCAGCACACGGCGTCCCATATTGTCGAACACATCCACATGGCTGACAAATTCGGAGAAGTTGACCACGCCTGTTGTCGGGTTGGGATAAACTTTCACATTGGGCATTGTCTTGGCTTCGGGCTGTTCTATGCCGTCCTTGCCGAGTTCCACCATAAACTGGAAATAATATTCTATTTCCGACTGGCGGTCGCTGGTCATAGCGGGACATACGTGTCCATCGGTGAAATTGCCGAGGTAATGCACTTGAGGACTACCGCCCGCAGCTATGGGCGTGTGGTGTGCTTTGTAAATGGTTCCGCCTGTGGTCTGCAGTGCAATCCAGAATGGAGCCGATGTTATTGTATATGGTGTTGACAGAGTGACAATCTGCTCGATGTCGGAATTGGCTACCTGATATACCTGATTGTAAGCCATTCGTCCAAGGACTCTCGAAGTGTCGCAATCGCCCTGAGCAAGATTTTGTGTAAAGTCCACGTTGCGGAAAATCTTAATGTTGAAGGTGGCGTTGTTGTAGCCGGGGTAACGCACTCTGGTCTTGAATCTTATGTGGGTTATCTTGTCACCGGGGGCGAAATTGCCGTACGACTCGGGACGGATTATCACCATATTCTGAGTAGATGCCATAACGGTCTCCTCGGTATCCATAAAACTGTTGCCATACCATCCGCCAGTACTGTGGTTCACATCGGGTTGGGACACATATATGGTAACTTTATGCGAATCCTGCACTATATCCACAAAGCCGTTGCGCGACTGACCGTTGGTGTTTTCGGTGGCGGTGATGGTGATGGATGTGCTGTCGCCAAGTCCGGGACCGGATGTGCGCGAAAGTGTTATCCACGACTGCTGGGTGCTGGCTGTCCAGTTGGCACTGTCTTTAGGAGCGCTGTATACCATTGCCGAAGCAGAGCCGCCTGCACCGGCGATAATCACTTCGGTGGGATTGACACGCATCTGATTACTGTCGGGCTCCATACCGATGATGGCGCGCTGGCTCGAGTCGAACACATGTCCGGGGTTGAGGCAGTTCAGGTAGAAATAGCCGTCGCTCATTCCGCCCCATCCCCAGTTGAAATGGAAACGGTCGAGGGTGTCGTAGCCGTCGCACACAAAGGCATGACCCACGATATCGTTGGTGTCGGTGTAGTCGTAGCCGGTGTAAACGACAGGACGGCCGTGGTCTATCTCGTAGCGGATGGTGTCGGTCCAAGCGGTGTCGTTGAAATTCTCGCGGCTTATGCTGTGGAGACTCTTTTTATAACCAAAGAAATTCTTGAAAGCATACTCCGACGTGCCGTAGTGGTTGCCGTTTACACCTGCGGAGCTACCCTCGGTGCCATAGTTCATATTGCACGACGCACCGCTGTGGTACATCAGCGTTGCCACAGCGTTGGTCTGGGCATATGGCGTGGTGGAGCCTAGCTGGTTGGGCATATTGGCCCAGTCGTAAGCGGTGTTATTGAAATAAACCGTAATAGTGCCATATTTTTCGTGATTGTAGGAGTTCACTCCTATTCCAACCGCAGGATGGTTCCAGTATTTGAGAGCCTGGGCCATAGCCACTGCCACACATCCTGCCAAGGTGCGATCCTTGGTGACTCCGTCGTAAGGGCAAAGGTCGTTGTAGATGGGGTGCTGGTTCCATTTGGTGGTGAGCATCGGGAGCACGTAGTTGTTGCTCTTTTCCATGCCCACGTTGCCCTCGAGGTAGCTCTGCCACATGGCTGTTATCTCGGGAGTAGCCTTGATGTTGTTAGCCACGCAGTAACGTATTTGCCTGTCGTACCACTGCAGCATTGTCTTTGCTGTGGCGGGCAAGACGCTGTCGCCCACAGGGTCGGTAGCGGAATAGGCCAGCACCGGAACCACACAGTCGTCGGCGGATATCATCACGAAACCGAATCCTATGGAGTTCTCAAAGATATAGAAAGTGTTGAGCCCGTCGCTGCCCGACAAAGGAGAGAGTTGCAGACTGCACTCCATGCGGGAGGTCATGCTGTTGGATTTCCAGAAGTTTTTCGCCACTTTCAGGGCGGTGTTCTGATCTACAGGGTTGGCCACTGCGACTGCCGAAAAGACAAGCGCCAGAGCCAATGCAAAGTGTTTGATTGCTTTCGTCATAACGACTGTTTTTTATTTGTTATAAAAGTGCAAAATTACGAAAAAAAATCCGGTTGTGCAAGTTTTTTTTGAGGGGGTGCGTTTCTGTCCACTAAACACAAAGAGTGATTCAAAGGCGATTTGTGAGAAAAGGACATTCCTTTATTTTAAATAAATGTGCAAAAATTTGGAAATATCGTTTGTTTTTCATATTTTTGAATTTTCAAATATTCTAACATTAAAAAACGTAAAAAAAATGGATACTTCTAGTGAACCGAATTTTGATTGTCTGTCCAAAACAGAACAAGACTTGTGCAAACAATACATTGAAATAGGCAACAATGCCGACTTTATAAAGAAGGGCATTGCTTTCTGCCATAGCAACCCATCGAATGGAATTTTATTAACGGGAATAAATCCGAGTGGTCAGGGTGGTTCTAATTGTTTTTACACTTTCAAAGATGCAAGGGACATTCCACCTTCTCAATATTGGAAGAATAAAAAGAAACAGATTGTTGGAGACGATAGTTGGTTACTTGACCACACGGCTTATCTCGACCTATTTCCCTACTTTGAATCAAATCAAGAAGAATTTGAAAATGCGTTAAGTGCCAATATTGAATTCCAAGTAAAAGTCCTTGAAATAACACAGAAAAACATTGAGGAATATATTAAGCCAAAATTGATAATTGCAGCTAATGATAGAGCGGCTTATTATTGGGGGTTCAGACCTGATACAACGTGGTTAGGGTACAATTTTATAAAAGTTGACAACATTCCTGATTGTTTGAAAGGAACAAGAATTCCGCTTTTCCAAATAAATCCAAATAATGGATTCCGAGAAGCTAATGACCGTGTTGGACAAGACAAATATCAGGTGTCGAAAATCAAAGGGTCTTATTTCATTCCTTATGCTATGTATGATGACAGACATTATTCGAAGTATCCCGACAAGATTCTTACGCCAGAGATTGTGAAAAACATCTTTGAATGGATAAACAATCAATAGCAAGCGTTTAAAACGCTGAGGAACAACAATCAAAAAGGAGTGCAAATAAATTGCACTCCTTTTTGGTTGGAATCCCGCGGTTTTCGAATCCGCGGAGCGGCCTTGGGGCCGCGGCTCACGCGAGGTGTTTTTGTTCTTCGCCTTCGGCTATCGAAACAGCCACTGGCTGTTTCTTCATCTCCGCCTTCGCTATCGTAAAGATTCACTGAATCTTTACTTCACCTCCTCAAAATCGGCATCGGTAACAGTCTCATCGTTGCCGTTCTGCTGGCCGTTGTTGCCATTGGTGTTGCCACCGCCCATATTGTTGGGGTCGAAACCGGCACCCGGGTTGGCACCGCCCTGCTGCTGGGCTTTGTACATATCCTCGCTGGCGGCCTGCCATGCGGCGTTTATCTTCTCCATGGCGGAGTCGATAGCGGGTATGTTCTTCGAGGCGTGGGCCGATTTCAGGTCGGCGAGGGCGCTCTCTATGGCCGATTTCTTGTCGGCGGGCAGCTTGTCGCCGTAGTCCTTCAGGTTTTTCTCGCTCTGGAAGATCATGCTGTCGGCGGCGTTCACCTTTTCAATCTCGTCCTTGGCCTTTTTGTCGGCTTCGGCGTTGGCCTCGGCTTCGGCTTTCATACGTTTTATCTCGTCTTCCGAAAGTCCGGACGATGCTTCGATACGTATGTTCTGTGTCTTGCCGGTGGCTTTGTCTATGGCCGATACGTTGAGTATGCCGTTGGCGTCGATGTCGAAAGTAACTTCGATTTGAGGTACCCCTCTGGGTGCGGGGGGTATGCCGTCGAGGTTGAAACGGCCGATGGTCTTGTTCTGGTTGGCCATGGGACGTTCGCCCTGCAGCACGTGGATCTCCACGCCGGGCTGGTTGTCGGCAGCCGTGCTGAAGATCTGGCTTTTCTTGGTGGGGATGGTGGTGTTGGCTTCGATAAGCTTTGTCATCACGCCGCCGAGGGTTTCGATACCCAGCGACAAAGGCGTTACGTCGAGCAACAGCACGTCTTTCACTTCGCCGGTGAGCACGCCGCCCTGTATCGACGCGCCTATTGCCACTACTTCGTCGGGGTTGACGCCCTTCGAAGGGGTCTTGCCGAAGAAATCTTCAACAATTTTCTGTATTGCGGGGATACGTGTGGAGCCGCCCACGAGTATCACCTCGTCAATCTGCGATTTGTCGAGACCTGCGTCGCGCATGGCGTTGCGGCAGGGTTCCAAGGTGGCTTGGATAAGGTCGTCGCACAGCTGTTCGAATTTGGCACGGGTGAGGGTTTTCACCAAGTGCTGCGGTATGCCGTCGATAGGCATGATGTACGGCAGGTTGATTTCGGTCTGCTGACTGCTGGAGAGTTCGATCTTGGCTTTTTCGGCAGCCTCTTTCAAACGTTGCAGAGCCATGGGGTCCTTGCGGAGGTCCACATGTTTGTCGGCCATGAACTCGTCGGCCAGCCAGTTGATAATTTTCTGGTCGAAGTCGTCGCCGCCGAGGTGTGTGTTACCGTTGGTGGATTTCACTTCGAACACTCCGTCGCCGAGTTCGAGGATGGAGATATCGAAAGTGCCGCCGCCGAGGTCGAACACTGCCACGTGCATGTCTTTGTTTTTCTTGTCAAGACCGTAGGCCAGAGCTGCTGCTGTAGGTTCGTTGATGATACGACGCACTTTCAGACCTGCAATCTCGCCGGCTTCCTTGGTGGCCTGACGCTGACTGTCGTTGAAGTAGGCGGGCACGGTTATAACGGCTTCGCTAACTTCCTGGCCGAGAAAGTCTTCGGCGGTCTTTTTCATTTTCTGCAAAACGATGGCCGAGATTTCCTGCGGGGTGTACAGGCGGCCTTGGATGTCGACACGCGGGGTGTTGTTGTCGCCTTTCACCACTTTGTAAGGCATGGCCTCTATCTCTTTGGTGACACGGTCGTAAGTCTCACCCATAAAACGTTTTATGGAGTACACCGTGTTGTGGGGGTTGGTGATGGCCTGACGTTTGGCGGGGTCGCCCACCTTACGTTCGCCGTTTTCCAAAAATCCAACTATCGAAGGGGTTGTGCGGTGACCTTCGCTGTTGGCTATTACCACAGGTTCGTTGCCTTCCATAACGGCCACGCACGAGTTGGTTGTTCCTAAGTCTATTCCTATTATTTTTCCCATATTGTTTATTTTTTTATTCGTTGTTTGATGATTTTTTTAGAATTTTACAATTCCCTTTCGGCAAGATGCGTGCCTGATGCCGTTTTTTCAGATTTTCTGCTACTTTGTCATAATTGATGAAGCGTTTTCTTTCGCAAATCTGCCATTACTGACAAAATGTCACACAAAAATTTTGTTTCAAACACAAACAATAAAAAAAACGGCTTTGCGTTAATCGGAAATCACAAACAAATACATTATTAATATGAAACTTGAAGGACGCAGACAAAGCACAAACGTTGAAGACCGCCGCGGAAAAGGCGGAAAAATATTAGGATTGGGCATCGGAGGAGCCCTTATTATAGGTATACTTACTTTTGCGTTGAACAAATTTGGTATCAACGTAGATGAAAGCCAACTGCAGCAAGTTGGGCAAAATTTCGGCATTAACACCGAACAGACCTCCGAATACACCCTCACCGCAAAGGAGAAAGAGTTCGAAGTCTTTGCAAAACAGATTCTTGCCAGCACCGAGGACGTGTGGAAAGCCCAGTTCAAAAAAATGGGCAAGACCTACAAAAATCCCACCATGGTGCTTTTCAAAGGCAGTGTGCAGAGCGGCTGCGGCAGTGCCACCTCGGCAGTAGGACCCTTCTACTGCTCCGCCGACGAGAAACTATATCTCGACCTTGACTTTTTCGATGAGCTTTCTACAAAATTCGGCGCCAAGGGCGATTTCGCCTGCGCCTACGTCATAGCCCACGAGGTGGGACACCACGTGCAACACCTGCTCGGTACCCTCGACAACGCTCACGCCAAAATGGCCCAACAGAACGAGACGGAGAAAAACAAAACCAGCGTGCGTATTGAGCTGCAAGCCGACTACTATTCGGGAATTTGGGGCTATTACGAGAAAGAGATGTTCGGCTCCATTGAGGCCGGCGACTTCGAGGAAGCCATCAACGCAGCACAGAAAATCGGCGACGACTACCTGCAGAAACGCTCCCGTGGCGAGGTAACCCCCGAAAACTTCACCCACGGCACCTCGGCCCAGCGCATGAAATGGCTCAAAAAAGGCCTCTCCACCGGCGACATGAAAGGCGGCGACACATGGAGTTGCAGCTACAATGCACTCTAAAATTGAAAATTGAAAATTGAAAGTTGAAAGTTGAAAATTGAAAATTAACTAGGGGGTTCGTTGTCAGCATTCAGTTGTCAGTTTTTAACTGTAAAAACACATTAGTTTACTACATTGATAGAAAAATAAGTTGGGGTTGGCAATCTTCGATTGCCAACCCCAACAATTTTATAATTACCAATTACTAACTACTAATTTCTATTCCCTGACCTCAGACCTTTGACTTTTGACCTTTGACCACTGACTACTTAATCTCCTTCACCCCTTGGGCGTCCTTGGCGTTGAGTTTCACCTCGTACTTGCTGTCGTACTTGCCTTCTTTAAGGGTGTTCAGGTCGAGGGATTTGATAGAAAGCTGTTCCTGAGGTACTTGCATTTTCTCCACAAGGAAACGGCTCACCTGTCTGTTACGGCCTTCCATCAGTTTTTTCACACGTGCGTCGATGGTGTCGGCGGGGAAACGGGCTGCAAGTCCCTTTTCCAGACTGGCTCCAAGTTTGTCTTCGGCAAAAGCGCGGAAATCCTTGTCTTTGTCCTTAATCTCGGTAATGCTGGTTATGTCGAGGCTCGACATCGGTTTGCCCACCTTTTCGGGATTCTGCGAGAGGTAGTATTCGCGTTTCATCTCGAACATCGGAAATTCCTTCAAAGCACTCTGGTAATCAACACTTTGCTCTAGTTCCAATGTCATATCGGGATCGGCTTTCACCACGTCGGCCAGACGCGACAGTTTTTCGTACTGCTCCGAGGTGAGGTCGCGTTGGAACAGGCTGAAATCGACGTGCGACAGCTCGTCCTGCGAAAGACCGAGGTTGTTTGCCACGAAATTGAGCGGCGAAAGGGCCACTTTCACAAGCAGATTGCCCAAAGTCTTGAAAATCAACTTGGTATAAGAGAATTCGGGCGAATCCACATTGCCTTTTATGGGCAGGTCTATCTGTATCTTGTCGTCCTTGTCCTTCAGTATATACAGTGCGGTGCGCAGCGGTATGTTGTATTCGGGTTTCAGGTCGCGACGTTTTTTCTCCACATTGAGGTTGTAGATGTCAATTTTGTTTTTGCCGTTAAGCATCGATTTGCGGATGGTGTTCTCGCTGGTGAACGACAGCACGCCTTCCTTGACAGGATAGGCAAGGTAATGCAACACGTAGGGCGAGAAATTCTTCAGCGTCACGTTTTTCAGCGAGAGGTAGAGGTACTGGTCCTCTTTCAGCGACATGCCGCCTTTCCAACGTGCCATCAGGCTTCCGGCGTTGGGCAGCTGGGCAAGGAGCATCAGGGCTTTTTCCTTGTCGCCAAGCACAAAATTGTCGGTTTTCATGCGTATGTTGGTGATGGGATACGAGAAGGACTCGGCCATCGTAAAGTCGTTGAAAGTGAAGTTGACACCCTCGATATCGAGCTGTCCCACTTTCAGCAGCATTGCCGGGGCAGCGGCGGGAGAGATAGCCTGTGCGGAGTCGGCAGCGGGTTCCTCCTTGGCGGCGGTGTCGGCGGGCAACTCGCCAGTGCTCTTGGTGAGGTTGGAGAAATTGTTAGTGCCGTCGGCGTACAAATCGAAATGCGTCTCGAGACCGTTGAGATTGATGGTCGAGAAATCGTACACATTTTTATAAGGATTGATACGGTTTACCGACAC
>JAEENM010000179.1 GCA_016283745.1 Bacteroidales bacterium | reverse complement strand
TGCATAAAAACCGTTACCCTTTTTGCCGAAGGGCATAACCTTGCCAACAGCTCTTACCGCGACCACGGCGGAGTGCCGCAACCCGGCATTATGCTCTACGCCGGAGTCAGAGTCGGACTCGGAAATAAGTGAAAATCAGGTAGGTTGATACGAAAAAGGTGTCCTCACAAACCGGGGACACCTTTTTTTCTACATAAATCTTTTTTTACATGTAATTACCAGATTTTACATGTAATTCCCATGAATTTTCCATTAATTTTTGTTGTTCAATAATTTATGATTAATTACATGGCAATTCGTGTTCAATAAAATCAGTTTTTACATATAATCACCGTAATTTTTCCATTAATTTTTGTTGCTAAATAATTTATGGTCAATTACATGGCAATTCGTGTTAAATGTTCACTTTCCGGTGAATTTTCCTACAAAGAGTATTACTCCTGTGGAGGCTTCGCGGATGGCGTACACAAACGGACGGTCGGCGTGGAAGATAATTGGAGGCTCGGGTTCTTCCTCACCGGCGCTAAGTACCGCAAACTCTACAACTGTAACAGCTGCAGCCTCCGAGCCGCTCTCATCCACTTTGATACGGGCTTTTTGCAGCATATTGCTTATATATACAGCAGAGTCGCACATGTTTGGTATTTCGGCACTGTTGCCAAACACTCGGTTGATGCCCATATTTTTCAGTGTTCCAATCAAATCCTCGGTGGTGGATTCTGTCTCGAAACGCGGAAGTTTGAGGTCGATTTCGTGCCAGCTGTACTCATTGGTAAATGCTATACCGTTTTTGGCCAGATAGTCGATAACATCGTCGGCGGACTTGCCTTTGTTCGGCAGCATCACCGTCATGCACCATTGTTTGTTGCCGTATGGCAGGTCGATGGCGGCGAAAGTGCTGGTTTTCATATATTTGAAATCTTCTAATTGCCACATCAAGGGCATCTTTACAGGACCTTCTGTTGTTGTGAATTTTTCTTCTTTGGTTGATTCTTTTTCAAAAGGATTTTCCCAACCGGCCTTGAAATGGATGGCGTTGAGGAGGTATGAAACGGCCTCGGGATTCAGTTCGTTGAGGATGTTGGGTATCATGCCGTTGGTTTTTTCGTTGCACCAGCCGTTGATACGTTGGAGTGTCTTTGGCGAGGCGAAATCGTGCGACTCGGCAAGGGCGTCGTAGTAATACCGCAAATCCCGTTTGAAAGTCGCTTTCAGCTTGTGATTTTTGTTCACAAAAATGGCGTTGGCGATGTTCAGTTGCACCGAAGTATCTATTTTGGGAAGACTGTCTATCAAGGTTTTACAGAAACCGTTGGCCGCTTCTATTCCACCTTGACTGAAGCCCAGTGTCTGTTCCAACTCGCGTTTGGTAGTGCCCTCGGCGGCGTCGTTCACCATGCTCAGCACGTAGGTGATGCTAAGCGGCGAGTAGATAAAGCTCTTGCCGCTGCGGTCGGCGTCGTTCATCGCTTTGATGAGTTTCAGCGAAAAAAGGTTGTTTTCGGCAACAAGCGAATCCATCTGCTGTTTGGATATTTCGATTGGTTCCGTTGCGGGTACCGAATCCTCCGTTTCCACGTCGTTAGTATCGGTTTTCACTTGTTGGTTACAGAAAACCATAAAGCAACCAAACGAGGCTGCGGCCAGAATTAAAAGCAGTTTTTTCATTTTTATAATGTTTTAAGTTGTAAATCTTTATTTCGGTTGTTGCGGTTACAAATCGGCCGCAACTAGAATTTTTTCACATATAATTACCATGAATTTTCCATTAATTTTTGTTGCTAAATAATTTATGGTCAATTATATGGCAATTCGTGTTCAATAATACCAATTTTTTACATGTAATTCCCATGAATTTTCCATTAATTTTTGTTGTTCAATAATTTATGGTCAATTATATGGCAATTCGTGTTCAATAAAATCAGTTTTTCACATATAATCACCGTAATTTTTCCATTAATTTTTGTTGCTAAATAATTTATGGTCAATTATATGGCAATTCGTGTTTAATATTTACTTTCCGGTGAATTTTCCAACAAAGAGAATCACTCCTGTGGAGGCTTCGCGGATGGCGTACACAAACGGACGGTCGGCGTGGAACACAACGGTCTCCTCACGTATTGGCGCACTCGATTTCTCAAGCATCACCACCGTTACGGCTGCCGCCTCCGAGCCGGTTTCGTTCACCTTGATACGCGCTTTCTGCAACATCATACTTATATACACACCGCCCCCGCACATATTGGGAATTTCGGCACCGCTGCCGAACACACGGTAGATGCCCATCTTTTTCATCGTCCCGATAAGGTCGCTGGTGCTGGATTCCGTCTCGAAACGCGGCAGTTTGAGGCTCACCTTGCGACGGCGCATCTCGCTGGTGAACGAGGTGCCATTTTTGGCCAGATAGTCGATGACATCGTCGGCGGACTTGCCTTTTTCGGGCAGCATTACCGTCATGCTCCACTGTCCGTTGCCGTAGGGCAGGTCGACGGCGGCGAAGAGGTCGTTTTTCATATATCTGAATTTGTGCGTCTGACGCATCAATGGCAACATCACGGGACCTTCGACGGTATGGAAGGTGTCGTTTTTGGTCAGGGCTTCCTTGAACTGTTCGGCCCAGTTGGCCTTGAAATAGATGGCGTTGAGCAGGTAGGCCACGGCGCTGGGGTTGAGCTCGCCGAGGATGGAGGGGATCATGCCTTTGGTCTTTTTGTTGCACCAGCCGTTGATGTGGTTGAGCGACTTTTTCGACGCAAAATCGAGCGACTCAGCAAGGGCGTCGTAATATTTCTGCATATCTTTCTGGTAAGGCTTCAGCAGACGGTAGTCCTTGTTCACAAAAATGGCGTTGGCGATATTCAGCTGCACCTGTCGGTCGACCTTCGGCAGACTGTCTATCAGAGTCTTGCAGAACTCGTTGACGGCTTTGATGCCCCCTTGGTGGAAACCGAGGGTCTGCTCCAGCTCGCGTTCGGTCTCACCCTCGGCGGCGGCGTTGACCATGCTCATTACGTAGGTGATGCTCAGCGGCGAGTAGATGAAGCTCTTGCCACTTTTATCCTCGTCGTTTACCGTTTTGATGAACTTCAGCGTGAAGGCGTTGTTGTCGGCAACGAAAGTCCGCTGCTGCTCGGTGAGCAGGATAGGGGAGGGCTCGTTGTCCATGGTGGTGTCTATTGTCTCTCCGCTTATCTCTTCGGATTTCAAAGAGTTCGACGGCTGGCTGCAGGCCGACATCTGGCCGCATAATGCGGTTATTGCCATAATTAAAAACAGTTTTTTCATTGTTTCGGGTGTTTTTGGGGATAACGAGGAAACGACCTTTATAGTATGTGGTTAGGTGATAGTTGTGAGTTTGGACCCACGACTAACGATTCTTGAACTTAAAAAAGTGTCTGTATTAGATTATAATTAATAAAGTAGTATCCAATGAAACGTGTCGGAGACACGTGCTCTCGGTAACCCCACACGGAAGTGTGGGGATTAGCAACACCACACACATAACATAGCGTGCCAAAGGCACGCAGTGTGGGGTACCCCACACACAAAAAAAAACACGGGCACCGTTTGGTGTCCGTGTTTATCATGACCCCTTTCGGGGAAGTTTGCTTTAGGATTAGATGATACCTTGAGCAAGCATAGCTTTGGCCACGCGCATGAAACCGGCGATGTTGGCACCTTTAACGTAGTTGATGGTACCGTCGGCTTGTTTACCGTATTCAACGCACATGTCGTAGATGTTGTTCATGATGGTGTGGAGGTTTTTGTCCACTTCTTCGGCTGTCCAGTTGCGGTGTTCAGCGTTCTGGCAGATTTCCAGACCGGAGGTAGCAACACCACCAGCGTTAACGGCTTTACCGGGGCCGAAAGGTATCTTGGCACCCTGCAGAGCTGCGATAGCGCCAGGCTGGCAACCCATGTTCGAAACTTCGGCAACGTATTTTACGCCGTTGGCGATAAGTTCTTTGGCATCCTCTTCAGCCATTTCGTTCTGGAAGGCGCAGGGGCATGCGATGTCGCATTTCACGCTCCAAGCTTTCTTGCCAGCGGTGAATTTGGCTTTTCCGGGGAATTTGTCGGCCATGTCCTGAACTTTGTTGCGGTTCGAAGCACGCATGTCAAGCATATAGTCGATCATTTCTTTGGTGATACCGTCGGCTATTTCGCAAACGCCGTCGGGACCGGAGAGGGCAACAACTTTGGCACCAAGTTCGGAAGCTTTGATGGCAGCGCCCCAAGCCACGTTACCGAAGCCGGAGAGGGCGATACGTTTGCCTTCCATCTTGTCGCCTTTTTCTTTAACCATACGTTCTACGTAGTAGATAGCGCCGAAACCTGTAGCTTCGGGACGGATGAGGGAACCACCCCAGCCGTAGCTCTTACCTGTGAGAGCGCCGGTGCTGTGTTCGCGAGCCAGTTTCTTGTACATACCGTACATGTAACCGATTTCACGTCCGCCAACTCCAACGTCGCCAGCGGGGCTGTCTTGGTCGGGTCCGATGTTACGCCAGAGTTCGTAAACGAAAGCTTGGCAGAAACGCATGATTTCAGCATCGGATTTTCCGGTGGGATCGAAATCAGCACCACCTTTACCACCGCCGAGAGGCAGCATGGTCAGGCTGTTTTTGAATATCTGTTCGAAACCTAAGAATTTCAGCATCGAAACGTTCACCTTCGGGTGGAAACGCAGACCGCCTTTGTATGCACCAAGAGCGGCGTTGTATTGCACGCGGTAGCCGAGGTTTGTCTGAACTTCGCCTTTGTCGTCAACCCAGGTTACACGGAAAGTGAAGATACGGTCGGGTTCTACCATACGTTCAACGATTTTTGCTTTCTCGAATTCGGGGTGTTTGTTGTAAACTTCTTCGATGGATTCGAGCACTTCGCGAACTGCTTGCAAGTATTCGCTTTCACCCGGATGCTTGGCTTCCAGGTTGGTCATAATGTTTTGTACATTCATGATATTTTGAATTTTAAATTTAAAATATTAGTTTTTAATTCGTGTTGCAAAGGTACTATATTTTGTTGATAGAAAAAAATTTTTTTTTCATTTTTTATTTTACAACATTGTAACCATTTGACTTACAAACACCTTTAAAAGCCGTTTTTATAACTTTTTTTCTTTTGGCGGTTTTCTGACAAAAAAAACGTATCTTTGCACAACGTTTTGAATCATTTTTGTAAAGAAAAAACACTTCTAAATTATGGACGCAGCCATCAAAGAAAAAATCGACATTCTGGTGCAGGAAGTCTCCAACATCAGCGACCTGCCCACCAAAATGGAGGCATACAACTATATGATACGTCAGGCCGACTTCTGCCTGTGGTCGCTCGAAGAGGAGCAACGCCAGTACGAAAACGCCGGAAACTATTGATTTGTATATTTTTACACCGAGAAAATTAAATAATTAGGACTAACAATAAAAACAGTTATCGCAATGAAATTGAGATTTTTAGCTCTTGTGTTGGGACTGGCTATGCTTCTCCCCACAACAATGCGTGCCGACGAAGGCATGTGGTTACTCTCGCTATTGGGCAAAAACTATGCCGATATGCAGAAAAAAGGTTTCAAACTCACTCCGGAGGACATCTATAATGTCAACCAGAGCTGTATCAAGGACGCCATCGTCGGTTTGGGCAACGATGGTCAGTCGTTCTGGCATTTCTGCACCGCCGAGATTATCTCCGACAAAGGTCTGTTAAGCACCAACCACCACTGCGGCTATGGCGTGATTCAGGCTCACTCCACCGTGGAGCACGACTACCTGCGCGACGGTTTCTGGGCTTACTCCATGGATCAGGAACTGCCCAACCCCGGCACCACAGCCTCCATACTTATTCGTATCGAGGACGTGACTCCGCAGATAAAAAGCGTCCTGAAAGACGACATGAGCGAGGCCGAACGCAACAGTGCCATCGCTGAGAAATCCGCCGAGCTCGAGAAGGCCGCCGTGGAAGGCACCTACTACGAAGCCAAGGTGAAAAGCATGTTCAACGGCAACCAGTTCATCATGTTCGTGCATGTTATTTATAAGGACGTGCGTCTGGTTGGCGCTCCTCCCTCGTCGATGGGCAAATTCGGCGGCGACACCGACAACTGGATGTGGCCCCGCCACACTGCAGACTTCTCGCTGCTGCGT
The DNA here is from genome assembly GCA_016283745.1 of Bacteroidales bacterium. Classification (GTDB taxonomy): domain Bacteria; phylum Bacteroidota; class Bacteroidia; order Bacteroidales; family P3; genus UBA1219. The sequence continues at coordinate 10,631 of JAEENM010000179.1, read as the reverse complement.
ATCTACACCGCCCCCGACGGCTCGCCCGCCGCTTACTCCAAGGACAACGTGCCTCTGAAACCCAAACACCACCTGCCCGTCAGCATCAAAGGTGTGGAACAGAACGACTTCGCCATGATTATGGGCTTCCCCGGCACCACCGACCGTTTCCTCACCTCCTACGGTTTGGAAGAGACAATGAACATCACCAACAAACTGCGCTACGAGATCCGCACCGTTAAAATCAACGTTTGGCGTGCTGCCATGGCTTCCGACCAGGCCATCCGCATCAAATACTCGTCGAAATACGCCAGCTGCTCCAACTACTGGAAATACAGCTACGAGCAGAACAAAGCCCTCAAGGCCCTCAACACCATGGGTGTGAAGAAAGACATCGAAAAACAGTACACCGAATGGGCCAAATACAAAGGTGGCGACTACCAGAACGCCCTCAAATATATCGAGGACGGCTACAACGCCCGCAAACCTTACATGGCCGCCCGCACCTACCTCGCCGAAGGTCTGCTGCAGGGTCCCGACCTGCCTTTCCAAGCCTATCAGCTGGGACTTGGTGTTAAAGTGGCCGAAGGCAACGCTCAAGTGATTGACAAACTGAAAGCCGAAGCCGCCGAGTTCTACAAGGACTACGACCAAGCCACCGAAGAAAAGACCATAGCAGCCATGTTCGAATATGTTTACAAAAACATCGAAGAGCAGTACTGCCCCGAATTCCTGAAAGAGGCCGCCAAGAAATACAAAGGCAATTTCGAGAAATACGCCGCCGACGTGATGAAGAAATCCGTTTTCGCCAACGCCGACAAATTCAACAAATTCCTCGAAAAACCCGATGTTAAGAAAGTGGAGAAAGACCCGATGTACATTGCAGGTATGCAGTCGTACAACGCCTACCGCGAAGTGGCTATGAAAGCCAACGCCGCCGCTCCCGACCTGGCCAAAGGCAAACGTCTGTTTGTTGACGGCATTATGCAGATGAACGGCGACAAGCCGCTGGCTCCCGACGCCAACTCCACCATCCGTTGCACCTACGGCAACGTGCTGGCCTACGACCCCAAGGACGGCGTTCACTACAACCACTACACCACCCTCAAGGGCGTTATCGAGAAAGAAGACCCCACCAACCCCGAATTCAACGTTCCCGAACGTCTGAAAACCCTGTTCTATGCAGGCGAGTTCGGCCGTTATGCCAATGAGAAAGGCGAACTCCCCGTTTGCTTCATCACCAACAACGACATCACCGGCGGCAACTCCGGTTCGCCTGTGATGAACGCCAAAGGCCACCTCATCGGCCTCGCCTTCGACGGCAACAGTGAAGCAATGTCGGGCGACATCGACTTTGAGGAGAACATGCAGCGCTGCATCAACCTCGACGTGCGTTACATGCTCTTTATCATCGACAAATTTGCCGGTGCCAAGAACCTCATCGACGAAATTGACATCGTGAAAGACTGATAATCAGACTTATATAAAAAGTGCCTACAAAATTTCTTTTGCAGGCACTTTTTTTCGTAAGAAATTTATAATTTGTGTTACAAATGAAAGGATAATCATATAAAATCAAAATAGCCATGAAAAAAATTATTTCTTTTAGGTTTTTATTTGTTTGGGTTTTATTTACGGCAATTACTGTAAATGCAATAGCTCAAGACATAAATGTGAAAGTAATCACTAATTCCGACAGCAGTCTTACATTCAAAGTTGGTGATGCTGTATTCAAGATGATGCCTGTTAAAGGCGGTACTTTTATGATGGGTGCCACCAAAGAGCAGGCCGATGAAGCCACCGACGATGAATATCCCGTGCATAGTGAAACCGTCGGTGATTTCTATATGGGAGAAACCGAAGTGACAAAGCAACTTTGGCATACTGTCATGGGTACTCTCGTACGTTGTAATTGGACAGAATACAATAAGCCGATTGGCTCTGTGCGATATATCGATTGCGAGGAGTTTATAAAACGGCTTAACGAACTCACAGGCCGGACATTCCGTCTCCCAACCGAGGCGGAATGGGAATATGCCGCACGCGGGGGCGACAAAACGCACGGATATATGTATGCTGGAAGCAACAATATCGACGAAGTGGCCTGGTATCTCTACAACACAAATGAAGAGATAAAAGAAGTGGCCCAGAAAAAACCTAACGAGCTGGGACTGTACGATATGAGCGGCAATGTTTTCGAATGGTGTTCTGATTGGTATGCCGGTTACACAGATGGCAAAACCACTCACAAAATCAAACTGAATGCTAAAGAATACCACGTTTACCGTGGTGGAAGCAGCCGTGAGGCGGCTCATTTCTGCCGCGTCTCCAACAGGGACTTTTATGCACCCCTTGGCAGTTTCCCGGCACTGGGACTTAGATTGGTGCTCGAACCTTAGCCTGTTTTCAAAATAAGGTCTTTTCAGCTTTGCAGGGGCTGTGATTCCTTTTTCCGCTGACAATTGCTGTTTATAGCGGCCGCTTGCCGCTGTCGGAAAAATTACGTAATTTTGCAACAGTAATTTTGAAACGAAAACAACAGTTATGAAACAGTGGATTAAGAAGTTACTCAATCGTTGGACCTCGACGAGCCTTATCATACGCATACTGTGCGGACTTTTGGTCGGCGCCCTTTTTGGACTGCTGGTGCCCTCGTGGACGGGCATAGGAATACTTGGCAAGATGTTTGTTAGCGCCCTCAAAGGCATAGCCCCCGTGCTGGTGGCGGTGCTGGTGGTGTCGTCCATCGCCAAGGCGGGCAAAGGACTGGGACTGCGTTACCGTGCGTTGGTAATTATCTATATGCTAAGCACTTTCATCGCTGCCGTGTGTGCCGTGGTGGGGAGTTTCCTCTTCCCGGTGACGCTGGAGCTTTCCGAAACCGCCAATGTGGAGGCGTCGGCGGGCTCGCTGGCCGAGGTGTTCTCAAACCTGCTTACGAGCATGGTGGCCAACCCAGTGGCGGCCGTGGCCAACGCCAACTATATCGCAATTCTTTTCTGGTCCATAATTCTCGGCATCTCGCTGAAGACCTTGGCGAGCAAAGCCACCATCAACGTGGTGCACGACCTTTCCGACGTGGTTACCCGCGTGGTGAAATGGGTTATACAGTTCGCACCCTTCGGCATACTGGGACTGGTGTTCACCACCGTTTCGGAAAACGGCATGGCGGTGTTCTCTACCTACGGACACCTGCTGCTGCTGCTTATGGGATGTATGCTGGCCAACGCCTTGATTTTTAATCCGCTGATTTCGTTCGTAATGCTCCGCAAAAATCCCTATCCCCTGCTGTTTACTTGCCTGAAAGAGAGCGGCTTGCAGGCCTTTTTCACCCGCTCGTCGGCAGCCAACATACCCATCAATATGTCAGTGTGCAAAAAACTGGGGTTGGAGGAGGAGTTCTACTCGGTGAGCATACCGTTGGGAGCCACCATCAATATGGACGGGGCTGCTGTTACCATCACTGTTTTCTCCCTCGCCGTGGCCAACACTCTGGGCATCGAGGTGACGTTTGCTTCGGCCTTGTTCCTTGGCGTGATAGCTACCCTGGGAGCCTGTGGCGCGTCGGGAGTGGCGGGTGGCTCGCTGCTGCTGATACCTATGGCTTGCTCGTTTTTCGGCATCCCCAACGACGTGGCCATGCAGGCCGTGGCAGTGGGATTCATCGTTGGCGTGGTGCAGGACTCCGTGGAGACGGCCCTCAACTCGAGCGGCGATGCCTTTTTCACAGCTACCGCCGAATACTACGACCGCAAGAAACGGGGAAGTGAAGTTAGGGAGCAGTGATTAGTTTGCAGTTTTGAGTTAGTCGCGGCACTTCGACAAGCTCAGTGACCGCAAAGCCACTCGATGGCTGAGCCCGTCGAAGCCACATCTTCACACCTTAACATCTTCACGCCTTAACTCAAATCAGCCCAACTCTTATCACTAGTAACAAAAATTATGACAAATATTCTGCATAACAACCTAATGCTCAATTAATTAAATGATTATCAAAATTCCGAAATCCGAATTCCGAAATCCGAACTAAAAAAAATCGTATCTTTGCAAAATCATTAGCAACTTAATAAGCAAAGCGGATGAACACCCACAAAACCCACAAAACCACCAGTTTAGGCAATGCTTCGGCTTTTCGCAAAGCAATTGCACCGATAATCGCGAATTACAATTTCCGCCAACTGTCCGAGGAGGAAATCGAGGAGTTGGTGCTGAACAACAACAACGCCAGAAAATGGAAAAACATCTATGTTGCCGACAATTTCGACACCTCGCTGCTTTATTACAACTTTTTCGACGGGATTGTATTTATTGTCGGATTGGAAGAAAAAGCACTGAAACACAACGGATTATCCTATCCTACAAGCATCACCAACAGCACCATCTCTAACTGTTTTTTGGGCAAAAACGTGTCGCTGCACGGTGTCGGACGTCTGTCGAACTATCTCATCGGCGACGAGTGCATAGTGGCAAACACCAACGAAATTGTTGCCACGGACAATGCCACATTCGGCTGCGGTGTGGAGATTCAAGCCATGAACGAAGGCGGCAACCGCAAGTTTGAAACTTTCCCCGACATACTCCCCGCCGATGCTTACCTTCAATGCAAATATCAGGGCAACAGTAAATTACAAAACGCTTTACGCAAGATAAACCACAAAGAATGCCAGTCACGTCCCTTATACGGAACAATAGGCTCCCACTGCCTTGTCCGCAACGTTAACTGCATAGAAAACAGCCATTTCGACGAATTCTGCACCATCGAAGGGGCAACCCATATTTCGAACGTCACCGTAAAATCCTCGAAAAAAGAGCCGTCGCTTGTCGGGTTTGGAAGCATTGTGGAAGACTCTGTTGTCGGCTATTCGTGCAAAGTGCTGGAAAATAGCATTTTACAAAAAGTGGTGCTTGGCAGCAATGTTACCATAGAACACGGTGCAAGGGTGATAAACACTATGGTTGGCGACAATTCCACCATTGCCTGCTGCGAAGTGCAGAACTCTATGCTGTTCCCCTCGCACCAACAGCACCACAACAACTCTTTCCTTATCGCCTCTACCATACTGGGACAGAGCAATATAGCTGCAGGTGCCACCATCGGTTCCAACCACAACAGTCGCACCGCCAACGGCGAGATAGTTGCCGGACGCGGTTTCTGGCCGGGACTCTGCAGCAGTTTCAAACACACAAGCCGTTTCGCATCTTTCGTGCTTGTGGCCAAAGGCGACTATCAGCACGAACTGAACATTCCTCTGCCTTTCTCGCTGGTAAACAACAATTTGCACACCGACGAGCTGGAGGTGATGCCCGCTTTCTGGTGGCTTTACAATATGTACGCCCTCGAACGCAACAACTACAAATTCCAGCATCGCGACAAACGCGTTGTAAAACGACAAAATATTGAGACACAGATTTTTGCTCCGGACACCGTGGAGGAGATTATCGTGGCGCGCGCACTGCTCGAGAAATGGGTCGGCCAAGCCGCCACAGCGGACAGGAAAACACGGCTTTCGATTCCCAAATTGTTGGAAAAAGGCCGCCAATTGCTCCTGTCGAAGCCCGAAAAGGTGGAACAGCTCGATGTTTTTGCCGAAGGCGTGGAAAACAGCCGTCGCAAAGTGCGGATAATGAAAGCGAAACAAGCCTACGACGCCTACGGTGACATGCTACTCAACTATGCCGTGTCCACAATTTTGCAATGTCAGAAAAACCATTCATGGAAATCCGTGTCGCAGCTGCAGCAATCGGGACGCGTTCACGAATTGGTGAATCTCGGCGGCCAGCTCATAGCCCGTCCCGATTTCGACACCCTCTGCAACGACATTGTTTCGGGCAAACTGGATTCGTGGAAAAAGATACACCAACGCTATCAGAAGCTTTGGGAGGAATATCCGCAACAGAAATGCCGCCACGCCCTTGCGGTGCTCGCTCTGCTCAACGGCGAAAAGGAAATTACAAAGAACGACTGGGACGGTTTTTTGAAAAAGTTCCTCGTAATTCAGGAATACATCTCATCGCAAACCTTGCTTACCAGCAGTAAAGACTACAAAAATCCGTTCTACTGCTCCACCTACGACACCCACGAGGAAATGGAAGCCAACCTTTGCGTTCCGTTCAACGACGAAATGGTTTTGGCGGCCATCAAACGCTTTCTCGACTATCAAAAAAAATACGGAAAATAGCATAATAAAATCAAAAAATAGCAGTTACCAAATTACATTTTTTTCACCACAACATGCAAAACGTAGAAGTAATAATAGAAAACACCCATGAGACCATTTCCGTGCCTTGCGGGACACCGCTTTTGGATATTGCCAAAGATTATCAGCACACACTCCAATACCCGATAATAGGGGCTTTGGTGAACAACGAGATGGCCGACCTCAACTACTGCATCTATACCCCACGCACAATTCAATTTTTCGACATTTCCGACAAAACCGCAGGCTACCGCGTTTACATCCATTCGCTCGCTTTTATGCTCTACAAGGCTGTGCGCGACATCTACCCCAAAGCTCAACTCGATGTGATGCAGTCGCTTACCAACGGATACTACTGCACCATTACCGGCGTTGATGCTAGTCAGATAGACATTGCCGCCAACGTGCGTAAACGTATGATGGAACTTGTGGAGGCCGACCTGCCTTTTACAAGTGTTCCCATCAATATGGCTAAGGCTCAGGAGATTATCGACGCCACCGGTAACGAAGAAACCAGCAAACTCCTTGCCAGTGTACAGCAGCTCTACACCACCATCCAGCGTATCGGCGACACTCCGCACAAGATAAACTGCAAACTTGTACCATCGACATCCTACCTCAAACTGTGGGATTTCCGCATTTTCAGCGAAGGCTACCTGCTGCAGTTCCCCAATTTCTACAATCCCTCGTTGCTGAGCCTCTACAAAGAGACTCCGCGAATGTTCAATATTTTCAAGGAACACCACGACTGGCGCAAACTCCTGCACATCTCGTTTGTGAACGACCTCAACAAAGCCGTGCGCGAGGGCAGGGCAGTGGATGTGATACATGTGTCCGAAGCCCTTCACGAAAAGAAATACGCCACCATCGCCGACGCCATATACCAACGCGAGGGCGTGAAAATAGTGCTTATAGCCGGACCTTCGTCGTCGGGAAAGACAACTTCGTGCCGACGTTTGGGAGTGCAGCTCCAAGTGCTCGGCTACGATGTTCAGCAAATGTCGCTCGACGACTATTTCGTGGACCGCGAAAACACTCCCCGCCAGCCCAACGGCGACTTCGATTTCGAAGCCCTCGAAGCCCTCAACATACCGTTGCTCAACGAACATCTGCTACAGCTGTCGGACGGCAAGGAAGTGGAGATACCCACCTATAACTTTATCAAAGGTAAAAGCGAATTTCTTGGCAAAAAACTGAGACTGGGCAAAAACAGCATACTTATCATGGAAGGCATACACGCCCTGAATCCCAAACTCACCGACCAAGTGCCCGACGAATTCAAGTTCAAGGTAGCTGTGTCGCCTTTCACACAGATTTCCATCGACAACCAAAACCTGATACACACTTCGGACAATCGTCTGATACGCCGCATAGTGCGCGACTACAATTTCCGCGGCTACTCGGCATACGAAACCCTAAAGCGCTGGGACAGCGTGCGCGACGGCGAGCGCAAACATATCTTCCCCTATCAGGAAAACGCCGACATCTTCTTCAACTCCGGTCTGCTATACGAACTCGGAGTGCTAAAAACATACGCCGAACCCCTGCTGGAACGCGTACCGCAAGATAAGCCAGAACACGCTGAGGCTCATCGTCTTATGAACTTCCTCGCACTTTTCGAACCTATCTCGCCAAAACACATACCCCCAACATCCATCATGCGCGAATTCCTCGGCGACAGCAGCTTCGAATATTAAACCTTTTAGTGAAAAACATGTCAAAAGATACTAAAAAAGGCACTTTTTTGTACCACATAACACACCTTCCCATTGTATGAAATTGCTACACAAAGTGAGTTTTGTACAATAATCCGCATATTTCATACATTTTGCGACTTCTGATGCCGAAACTTCGTTTTTTTGTCGTATCTTTGCAAAACCAAATTAGAAAACAAATAAATAATTAACCTCAAAAAAAATTAAAATTATGGACAAAACAAAAATCATCATCGCAGCAATCATCGGAGTGTGCTTCACACTGGCTTTCGTGTTTATGGGACGCTACATCTATGAATCACGACAAGTGGACAAAACAGTATCCGTAATCGGCTTGGCCGAAGAGGACTTCACCTCCGACCTCATCGTGTGGGATCTCTCGTTCAGCTCACAGGACATGAACCAAAAAACAGCCTACGCCGCGGTTAAAAACCAATCCAAAATTGTGAAGGAATTCCTCACATCCAAAGGCATCGACGCTAAAGAGACCCTTTTCAAAGCCATCAACACCAGCAAAGAGTACGACTACTACTACGACAAGGAAGCTGAACGCTCGTTCTCCAAATTTGCAGGCTACAAAATCACCCAGAGCGTGCGCATAGAATCCAACGACGTGGAGAAAGTGGAAGAGGCCTACCTCGAAATCTCCGAGCTTCTGGACAAAGGCGTGGACGTTGACGCCAGCAGCCCCGAATACTACTACACCAAACTCTCCGACCTTAAGATAGAGATGCTTGCCAAGGCATCCGAAGACGCCAGAACCCGCGCCGAAACCATTGTGAAAAACGCCGGCGGTAAAATCAAAGGTCTGCAGTCGGCCAATATGGGCGTGTTTCAGATAACAGCTCCCAACTCCTCCGACGAGGACTACAGCTGGGGCGGCACTTTCAACACAAGCTCCAAGGCAAAACGCGCTAGCATCAACATGCGTCTTACCTATCTGTTGAAATAAAAAACTGACAGTCAGAACGAAAGAAAAATTTTTCATCAAAACGACAATTTGCCACATTTGTTTGGAAAAAATATAGTATCTTTGTGGAAAGTTTTGAAAAAGGTAATGAATTTGTAAATTATTAAAAACATAATATTTAGAGTAAAATGGAGATAATAGGAAAATTGATGCAGATTTTGCCCAAACAGAGCGGCGAAAGTGCAAAAGGAACATGGGTTAGAGGAGGTTTTGTAATAGAAACTCAGGAACAGTACCCCAAAATGGTGGCATTCACAATGTTCGGCGAAGACAGAGCCGCAATGGTCGACGCAATCCCTATCGGGACACAGATCAACGTGCATTTCTCTCCCGAATCGCGTGAGTTCCAAGGCCGTTGGTACACCGACCTGCGTTGTTTTAGAATCGACACCTTTGTCCCCGCACAGTCGCAACCCGCAGGCAACTACCAAGCCGCTGCCCAACCCGCTGTGGCTCCGCAAGCTCCGGCACAGCCCGCTCCCGATTTCGCTTCGGCTCCGGCACAACCCGCCGGCGATTCGCAGATGGCCGTGGACGACGACCTGCCCTTTTAAGTGAAAACAGATTTTTCAATAAAAAACGCCCTCCGAAAAGAGGGCGTTTTTTTGTCCATTATATCTCATTATCAGGTTATCGGCGCAACTCCCAGAACGCCACTGCCGAGGCGGCCGCCACATTGAGCGAGTCCACACCGTGGCTCATCGGTATTTTCACCACATAATCGGATTTCTGCAACACATCGTCAGCAAGACCGTCGCCCTCCGAGCCAAGGACCAAGGCAAGTTTCTCGCAACGTTTCAGCTCGGAGCTGTCCAGAGGGATGGATTTATCCGAAAGGGCAAGGGCGGCAATGGCGAAACCCTCCTGCTTGAGCTCGTCGTAAGAGTCGAAAAAAGTCCACGGCAGCTGAAACACCGTGCCCATACTCACACGGCAGGCTCGACGCACCAAGGGGTCGCAACAGGTGCGGGTAAGCAGCACCGCGTCGATGCCCAAAGCGGCCGCCGAACGGAAAATAGCACCTACGTTCTCGGAGCTGGCCAGAGTGTCGAGCACCGCCACACGTCGGGCATCGCGCAACACCTCGGAAACCGACGGCAAGCTTGGCCTTCGCATGGCACTCAATATGCCACGGCTGAGGTCGTAGCCCGTAAGCTGACGCAACACCTCGCGCGAAGCGGCATACACAGGCACTTCGGGATTGAGCTCGCGCATCTGCGTGGCGAGAAACTTCTCCTCACACAGATACGACACCGGCTCCAAACCGTGTTCCAATGCAATGCGTATCACCTTGATACTCTCGCAGATAAAAATTCCCTCCTCGGGGTGCAGACGGTTTTTCAGCTGTGCCTCGGTCAAACTACGGTACGGCGCAAGTTCTTCGCAATCAATATTTTTTATCTCAATAACGTTCATCAAAACCAAATTTCGTTGCAGTAGTTACGTTTGGAAATAGCTTTGCAAAAGTACGCAAAAAATTTGATTTTTACGTGGATGCAAAAAGAATAACCGTGGCATCGGTGCAAAGGTTGTTCTTATCGAAAAAAACTATTTAGGTGAAAAACAGACACTCCGAATATTTTAAAACAAATTATGCGAAAAAAAATTTTTTTTTCAAACATTTTTTCAGTAAATTTGTAAATCCAAAAAAGAAGTGTAACATTTTTATAAATATCAAATTATGAGAAAGTTATTTATAGTTTTAATAGCTGTTTTATTGGCTAACGCAACTGTTTTCGCACAAAAAACCGTAGCCAAGGAAGATGTTCT
>JAEENM010000178.1 GCA_016283745.1 Bacteroidales bacterium | reverse complement strand
CCCGACATTCCTTCACGAGATTCTCCTCGAAGGGTGTGAATCGGTTTTCGGAAAAAATTATGAGCGCCAGATTGACTTGAGCCAAGGCCTGCATGGTCTTGCTCACACGCAGTGCCCCGAGGTCGCCTTCGTCGTCGATACCGGCGGTATCAACCCACACTACGGGTCCCACACCACTGATTTCCATAGTCTTACGCACAGGGTCGGTGGTGGTGCCCGCCTCGGCGGACACGATGGCTATCTCCTGCCCTGTTATAAAATTGATAAGGGTGCTCTTGCCTTGGTTGCGTCGGCCGAAAAGGCCGATACGCGGTTTCAGTTCGTTTCCGGTTGTTCCCATAATGTCAATGGTTTTGTGTGTTGGTTTTTGCGTTTTTCCACAGAGCCACCAGCTGGTCGGTGGTCATCTCCGAAAGAGGCGTGCCCTGTTCGGCGGCCTGACGTTCCACCTCCTTGAAACGGCTCTCGAATTTTTTGTTGGCTTTTTCGAGGGCGGTGTCGGGATTGATGCCCATGGTCTGCGCCCAAGCCGCAAGGGCGAAAAATAGGTCGCCCACCTCTTCCTCGGTATTCTGTTGCGTGTCAGCCTTTTGTAGTTCATCCTCCACCTCGCGGCACTCCTCGGCCACTTTGGCGAAAGCCTGTTGCGGATTCTCCCAACGGAAACCTATTCCCGAAGTCTTCTCCACCATGCGGTAGGCCTTTATCAGCGAGGGCAGTGCCTTTGGTACCCCGTCGAGTACCGACTTGCGGCCTTCGGCCATCTTTATCTTCTCCCACTGGGGCGGATTGGCGTTGTCGGCGTTCTGGCCGTAGATATGCGGATGGCGGAACACCAGCTTGTCGCACACGCCGTTTATCACCTCGGCAAGGTCGAATATGCCCTGCTCGCGGGCGATGCTAGCGTAGAATACGATATGCATGATGATGTCGCCGAGTTCCTTTTTCATCTCGGCGGGACGTTTTTCCACTATGGTGTCGGAGAGTTCGAACACCTCCTCGATGGTGAGGTGGCGCAGGGTGTCGAAAGTCTGCACCTTGTCCCACGGACATTTGTGGCGCAGTTCCTCGATGATGGTCGTAAGACGTTGCAGGGCTTCTAGTTCGGGAGTCATGACTTTTTTATTATCCCAGACTTGCAGTCTGGGTTATTCGATTATTGTGCTTTCAGCACGTTTTTTGTAATACTATTTCTTTTTATGAAAAAGAGGAGGCAACAGCCGAAGCCTCTGCCTCCTCTTGAAGTTTCGTTTTTTCCGGACTTATTGCACGAGCAGAAGCACCGTGTTTTTCTCGGATTTCACAACGCCTGCAATTATGTCAAAATACAAAGTCTGGTCGTTGTTGTCCACAATACGGATTTTGCCTTTCTGCAAAGCCGAGATTATGGGGGCGTGGTTGTTCAGTATTTCGAACAGTCCGTCGATTCCGGGCAGTTGCACAAGTTTTGCTTCGCCTTCGTACAGTGTGGCATCCGGTTTTATTATTTTAACGTTCATTGCGTGCTTTTTTTAGTTGTTATTTGGAAGCTTCGGCAATAAGTTTCTCACCTTTTTCGATGGCTTCTTCGATAGTTCCTACCAGCAGGAATGCTGCTTCGGGCAGGTAGTCAACTTCGCCGTTGAGGATCATGTTGAATCCCTTGATGGTATCTTCGATGTTGACGAACTTACCTTCCAGACCGGTGAAAGCCTCAGCCACGAAGAAGGGCTGCGAGAGGAAACGCTGTACACGACGTGCGCGCGACACCACGAGTTTGTCCTCGTCGGAGAGTTCTTCCATACCGAGGATGGCGATGATGTCCTGCAGCTCGTTGTAGCGTTGCAGAATCTCTTTCACGCGCTGAGCGGTGTTGTAGTGTTCGTCGCCCACCACGTTGGGGGTAAGGATACGCGAGGTGGAGTCCAGAGGATCCACAGCGGGATAGATACCCAGCTCGGAGATCTTACGGCTAAGCACCGTCTGAGCGTCCAAGTGTGCGAAGGTGGTGGCGGGAGCGGGGTCGGTCAAGTCGTCGGCAGGCACATACACGGCCTGTACGGAGGTGATGGAACCACGTTTGGTGGAGGTGATACGTTCCTGCATCAGACCCATCTCCGTTGCCAGTGTGGGCTGGTAACCCACGGCGGAAGGCATACGTCCCAGCAGAGCCGAAACTTCGGAGCCTGCCTGTGTGAAACGGAAGATGTTGTCGATGAAGAGCAGGATGTCGCGTCCGCCGGTTTTCTCGTCGCCGTCGCGGTAGTACTCGGCGAGGGTAAGTCCCGAAAGGGCCACACGTGCACGTGCGCCGGGGGTCTCGTTCATCTGGCCGAACACCATGGTGCATTTGGAATCCTTAACGGCTTCGGGGTCGATCTTGCTGAGGTCCCAGCCGCCTTCTTCCATACTCTTGGCGAATTCGTCGCCGTATTTGATAACGTTAGCCTCGATCATCTCGCGGAGCAGGTCGTTACCCTCACGGGTACGTTCGCCCACGCCGGTGAACACCGACATACCGCTGTATTTCTTGGCTATGTTGTTGATAAGCTCTTGGATAAGCACTGTCTTACCCACGCCGGCACCGCCGAACAGACCGATTTTACCGCCCTTGAGGAAGGGTTGGATAAGGTCGATAACCTTGATACCGGTGTAGAGTATCTCCTGACTGGTGGAGAGGTTCTCGAATTTGGGGGGCTCGCGGTGGATGCCGTAGCGTTTCTCGTGCTGAGGTTCGGGCATACCGTCGATGGTGTTGCCGATAACGTTGAACAGACGTCCGTTGATGTTTTCGCCCACAGGCATTGAGATGGGGCCGCCGAGCGACTCAACTTCCATGCCGCGTTGCAGACCGTCGGTGGTGTCCATGGCTATGCAGCGCATGGTGCTCTCTCCGATGTCGTGCTGGCATTCCAGTATCACTTCGGCTCCGTTGTTCTTTTTTACCTTAAGTGCATCAAAAATATTGGGGAGTTGGACTCCGTCTTCGAAAGTTACATCTACCACAGCTCCAATGATTTGTGATATTTTTCCTTTGCTGGTTGTATCCATATTAACAGTGTTTTTTATTCTCTGATTAGATTTGCGAAATTACGAATTTTTTTTCAATTTTCGGGCATTTTCTCGAAAAAAATATTTCAACAGGTTTCAATATTTTGATTTACACCAATTTATAAATCTTACCCGGAAGGAATTTGCATACGTTTTTCAACTCAAGGGTGAGCAAAGTCTTGGCAATTTTTGGCAAAGACAGGTCGCAAAGCGAACTAATTTCGTCGATGGTCAGCTCCTTGTGCTGAAGCAGAAGGTCGTAGATAATCTTTTCCTCGCCCACAAACTCCTGAAACATTGTCTGTTGCACAGCTTTCTGATTCTTTTTGCGCTTCCATCCGGTGATGTAGAAAATATCGTCGGCGGAGGTGAGCAGGTTGGCTTTGTTGGAACGTATCAGCATGTTGCAGCCTTCGGAGTAGGTGTCGTTTATCCGTCCCGGCAGGGCAAAGACGTCGCGGTTGTAGCTGTTGGCGATTTCGGCGGTGATGAGCGCCCCGCCTTTTTTTGCCGACTCCATCACCAGAACCACGTCGGACAGCGCCGCGATGATGCGGTTGCGGGCGGGGAAGAGTCCCGGGTCGAGCTTGGTGTTGGAAGCGAACTCGGTGAGCAGTCCGCCGTTGGCCACCATCTCCTTGGCAAGATTGCGGTGGGCGGCGGGATAGATGAGGTTGAGGCCGTGTCCCAGCACCCCCACCGTGGGCAGTCCGTTGGCGAGGGCCGCCTGATGCGAAGCTCCGTCGATGCCGTAGGCCAGCCCGCTGACAATCAACACGTTCTCCGAGGCGAGCTCCTTAACTATCTGCTCGGTGGCGGTACGGCCGTAGTCGGTGGCCTTGCGCGAGCCAACGATGCTTACAATCTTGCTGCAGTTGAGGTCGGCGGTACCTTTATAATATAATAGTACGGGGGTGTCGTCGCAGTCGGGACGTTTGAGGCGCTGCGGGTAGTCGGGGTCGTCGACAAACAGCAGCTTGATGTCGTTTTTCGTTACGAACTCCATCTCCTTTTCGGCGGCGGCAAGAATAGATTTGTCGAGGATGTTATCCACGATAGCTCGTTTGCCGAAGGCCGCTTCAAGGGCTTTGCGGCTCTCCTTGAACAGCTCCTCGGGGTCGGGGTACACCTCCAGAATCTGGCGGGCGGTTTTGCCTCCCACCTGAGGTATCATAGTAAGTGCAATCTGGTACAGTCGGTTCATATAGTGTCACGTTTTTTTAATACTTCGCCAAGATAACTAAGTGAGGAATAGCTGGTTGCAAGGTTTTTGCACATCTGTTCCTTGCTCACCCAAACGGCCTTTTCAATGCCTTCCTCGGTTTGCGGTGTTAGTGCGGCGGCGGCCGAAAACATGTCGTACCACGCGGTCTGTTTCAGAATCCAGCGGCCGTCCATATTATATATATGGTATGTCTTTGCTATAGGGTTGCCAATCTCCAGTTTTCCGAGTCCCGTCTCCTCCTGCACTTCGCGCACGGCGGCGTAGCGTATGGTCTCGCCTTTTTCCACGTGTCCTTTGGGGAGGTCCCACTTGCCGAAACGGAAAATCATCAGCCTTTCGTCGTCGGGATTGCACACCACCCCGCCTGCCGCCTTGCGGAATTCGAAGGTGTCGAGCAGATAGCGCAAAACCTTTGTCAGAGGGCGTTTGCACACAACCACGAGGCTTATTGCGGCACCATCGGAAAGGAACTCCGAAAAAATTTCGGACAAATTGTCGTCGGTGCGAAAAAAATAATTTTTGTCGCGGGCAAAATCGGAAATTTTTTGCTCCGAATTGACAAAAGTTATAAAATTCGACCTGTAAAAAACCGTAAAATTATCCACTTTTTTATACTTTTAACCATTAGCTACAAACTGTAAATCAGATATGTTGAAAAAAATTCAACATTTTTTTCATGATTTAAGATTTGGGTATTGCAAAAATACGTATTTTTGCATTATGAAACAAATCGAAGAAATAGCACAAACAACAGCGAAGTTTTTACTTCAGGTAAAAGCCATAAAACTGAACAATAACGAACCGTTCACCTGGGCTTCCGGCCGCAAATCGCCTATATATTGCGACAACCGTGTAACCCTTTCGTATCCCGAAATACGCACGTACATACGTCAGCGTCTGGTGGATGTCATCACCGAGAAATTCGGCGATTTCGACGTCATTGCAGGCGTGGCCACCGGCGGCATTCCGCAAGGCGTGCTTGTGGCGCAGGATTTGGGAAAACCCTTTGTTTACGTGCGTCCAGAGGAGAAAAAACACGGACTTACCAACCAGATAGAAGGCTATATTCGTGAGGGACAGACAGTTGTAGTTGTCGAAGACCTCGTTTCCACCGGAAAGAGCAGCTTGGTGGCAGTGAAAGCCCTGCGCGACCACGGATGCCGCGTGAAAGGAATGGTGGCCATCTTCACCTACGGGCTGAAAGTGTCGGAAGAGGCTTTTGCCAAAGAGAATGTGGACCTCACCACACTCACCAACTACGACAGTCTTATCAAAGTGGCCATCGACGAGGAATACATCTCCGAAGAAGACCAGTTCTCGCTGAAAAAATGGCGCAAAGACCCAGAAAAATGGTCGGAAGACCATCTTAACAAATAGGCCGCGCTATGACCATAGAAAGCAAGAAGACACTGATAAACGCTCCTGCGGAGAGGATTTTCAACTTCGTGAGCGATTTCAACAACTTTGGCAATATGATGCCCCCGCAGGTGGAAGGCTGGCAGACCGACGGCAACACCTGCTCCTTCAAAATCAGCGGCTTTATGCAGATAACCCTCGAGATGGTGGAACGCACACCCTTCTCGAAAGTCGTCGTTGCCCCCGCCGCCGACTCCGGCAGCCCGATGCCGTTCAAAATGGTTATCGAAATGAAAGAAAAGGATGCCGCCACCGACACCCGCATAGCTTTCGACATCGACGCCAACCCCATGATGGTGATGATGATAAAAGGCAAAGCCAAAGACGCCCTCGACCTGATGGCCGACCGGCTGAAATATTACATCGAAAACCAGCAATAACACTATGAAAGTCAGAGACAAAAATTTCAAGCCCTATATGTCGGGCAAAGAGATTGCCGACATCGTGGCCTCGTTGGCCAAGCAGCTGAACCACGACCTGCGCGACAAAGACCCACTGTTTCTGGGCGTTCTCAACGGCAGTTTCATCTTCGCCTCCGACCTGCTCCGCGCCATTGACTTCGACGCACAGATTTCGTTTATCAAAATGTCGTCGTACAGCGGCACCAGCACCACAGGCACCGTGAAACAGCTGATAGGCATCAACGAAGACCTTACGGGACGCACCCTTGTGATTGTGGAAGACATTGTGGAGACAGGCATCTCGATGGAAAAACTGCTGGCAATGCTGCGCGAGAAAAACCCCGCCGACATCAAAATCTGCACCCTTTTCTTCAAACCCGGCAAATTTCAGAAAGACTTCAAAATCGACTACATAGGCAAATCCATCGGCGATGACTACATAGTGGGCTACGGTTTCGACTACAACGGCTACGGCCGCAACCTCGACCAGATTTATGTTATTGACAATCAATAATTACTTTTCTTTTGTGGATATGTAATCTGCAACAGAATAGCATAGGAATTAACGATTACGAAAATCATATGACAAAAGAAATAATTAAAAAACAATACAGAGATGAAAAAAAAAGTTTTATTTAAAGTCTTACCGCTAATTGCGGTGGCTTGGGTGGGACTGGCTATGAACATTGCCTGCAAGAAAAGCGAAGATAATTTGTTAGATAATATCAGAGTGTCTAATATTGTATACTCAAATTGTAAACATCACTCGGATAAAGTTGAAAAAGGAGCCTATTGTCCTGATACAATAAAAATGTCTTATAACAATGGTATTCTCTATATAACACATAGAAATTTAGAAGTTAATTGCGGATTTCAATATGTAAACGTCAGTATTAATCGTTGCAACGATACTATTAGAATTTTTGAAAATGGTATCCCCGACAATGCTGCCGACTGCATGTGCGATATTAACAACTCTTTTCAAATACATAATTTAAAGGGGAAATGTACAATAATAATAGAAAATTGTAATCCTGTTTATTGCCAGACTTTAAAATTATAATTGTTATGAACCAGAAATATTTTACTATATTATTAGCTTTATCCTTCGCGTTAACAGTTCATTCCCAAATAAATAGAGATGATGCCTTTGCCATTTTGAAAAATACAGTGTTGGGTTCTTCTTGGCAGGATAAAGAAATATACTCTCTGAATAATATTGTGAGTAATAGCACAATTGTAAATACATTAGATTCTTTTGTGGTTTCTCCAGATTACCCATGTTGGTTTTTCTATATTGATATGGACCCGTCTGCCGAATGGTGGCATCCTTGTAAATATGTATTTATTAATGCTTCGAATGGCACTATTGTGGAAATGAATTTACACGCTCCTCCAGACATGGACTCTCTGATAAATTTAAATCGAATATTACCATTATCAACCGCTATTGACCCTAATGATTTTTATTCAATACCAAAGATTTCAACACAATCTAATAATGACGATTTTGCTGTCATTATTAGTGGTGGATCTAGAATCCAAATTAATTGGCCTAGATATTGGAACCATTGTTCAGCAGTATATCAAGTATTGGTAAATAGGTATGGATATAAAAGGGACCACATTTATGTTATAATGTCAGATGGTACCAACCCAAGTCCTGATTATAATAACGGGAGTTATAACAATATCATCCCAGCTTCTTATCCATTGGATTTAGATGGAGATGGAAACGATGACATTCAATATGCTGCAACAAAAGCAAACATTTCTTTCGTTTTTAATCAATTACAACAAAGAGTAACTACAAATGAAAATGTTTTTGTATTTGTTACTGATCATGGTGGAGAGGGTTCTACAATAACGTTGTGGAATGGTGTAAAAATGACAAAAAATGAATTTTTGACAGAAATAAACAAAATCAATAATGCAAAAGCCATAAATTTGTGTATGCTCGAATGTTTTGGGGGCGGGTATGCAAGCTATTTGACAGGTAAGAACAGGGTGATAACTACAGCTTGTTCTGCAACAGAAACAGCAAGAGCAATGCCTCCAAATTATATCTATAGCGAATTTTGTTATCATTGGCTATCTGCAGTTACAGGTTTCACTCCTGACAATAACACTTTTGTGAACGCCGATTATAACTCTGACGGCTATGTTTCACTAGAAGAAGCTTTTTACTATGCGAATACTAATGACACAAGACCAGAAACTCCTCAGTACTATTCAAATAAACCATGTCTTGGAGCCTCAATGGATTTGAATGGTGTGTTCAACTATTCTTGTTTTGGAATAGACCTATACACACGGGACAATTCCAGAGACAACGGAATAGAACCACTTATGAACTCCTTTCCAGGCATAACCGATAGTCCAGACATATGGGTACGTAACCAGCAGGACGGCGACACTATACACCAGGCTATTATACATGGAACTAACTATCTGTATGTGCGCATTGCTAATCGAGGTTCCGACACCTCATGGACATCTGACTCCATAAAAGTTTACACAAAACCTGCATTTCTACATTATTTCAACAGTTATCCGCATGCTTGGCAATTGTTGTGCAAAGCCAAACTTCCACGCATAGCAGGAGGCCGTGATACTGTTGTTTGTATTCCTTTCAACAGCAGTGATTTATCAATAACAGGCCTAGATTACGGCTTTTATACACGCATTGAATCACCTTTCGACCCATTGAATAATACAGAAATAAATTCTGTTAGTCGCAATGTGGAGGACAATAACAACATATCCTTAAAAAATGTATTGTTTACCAATATTCTGCGTATGGCCAACAACTACGGTTTGGCTGTTAGTTTCGTCACAACTGCTATTTCTCCCGACAATCCATACTCGGGCTTCCGTCTTAATTTTAATGTCAATGATCTTAATATCCTAAATGAAGCTGAAGTTACAATTGTGTTCCCCGAAGATTTGATTACGGATTGGACTCCTACTTCGGAAAACATCAAACAACTTACAGCAAACACTTTTCTTGTAACAGGTGAAACTGTAGAAATTACGGATGTGCCAGAGACAGATGTAACGTTGCGTTACAACTTCCTTACCAATGGCAATACCCCCGACAATATCTTTAAAAACCACATCACCCAATATGTCGGAGATGACGAAGAACTTGTCGGCGGTCTTACCATACAGGTGGAAAAACCCGAACGTGCCGCAAATGAGATGTTTACAGCCAACGCCGGCAACGATACCGCTATACTTATAGGCACCAATGCCACTCTGCACGCCACTCAGATAAACGAGACTGCCACTTATCGCTGGTACGACAAACAACGCACTTTCAAATACGAGGGTCTTAACTATACCGTAACGCCAACAGAAACAAGCGAGTATATTCTTGAAGTTACTGCCGAGAGCGACGGCTACCGCGATTTGGACACTGTAAAAGTGAATGTTGTTCCCGGTTGCATACGCTCCATAACTCCAAATCCTGTGTCGGACAACTGGGTAACAGTAAGCTATGAGTATGCCTCAACGGTAACTTCGGCACATCTGTATATCTACAACACTGGCACAACAACTCTTGTCGGCAACTATGACTTAAGCAACCTTGACAACGTCGGCGGTTTGGATATCGAAGTAACCAACTATCCCACAGGAAGCTACACAGTAGTCCTTGTGTGCGACAATGCTGTATGCCACAGCAAAATACTGATAAGACAATGATAAATAACCGAATAAAAATAAAATTAATACCATAAGAAAAAATTAATCAGAAATTACAAATATTAAAGCAATAATATTATACAAAAGATAGTATTCATTTTTCAAACTTATAAAACCAAACGTTATGCAATCAACTTTGAAAAGAAACGCTTTTTTCGCGATAATCGGATTCAGTTTGCTCATCTTGGCTATGATGGTACTGTTAGCCTATTTTGCCGGTGAAAAACACCTTCCTTACTGGCTTATCAATGGACTGATAGTAGTATTCCTGCTTTTTATCGACTATCAAGCTTTCAAGATGTGGCAATACAAAGAGACTCCCAAAAAGGACGACGTGGAGCTCGAAATTAAAGACACTACAAACGAGTAACTCCCTCTGTTTGAGATGAAAAAAGCGGACTTTATCCTTATTTTGTGCGTTGCCGCAGTTCTGGCACCGTTTTTCATTCCCGCCACCGGATTTTACGACACCTTCGAATATCTCACCAACGAGCATCCGTTTTTGATGAGTTTCGCAAAATTCGCCATACTCTCCACCCTTGGCGAGATGATTGGCCTGCGCATAAGCAAAGGCACGTACTATGCCAAAGGTTTCGGCATACTGCCGCGTATGATAGTGTGGGGCATCCTAGGCATGGGTATCTGCATGGCGATGATAATTTTCAAGACCGGAGTACCGGCGTTCCTCGACACTGTGGGCGGCTGCGACAAAGGCACCATGGCGGCGCTGCTGGCCGGCGATTTCTCGTGGGGCAAGGTGGGAGTGGCTTTCGCCGTAAGCGTGCTTATGAACTCCATTTTCGCACCTGTCTTTATGACTTTGCACAAAATCACCGACACCCACATACTAAGCAACGGCGGCACGCTGGGCGGTTTCTTCCGTCCTATCAAGATGAGGGAGATTATAACCCACCTCAACTGGGACGTGCAGTGGAATTTCGTTTTCAAGAAAACCATACCGCTGTTCTGGTTCCCGGCACACACCATCACTTTCCTGCTGCCCAGCCAGTTCCAAGTGCTGTTTGCTGCACTGCTCGGCGTGGCTCTGGGAGTGATTCTGGCAATAGCCAACAACAAAAAATAGCAATCCCGTTGCGGCCACCGGCACGAGGCGATGCCGCACAGCATGGCAAAATTTGTTTTTTATGAAAAAAGTTCTTTTGATACTCGCAACCGCAGCACTTTTCGCCACAGCGCAAAGCTCCGAAAAGGACACCGTGCCCCCCGCCAAGAAATGGGGCTATAAGTTATCCGGATTTGTAAGTCCTCAGCTGTTTTACGACTCGAGGCAGGTGGTGAGCGGCCGCGAGGATATGATGCTTTTCTACCCCAAGCCCATCGAAACCGACGTTAACGGCAACGACCTCAACGCCGTGCCTAACCTCAACATGCTGGCCATCTCCACCCGTCTGGCCCTCAGTTTCTGGGGTCCCGACGTGCTTGGAGCCAAGACTTCGGCCTACATCGAAGGCGATTTCACCGGCGCCACCGACGCAAGCATCAACCTGTTCCGCCTGCGTCACGGCTACATCGACATGAAATGGCATAGCACCGAGCTGCTGATGGGGCAGTTCTGGCATCCGATGGTTATCCACGAGGTGATGCCTGGCACCCGTCCGCTGAACATGGGCGCGCCCTTCCACCCCTACGCACGGTTTGTGCAGACACGTCTCTCGCAACGTGTCGGTCCGATGGAGCTTCTGGGCGTGGCCGCTTTCCAGCTCGACAACAAATCCGCCGGTCCCGACGGAGGCAGCACCAAATATCTGAAAGCCACCACGATACCCGAACTCAACTTCCAGCTGCGCTATCGCGGCGAACGTCTGTTTTTGGGCGCCGCCTACCATCTGCTAGTGATACAGCCCCGCCTTTCGGTAACGGATTCGGCAGGACATGTGTTCAAAACAGGCACAAAAGTGCCGTCGCACAGCCTTACGGTGTTCGGAAAATACGAGTTCTCGCATTTCAGCCTGCGCTCGCAGGTGGTGTGGGGCAACAACCTCAGCGCCATCTCCATGATGGGCGGATATATCGAAAGTCCCTTCGACGAAACGACAAAAAGCTATTCGTACCAGCCTTTCGGCTGCACCACAGCGTGGGTGGATTTCGGCATGAGCAAAGGCAAGTGGCGTCCCGGAATTTTCGCAGGCTACGGCAAGAACAACGATTTTGGAAAAACTCTGGAGAACGGCAGCCAAGTTTACGGCCGCGGTTTCGAGATAGAGAGCCTGTGGCGCGTGCAGCCGCGTATCGCCTTCTACCCCAGCGAGAAAATCGGACTCTTCTTCGAGGTGGAATATACCCGCGCATATTACGGCGAGCAAGACCTTCTTATTGGTCCTTTATGTTATAAGCCGGGATTCCCCGTGAGCAACACGAGAATCATACTTCAGGCAATTTACAACTTCTGATGTTCAAAACTTTCGTAAAACCCACTTTTTCATAACAGAAAAAAACGTATTTTTGCAAAAAAAATAAACAATGCTAAGCAGACATTTCCTACGCTCAAAAGTGCTTCAAACGCTGTATTCGTGCAACGTTTCCGACGGCAACGACATCGACGTTGTGCAGAAGAACTTCATGCACAATATCGAAAGCTTCAACCGATTGGAAATTAACCAGATATACACCTTGGTACACCTACGGAATTTCGCCGCCAACTTCATCGAAGAGGGCAAGCAGAAATTCATCCCCACCGAGGCCGACAAAAACCCCAACATGCGGTTTGTGGACAACGCTTTCATACGCCAGATTGCCGAAAACCACAGTTTCTGCCTGCTGTGCAACGACATGAAAGCCGACCTTGTGAGCGAGGACGCCATTTTCCGCAAGCTGCACAGCGCACTTCGCGAAAACCCCAAATACAAGGAATATATGTCGGCGCCCGAAACGGACTACGCCACCGACAAGGCTTTTGCCATCGAGGTTTTCAAATTTTTGGTGAACGACCAGAACATCGTCGACTATTTCAACGACGAGTCCATTTTCTGGGAGTCGGACTACATGCAGACCGCCCAACTGACACTTAACATACTGAAAAAGATAGATGAGACATGGTCGGTGGATGACACCCTGCCGCTGATTTACGACAGCACCTCTCAAAAAGAGGCCGACGACGTGGATTTTGCCAAAGAACTGCTTAACCGCACCCTGCTCTCGTGGGACGAACATGTGGACATCATCACCAAAAACCTGAACGGCTGGGAATACGAGCGTGTCCCCGTAATCGACATCCTACTCATCAAGATGGCCATCACCGAGTTCGTCAACTGCCCCTCCATCCCCGAGCCCGTTACCATCGACGAATACATCGAACTCTCCAAGGAATTCAGCACCGACCGCAGCAAGCTGTTTATCAACGGAATACTGGACCGCATACAGATAGAAATGCGCGCCAAAGGCCTGATACAGAAAAGTGGCCGCGGATTGTACCAACCCAACAACGAAGAATAAACCATTTATTATGACAAAGATACTCACCAAAACACTGCTTACCGCCCTGGCAACCACGGCATTGCTGTTGTTTGCCGCCTGCGGCTCAGGCAACAACGACGTGGACACCAGCGTGATAAACAACCCCAACAGCGCTTCGGGCGTGGACAAAGACGCCAAAATGCCCATCATCAAATTCGACAAGGAACAGCACGACTTCGGACGGCTGTCGAAAGGCGAGGTGGTGAGCTACAGCTTCAAATTCACCAACACCGGCAACGCCGACCTCATAGTGAAGGAGTGCAACGCCACCTGCGGATGCACCGTGGCCGACTTCCCGAAAAATAACATCAAACCCGGCGAGAGCGGCTTCATCACCGTTACCTTCAACTCGGCCAACAAACACGGACAGCAGATACAGACCGTAACCGTGGGCACCAATGCGCAGCCGGCACGCTATATCCTCAAGATAATAGCACAAGTGGAACACTGAAATAAATAAATTATTAACGATAAAAACTTTTTACAATGGAATTTTTAAGCATATTTTTGCAACAAGCACAACAACCCAAAGGCGGTGGAGCAGGATTTTGGATCATGATGGTGGCTTTCATAGCCATTTTCTACCTGTTTTTGATACGTCCGCAGCAGAAACGCCAGAAAAAAGAACGTGAGTTCCGCGAAAAACTCCAGAAAGGCGACCGCGTGGTAACCAGCGGTGGCATCCACGGCAAGGTGCACGAAATCAACGACAACACCATCGTTATCGACATTGCCAACCAGGTTTACATCACCGTTGAGAAATCGTTCATCCAGCCCTACGTTGAACCAAAGACCGAGGAAAAGAAATAACCCGAAGAAACACACCCTACTGCGGTGTGTTTTTTTCGACAAAAGCGCATCCCGTTTATGACAAAGAGAACCAAACGCACGATAATCGACTTTTTCAGCAACCACAACCTGCGGTCGTTCATAGTCTGCCTGCTGATAACTGTTGTGGTGTGGACACTTATGTCACTGTCGGAAAGCAAGAGCGTGCGACACACTCATCCTCTGCAATTTACGGGATACGACAAAAACAAATACGCCATCACCGCCGATACCGCCATCATGCTGGAGATAAACGGCAGCGGTTTCGAGCTGCTTAAGACGGCCTTCTGGAAAAAGGTGCCGGAAATAACCATCGACCTCAAAGGCATGCGCCTACGCCACCGCAACAGCATAGCCACCGCCGACCTCGAGAAAGAGTTTCTGTCGCAGCTGAAACTCTACGAAAACCAGACCATACACTTCGGCGAGGACTCCGTGGTGTTTTTCCTCAACGCACGCAACTCGAAAAGGGTGAAGGTGGACATCTCCGGAATCGACTTCGAGTTCGCACCGCAATACGGCATCTACGGCAATCCTACCGTAACCCCCGACTCTGTAACCATCTACGGCGACAGCAATGCCCTTGCCGAGATAAAAACCGTGGGCGTGGTGGGCAAAAAGATAAGCAACATAGAGACCGACAGTACCTACACCGTTGACCTTCAGCCTGTTTGGAAACAATACAGCGACGTGTACCCAAGTGTAAAGAAAGTCAAAATCCGTCTTTCGGTGGAACGATTCACCGAGGCAAGCTACACAGTGCCAATCGATTTCGTTTTCCGCGACACATCGGTGCACGCCAAAGTATATCCGCCCACAGCGGAGATAACCTGCAAGGTAGCACTGAAGGACTACAAGAAAATCACTCCAGAAATGTTCCGCGCCAATGTGTTTTGTGAAAACCTGCACCGTCAGGACACACTGCCCATCACCGTTTCGCAATTCCCGAAACAGGTGCGGATTTCGAAGATAAAACCTGAATATGTGCAGTATGTCATCATCAGGTAAAGGACCCCTGATTGTGGGCATAACGGGAGGCATGGGCAGCGGCAAAAGCACTGTGGCACAGTGTTTCGAAGCGTTGGGTGTGCCCTGTTTCTGCGCCGACAAAGAGGCCGCGACCCTCTACGAAGATGACGAATTTCTGAAAGCGTTGCGCAAAGCGTTGGGTGCCAAGGTTTTCGCCAACGACGGAAGGGCCGACAAAAAGGCCATCGCCAACATCGTGTTCAACGACAAGGGGAAACTGCAAAAGCTGAACAACCTCGTCCACCCGCGGGTGATGCGGATGTTCGAAAAATGGGTGGGGCAGCACTCCGATGAGCCTTACCTGCTTTTCGAGAGCGCAGTGATTTTCGAGAGCAGCCTGCAAGGACATTTCGACAAGATAATCTGCGTTTACGCCCCGATGGACATCAGGATTCGGCGCATAGTAACACGCGACAAAACCACACCGGAACTCGCCATGGAACGCATCGGCAACCAGATGGACGACGAAAAGAAGGCACAACTCTCCGACTACGTGGTGCGCAACTACTACGGTCCGAAATATCGCCAAAACATTGTGCAAAGCATACACAACAAAATATTGAAACACACAACCAAACGATGAAAAACCACTTTCTCACACTATG
>JAEENM010000177.1 GCA_016283745.1 Bacteroidales bacterium | reverse complement strand
CGGTGTTTTTGAGATACGGCAGGTAGCGCGACATCTTGTCGGAAAGTTTCACTTTGCCGGCGTCCACAAGTTTCATCATGGCGATGGTGGTGGCTGTTACCTTGGTAAGCGAGGCAAGGTCGTACATCGTGCTGTTGTTCACTTTCGGCGATTTGGGGTCGTAGGTGAGGTTGCCGTAGGTTTTGTTGAAAATGATGTCGCCGTCCTTGGCCACGAGAATCTGGCAGCCCGGGTAGGCCTTCTGTTTTATCCCGTCGAGGGCAAGGGAGTCCACTCTGCGGAAATGCACGTTGTTGTAAGGCGTTTTTGCCAGCGGAATTTCGTCCATCCGCACCTTGGTAGTGGTCATTCCGGCACCTTCTTTAAACACTTTTGCCGAAACGGGCAGGTGCCCCTTTATGGGGATTGCTCCGAAAATGGCTTCGGCAGAGGCTTGCTGCGTTACGGCGAGATTTTGGTAGTCGATAAGAACGGCGTCGGGGATTTTCTCCGATTTGAAATGGTTTATGGTGTAAGGCGAACCTAACACATTGACTATTACCTTGTCGGAAAGACCGATAACTGAGTCGATGATGGCCGACACATCTTTTGTGATGCCGTAGTTTTTGCCCGCTGTTAGGTTGGCGTAGGCGTGGACGGTTACTATGGCTATGTCGCATTTGCCGATGGTGTCGGAAACCGAGATGCTGTCGGCGCAGGTGGTGTTGTCGAAGAAGAAATGTTCGCAGACGGCGAAACGGTTCACGTTGTTGGTGAAAGTCGTTGCCGTAGTGCCTTCGGAGCAGCCGATATTCACCGACACAAGGCGTTTCCCGCCAAGGTTGCGCAAAGGCAATATGTCGTCGTCGTTTTTGATAAGGGTGATGGCCTCGCGAACTATCTGCCGTGTTATCTCTTCGCAGTTCTGCCAGTCGGCTTTGGTGGGTGCCGACAGTTTTGCCGATTTGGCGCTCGCAGCTCCGCATTGGTACTTGGCACGCAGCATCTTACGGCATTTGGCGTCTATCAGCGACTGAAGGTCTTTGTCGTTTTCGGCTGCGGTTTTGATAGCTTCCACGGCTTTGCCCACGTTATCGGGGAGCAGCAGCACGTCAACGCCGGCCTGTAGTGCGACGAGCTCGGCCTCGCCATTTTTGTAGTGTTTTGTCACGGCTTTCATGTCAAGGCCGTCGCTGAATACCAACCCGTTGTATTTTAGTTCGTTGCGGAGCAGGTTGGTGACGATGTTTTTGGAAAGCGACGACGGGCAGTTCTCCATCTGTTCGTAGGCTTCCACCTGCAGATGTGCCGCCATTATGCCTTTCACACCGCCGGTTATCATGGTTTTGTAGGGGAGAAGGTCGCAGGTGGCGAGTTCTTTTTTGCTCTGTTTCAGCACGGGCAGGTCCAGATGGCTGTCCACGTCGGTGTTGCCATGTCCGGGGAAGTGTTTCGCCACAGCTATCACGCCGTTGTTCTGCATACCTTTGACGTATTGCAGGCTTTTCTGCGCCACAATTTCGGGATTTTCGCCGAAAGAGCGTGCTCCGATAACGGGATTTTTGGGGTTGGAGTTCACATCCACGCAGGGGGCGAAATTCACGTGTATGCCCATCTTCTTGCACTGCGAGGCGATGGCTTCGGCCATCTTGTAAATCAGGGTGTCGTTGCTGATGGCGCCCATCATCATCTGGCGGGGGAAGGAGTATGCGTCGGTGAGGCGCATGCCCAAGCCCCATTCGGCATCGAGGCAGATAAGCAGCGGAGTTTGCGAAAGTTGCTGGTACTCTTTGGTTTGTGCAAGCTGTTCGTCGCATTTGCCGGCAAAGAAACACAACCCTCCCACTTTGTATTTGGTTATGCATTCGCGGAATTCTTTCTTCTGTTTTTTCGTGGCTTTTTTTGTGGGCACACGTGCCACTATCAGCTGGCCGATTTTCTCTTCCAGCGTGAGTTTGTTCATGGTGTTATTCACCCATTTGTCGCAGGCCGACTGCCCGTCGGCTTTTTGGGCGTAGGAAGCGGTGCCGGCGACGAGCATCGTTGCGGCGAGGCATAGTGTGAGAAAGTGGTTTTTCATCGTTTGGTTGTGTGTTTCAATATTTTGTTGTGTATGCTTTGCACAATGTTTTGGCGATATTTCGGACCGTAGTAGTTGCGCACCACGTAGTCGGAGAGTTG
>JAEENM010000176.1 GCA_016283745.1 Bacteroidales bacterium | reverse complement strand
AGTGTAGCCCAAATGTCCGTTTGTATCAAAACGCTCTCCGGCACAGATAACTGGGTGGATGGTGTCGCGGATGGTGTCGTTCACCGTCAAATCAATAACCAAATTGTGGAAACAGCTGTCGGGGGCACGCAACTGCTGGGTGTAAACGCCCTGCACATAGTATGGCGGATAGTTGCGGCCGCTCACGGGAGTGTAGCCGAGATGTCCGTTTGTATCAAAACGCTCTCCGGCACAGATAACTGGGTGGATGGTGTCGCGGATGGTGTCGTTCACCGTCAAATCAATAACCAAATTGTGGAAACAGCTGTCGGGGGCACGAAGGTGCTGTGTGTAAACGCCCTGCACATAGTACGGCGGATAGTTGTGGCCGCTTACAGGACTGTAGCCGAGATGGCCGTTGGTGTCAAAACGTGCTCCAGCACAGATAACGGGATGGATGGTGTCGCGCAGGGTGTCGTTGACGGTTAGGTCGATAACCAAATTGTGGAAACAGCTGTCGGGGGCACGCAAATGCTGCGTATAAACACCTTGCACATAGTATGGCGGATAGTTGTGACCGCTCATAGGAGTGTAGCCCAAATGTCCGTTGGTGTCGAAACGGGCACCGGCACAAATCACAGGATGGATGGTATCGCGGATGGTGTCGTTCACCGTCAAATCGATAACCAGATTATGGTAACAGCTGTCTGGTGCACGAAGATGCTGTGTGTAAACACCCTGCATATAGTACGGCGGATAGTTGCGGCCGCTCACAGGACTGTAGCCGAGATGGCCGTTTGTATCAAAACGTGCTCCAGCACAAATCACAGGATGGATGGTATCGCGGAGAGTGTCGTTGACATGCAAGTCTATTATCAAATAATAATAATGCATTGTCAGGCTATCCAACAAATACTGAGTATAGACACCTGTATTATAGTATTTTACGCCATTAGTATCCAGATTTGCTCCGGCACATATTGTTCGTCTCAACGTATCGCTTACGGTAATTATTATTACCAAATTGCGGGCACAATTAGTTGCCGCATCTCTCAAATGCTGGACATAAACACCTGTATATTGGTATCTTACATTGTTAGTATCAAAATATTCGCCTGACCTCAGTGTTCTATAAACAGTATCGCGGATGGTGTCGTTCATCGTTATTTTCACAACATAGTCGTGGAAACAGCTGTCGGCATCGCGATTATATTGCCAATACACTCCCGGTTGTGTGTAAGAGCTGTCGTTCACTACAAATACCGAGCCAGGACAAATCGTCTGTCGTATTGTATCTCGCAAAGTATCGTTCACCCTTAAGTCTATCACCAAATCAAGGAAACAGCCCGTTGACAGATTACGAAGATACTGTGTATAAACACCTTGCGTGTAATACGGGGGATAGTTGCGGCCGCTCACAGGACTGTAGCCGAGATGTCCGTTGGTGTCCAATTTTGCACCTGCACATATTACTTGGCGGATGGTGTCGCGCAACGTATCGTTCACCGTAAGTATCACAACCACAGTACTGTCGCAATTGTTTATCGTAGAATAATGCTGCGGGTAGACGCCCGACAGGACATACGAGCTGTCGCCGATGTTGTAAGTGCCGCCGGCACAAATCTCAGGCCTTATGGTATCCCTGAAGGTGTCATTTACCATCAAGAAAATCACCAAGTTATGATAACATCCTGTTGCCGTGTCACGGAGATATTGTGTGTACACCCCCCTATTCGAGTATGGTGGATAGTTGCTCCCGCTTACCGGCATATAGCCGTGATGTCGGTTGGTGTCGAAGGTCTCTCCCGCACAGATCACAGGATAAATCGTATCCCGCAGCGTGTCGTTCACCGTCAGAAATATCACCAAATTGTGGAAACATCCCGTGGCGGTATCTCTAAGATATTGTGTATAAACACCTTGATTGTAATAAGGCGGATAGTTCCGTCCGTTCACCGGAAGGTAACCCTTATGTCCGTTGGTGTCGAAGGATGCTCCCGCACAAATCGTATCATAAATGGTATCGCTAAGAGTATCAAGAACATGCAGAACCAACGCCAACGTACTGTCACAACCATAAATGGTGGAAAAAGAGTGGGCAAGGATGGTATCTCCTGCCCCTAAATTCGTATAAACACGACCATAATACTCGTACGACGATCCCGCACACACAGTGTCGTACGAAAGCACCAAAAACGAATCGGGAATAGTAACATGCAGATTGACAACACTATCACAACCGAGTGTCGTCATCAAATTAAAAATATAATCTCCCTCTATAATGACAGACCCGGGCGGGAACATATAGGAGTATTTGCCCGGATGTCCGGTGCACATTGTGTCGTAAATATCGATATAGAAGGTGTCGTTGAATGTCAAATCCAAAATCGATTTGTTCCAACATGAGTTTCCATCGCTCTGCCATTTGACCACATACTTACCCGTTGTAGCATAAGTAACACCCTCATAAACAAAACCTTGACCTTTGCACAGACTATCCAAGACTATCGAATCGCGGAGCATGGTGTCGAAAAAGAAAGTGTAACGCACCAAACTGTCAGGCCCCGAAGGTCGCGGATACCTGACGATTATAACTGTATCCACAGTCACTGAAATATCTGTATAGCCTCCAAACCAATCATCCTCAATTTCAACCGACAAAGATGTGCCGGCACAAGCATGAATTACTGAATCAGGAGTATAGCGTGGCTGCTGAGCGAAACTCTTTCCGCCAAACATCAAAACAGCAACAAAAAGGAGCATCCGCACAACAGATGCAGTCTTGCCAAAGATTTTGCAATTATTGCTTCCTTTTATCGCCATTTTCTCTACGAATTGACTATCTTACTTAACAGAATAAAATTGCAAATATACGTTTTTTTTCCCTAACAATCAAACATTTCCACAAAATTAACACATAAAAAAAGACCATTGAATTACTGCGGAATCCAACAATCTGATATTACGACCGTTACATGATTTAACAAAATCTTGTAAAACAGTCCAAAATCGCTTTATGTCAGTATGTTAAATGGCTAATTGTTGTATTTGAACTCGTCGAGGTCGCGGCGTTCGCGTTTTGTGGGACGTCCCGTGCCTCTGTCGCGACGTTCGAAATTGTACTGACGTATCATCTGAATACGCTCGTACTCCTCGGCGGGGGTGAGGTCGTTCATAAAGTCGGGGACCAGCTTCGCCCCTACCCTGTTGCCGAGCAACGCCTTCACTTCCACCACCTTATGCAGCTGTTCGATGGTTATCTCGTACACCTCGCCCACTTTCACGTCGTGCGACGACTTAACCGGCACGCCGCCAAGCTTCACCTTGCCTGCCCTGCACGCCTCTGCCGCCTGCGATCGGGTTTTGTACAACCGCACCGCCCAAAGCCACTTGTCTATTCTAACCTCTTCTGTCATAATTCTTTACTCTGTATATTCCAATCGCACATTGTCCACCCAAAGCACGTTCTCCAAATTGCCGCAGTATGCTCCCTGACTGGTGGAGGTTATCATCAGAATGGCGTGAGTGGGTTTGGCATCGGCCTCGGCCCATGCGTTCTCGTCGATTTTCACCAGCTTGCCTTTTTTGTTCTTGGCGTAGAAACAGCGGTCGTGGTCCTTGCCGATAAGTCCCATATAGGGTTTGTAACCTGCTGTTTTAGAGGCATCGCCGTAAATCATCGGGATGCGGAAGTTCTTCACCCAGCCCTGACTGGATTGTCTGATATAAGTCCACGCCGTGCCTACACGTTTGGCGGTGATATTGCCTTTCTCGTCCTCGGTGCGACTCTGCAAAATCAGGAACATCTCGGCAGGGTCGTCGCCCTTGTAGGTGGATTTGCTGGTGCTGGTGCAACGGGTTATGATGCAGCTTTTCGAGATATTCGCCTTGTAGTCGAGAACCAGCGCCGAGGGCCTTTGGGTGAAGGGCACACCCCAGTTCATATTTTTGTACGGGGTGCGCACGTTGCTGATAGGCTCAATGTTGTGTCCCCAGAAGATACTTCCTCCTGCGAGTACCTCAACGTCCACCAGACCAATCACTTTGCACGAGGCAAGACGGTTCACAAGCTTCACGCAATATCCTGTGGGACCTTTTTCGGGCGTTACCGAGACACTTGTCTTGACCACCCCCGCCACTTTGGCATAGGCGTTGGCAGTGCCCCAGATAGAGGTGGACCTTAGCACCTGATTGCCTTTGATGGTGTCCGTTTTGCCGATGTCGTATATACGACGCGTGTTGCCGCCAAGCAGAAACGACTCCTCGATGTCGCGAACTATCCACTGCTCGAAATCGCCGTACGACACACGTTTCAAGGTCTGCGAAAAGAGCGGGGTTTGCACGACAAACGCCAACAAAGCGGCGACAAGCGCTGTTTTCTTTGCTATTTTGTTCATTTGAATTTTCTCCATAATTTCATCACGCACCAGTGTGGCAGGGCGTTCACCGCACCCGGCGCTATGTGGTTGATAAATCCTGGCGTTACGCACCGCCGTTTGCAGAACAAAGCTCGCAGAGCTGATTTAACGAGTCTCCGAGGGGTACGCATCACGCCAAGACGGACTGCCAATTTCTGTTTCTGCTCGCTGAGGTTGTACAAAGGCGTTGCCACAGCGCCCGGACACACTGCCGTTATGCCCACGTCGTAGTGTTTCAGCTCGAAAAACATCGACTTTGTGAAACTACGCAGATAGGCTTTGGTGGCGGCGTAGAAAGTCAAGCCCGGAGCGGGAATCTTGGCCGCCATCGACGACATGTTGAGGATGTATCCGCAACGGCGTTTCTTCATCTCTTCGGAGAAAAGCAACGTCAGTCGGGTGGGTGTTTCGATATGCAGAAGGCGCATTTTCTCGCCTTTGGCGAAGTTCTGTTCGCTCTGCTCCTCAAAAAAGAACATCCCGGCGTTGTTAACCAAAATATTGATTTCCAAATTGTTCTGCCGACAATAGTCGAACACCTCCTGTGCGGCGGTTGTCGATGCAAGGTCTTTGTACAAAAAGTATGTCTGCACCCCGAACTGGGTGTGCAAGTCGGTGGCCACAGGCTCCAGACGTTCTTCTTGGTTGCTGACTATCAGCACGTCGCAGCCCAACGCAGCCAGCTGACGGGCGTACTCCAAGCCCATACCGGAGGTGGCTCCCGTCACCAATGCGGTGCAAGTCCCTCCACGTAAGGCTTTTATACGTTCAACGGCTTTCTTGGGCCTCATCGCTACATATTGATGTAATACGGCAAACGGGCCTGCAACGGATCGGAGTCGCAGAGTTTCTCTATATCGCTGAAAAAGCGGTATTTGCCGTATTGAGTGGGCAACAGCACTTTAGCGCGCGCATCCTCGTCGGTCATATTAAACATCTCCATAAGGGTGCTCGGGGCTTCGGGATACACTTTTACGGAATATTTCGTGATACCTGCCCTTTCGGCGGCTATTGCCAATGCCACGTCGATGCCGCCAAGGGTATCCACCAGTCCCAGCGCCAGAGCGTCGCGACCAGTCCACACACGTCCGCGGGCGATGCTGTCCACATAATTCACGTCAAGGCCACGGCCTTCGGCCACACGACCGATGAACACTTTGTAGAAATCCTCCACGTTTTTCTGCATCAAAGCCCTCGACTCGGTGGAGAGAGGACGCATAACGGAGAGTGCCGACGAGTTACGGTTGGTATTCACGGTGTCGAAAGTGAGGCCTATCTTGTTTTTCAGCATGGTGCCTATCTCCGGCAGCATGGCGAACACACCTATCGAGCCGGTGATGGTGGTGGGCTGCGCCACTATGTAGTCGGCATAGCACGAAATCTCGTACCCTGCCGAAGCTGCGAGGTCGCCCATCGAAACGATGAGGGGCTTTTTCTCCTTGGCACGCACCACCGCGTCGGTGATGGCTTCGGAAGCGAGCACTGCGCCGCCGGGGGAGTTTACGCGCAGCACTATGGCCTGCACGTCATCGTCATTGGCAGCCTCGTCGAGAGCTTTCACCATATTGGTGGAATACACTCCCACGTCGTAGCCTTTGCCAGTCTGCACTTCGCCTTCGGCATAAACCACGGCAATCTTCTTGCCCGACATCTTTTTATCTGTGGGATAATTAGAAACACTCACAAAATTCAGTTTGGAAACGGATTTTACCTTGTCGATTTGCTCCACCATAAGCTCTTTCACATCGTTTTCGAAACCAAGCTCGTCAACAAGTCCGGCGTTGAAAGCGTCGTCAGCCATGAATGCCGAAAGATTGTCGGCCAGATAGTTGAGCGAATCCACGGGGATGTCACGCGCCTCCGACATCTGCGGCAGAACTTCGTTCCAGATGCTCTTGATGTAAGTGCGTATCTGTTCGCGGTTGGCCTCGCTCATCTTGTTCATGGTGTACATCTCACCGGCACTCTTGAAAGCGTTGCTGTTGGGACGGATAAGGTCCACCTTCACGTCGAGTTTGTCGAGCATGTCTTTAATGAACATCGCCTCGGCGGCAATGCCGGTAAACTCCACCATTCCAGAGGGGTTGAGGAAAATCCTGTCGGCGACGGTGGCAAGGTAATACGATTTCTGCGAATAGCTGTCGGAATAAGCATATACGAACTTGCCGCTCTCCTCCTTAAACTTGGCCAGGGCGTTGCGCAACTCCTGCGTGGTGGCCCAGCCTGCGCTGTAGGCAAGACCGTCTTTAAGGTAGATACCTTCTATCTTCTTGTCGGTGGCGGCTTTGTCGATAGCCGCAAGTATGGTGTTGAAACCCACTGTCTTCTGGTCGAAAAGCAGTGATTCCACGGTGGTGGTTTCCCTTTCGGTGAAAGGCTTGGAAAGGTCGATGGTAAGCACCGAATGTTTCTTGACAGGTTTTTCGGTACTGCTGCCCAACGACAACACAAACAAAACCATCATAATTCCCGAAAGTATCGAGAAAACCACCGATGCCAAAAGCACTCCCAATCCGGAGGCAAGCACCATCTTAAAGAAATTGTTTTTCATATTATTAATTGTTTATCAGTGAACTGTGATTAATGAAATTCCGTTCCGAATTCCGGACTAGAAAATCACAGTTTTTCCAAAAAGTTTGTAACGTTTGTTTCGATGCGTTTGGCGGTGTCGTCAGACTCTGATTTCACGAACTTCTCCCCTACTATCTTCTCGTAAAGCTCGATATATCTGTCTGTTACCTGATTCACGAATTCGGGTGTCATTTCGGGGACTTTCTGTCCTTCCTTGCCTTGGAAACCGTTCTCCATAAGCCATTCGCGCACGAATTCCTTGGAGAGCTGTCGCTGTTTCTCGCCGTTTTTCAGACGTTCTTCGTAGCCCTCGGCATAGAAATAGCGCGACGAGTCGGGGGTGTGTATCTCGTCGATGAGGAAGATTTTTCCGTCCTTTTTGCCGAACTCATATTTGGTGTCAACGAGTATAAGTCCCTGTTTGGCAGCCATTTCGGTACCGCGTTGAAACAGTGCGCAGGTATATTTCTCCAGTTGTTCGTAGTCCTCTTTGCTCACAAGTCCCTGACGGATAATCTCTTCCTTGGAGATATTCTCGTCGTGACCTTCGTCGGCCTTGGTGGTGGGGGTGATTATGGGCGAGGGGAATTTCTGGTTTTCCACCATGCCTTCGGGCAGCGGCACACCGCAGAGAGTGCGTTTGCCGGCCTTGTATTCGCGCCACGAGCTGCCAGCAAGGTAGCCGCGTATCACCATCTCCACTTTGAAAGGCTCGCAGCAATAGCCCACCGTAACCATCGGGTCGGGGGTGGCAATTTTCCAGTTGGGGAGTATGTCGGCGGTGGCGTCGAGGAACTTGGAGGCTATCTGGTTGAGCACCTGACCTTTGTAGGGGATGCCCTCTGGGAGCACCACGTCGAATGCCGAGATGCGGTCGCTAACCACCATGGCAAGATATTTGTCGTCGATATTGTAAACGTCTCTCACTTTACCCACGTAGAGACTTTTCTGTTTTGGAAAATGGAAATTTGTTTTAACTACTGCTTTCATGGTATAGAAATATTTATTTGTCTGAATCTAATTGTTTTGCAAAGAAAGTAAAATTCACCTTGCCGTAGTGGCGCTGCTGCCAGAAACGGGGGTGCTCCTCGAAGTTGTGCTCCTTGGGATGCTCGAGGATGAAAATGCCGTCGTCGGTCAGGATGTCCTTCTCGAAAACGAGGTCGGGCAACTTGGGCAGGTCGGGCGAAGCGTATGGCGGGTCGGCGAAGATGATGTCGAATTTCTTGTAGGCGCGTTTCAGCAGGTCGAACACGTCGGCGCGCACCACGTGCATGTTCTCCACACCGAATTTCTGTGCGCAGCTTTTCATAAAGTCCACGCACTTGGGATTTATCTCAACAGCGGTAACCTCCTTGGCACCCCTCGAAACGAACTCCAGCGACACGGCTCCCGTGCCGGCAAAGAGGTCCATCACCGCACAATCCTCGTAATCCACGTAGTTGTTGAGGATGTTGAACAGGCTCTCGCGGGCCATGTCGGTGGTGGGACGCACCGGAAGCTCCTCCTTGGGCTCTATGCGCCGGCCTCTAAGGGTTCCGCTGATGATACGCATAGGTCAGTTGATGGTTAGGGCGTATTTGTAGATATGCACACGGCGAAGAGCATCGTCATCGATGACGACGGGACGGCCGGTGTTCAAGCCTAATTTGGCGAAGAAGGGACGCATCTGCTGGTAGCGTTCTTTGTCCACCTGTCCCGAAAGCATCACTTCGGCCATATCTTTGCGCAGTTGCATATTGCGTATCACACTGAGTATCACGAACTCAGCATCGGCCGTGGAGGTGCAGGAGAAGGTATTTGTCATCAGCAGACGCTGTTCCGAAAACACTGCCACGTCGATATAGCCCTGACGCAGATTTGCAGCCATAACGGGGTTGCCCTTGCTCCTGTCAGCAATATGCGAACTTTCGGCAAGCACGGTGTGCTGACAGCGGTGTTTCATCTTGGGAGCAAGGATTTTCAATGCCGGGACCATAATGCTGTCGGTAACGAACAGACAGTAGGCCTGCATCTTTTCGGAGTACTCCACCTTGATTTCGTCTTTCGGGTCGAGAGTGCAAACCAACTCGAGACACTGCCTTTCCGTGCCTTTCTTATAAAGGTGTTCGGGAATCAGAGTAAATTTCGCCACAGGCTCTATGACCTCCGTTTCGGCGAACAACGGCAGATTCAACGACAGTTTGCCGAAAATCTCGCGCAGCTGCATGAGCACCGCCGCCACCGACTTGGGCGTATCGCAATCCACATCGCCGATGGCAAGCAACTTGCCGCTGAGCGATATTACGGAAAAAGAAAATCCATTTGCTGAAAGACAAATGGATAATTTCTTGTCGCCGTCCTGGATACGAGTATCCGAAGTAATAAAACTATTTACTTTGTACGACATCAGTTTTGGTTTTTATTCGAAGTTGCCGTCGGTGATGGGCTCGTCCATGCTACCGACTTTCCAGCCGGCATATTTGCCCGAAACACGTTCTATATCGGCAATCTTGTTTATCACGGATTGTTCGTCGAGATCCCAGAGCAGGTCTATAAGGTCCACTTTAACCTCGAACACAGGCACTTGGAAACCGCCACGTTCCACCATTCCGGCATTGGAGGTGAATTCCAGACGGGGTTCACCCTCTTTGGCTTTCACGGGGACGTATTTGAGTTCACGCAGCTCCTGGTCGGTGAAATCAACGGTGTCGCCCTGCATAGTAACTTTATAGAGTTTTTTCTCATCTCTCAGTTTCTGGATGGGGTTCATATACACTGTATCACGACGCATCAGGCCTTGTTTCATAGCTTCGGCCTCTGTCATATCTTCGGGTATTTCGCCAAGAGTCTGTTTCTTAACCACAGGCTGTTTGCCCTGCTGCAAGTCGATGACGAGGGAATCCAAATCGGCGGCATAACGGCCGTAAACGGTTTTGTGGGCTTCCTGCAAAGTACGGATGGCTTTGAGTTTCTCAGCACAAGCGTCGCGACGGGCGTTGCACTCGTCCTCAAAACGCATGGGGGTTATTATACTCATATAAACCAAAATGGCCAAAATAACAATTGGCACGATTAGGACTATTCCAATAACTTTTCCTGCTTTCATTTTGTTATTCTTTGTGTTATACTTATTTTATACTTTTTTTTCTTTTATTTTTGTTGTGCAAATATACGCAGTTTTTTTCAATTTTTGGCCTGCGAGCCGTTATTTTTTTAAACTTTTATCTCAAATAGATGATTTTCAACGCATTAATTTTATCAATCCTGCTCAAGATGATGTACTTCCACCTTGCAACCTGCCTGTTCGGCGATGATTTTTGCAGTTTGTTCGGCGCAATACACCGAGCGGTGCTGTCCGCCAGTACAGCCGAAGTTCACCTGCAGGTTGGCGAAACCCCGTTGCTGATAGCGTCTTACGGAGTTCAGCACCATCTTGGCGGCGTTTTGGATAAATTCCTCAACCTCAGGTTCCTTTTGCAGGAATTCTATCACGGGCTGGTCCTTGCCGGTGTAACATTGGTACTGCGGGTAGCGTCCGGGGTTGGGCAGGGCGCGGCAGTCGAACACAAAGCCGCCGCCGTTGCCGTTTTTGTCGTTAGGCAGCCCGCGTTTGTACGAAAAGCTGTTCACCGTAACGGTGAGCGGAGTGCCGTTGGCCGCAGTCATGATGCTTTTCAGCTCCTCGCTCTCTAGCAGCGATTGCAACACACGGCACAGCTCGGGAGTCTCCAAAAGCAACGACGTATCCTGTAAAAGAGTGGCCAAATTGCCGAGGGCCGGGGCTATGCTTTTCACAAAATGCTCCTTGCCTTCGTACAGACCGCGGTAGCCGTAGGCACCCATGGCCTGCATTATACGCAGCAGCACGAATTTATTGAAGGTGTGTTGGAAGGATTCGTATGTGGGTGCGATTTTTTTGTCGTGCTGAGAGTAGAAATATTTTGCCAGACGCTGCCGCACCTCGTCGGGGATTTCGGCCTTGGCGTCGTAGAGCAGCGAGGCGATGTCGTAGTATGGCGAGCCTTGGCGTCCGCCCTGATAGTCGATGAACCAAACCATTTTGGCTAATATCATTAAGTTGCGCGACTGGAAATCGCGGTAGAGGAAATAGTTGCTGTCGCAAGCCGAAAGCTCGTCGGCGAAATGTTGGAAATCGTCCTCCAACAGCTGTTCGTCGAAGGGGATATGTGCGAGTTTCAGGAAGTCGTATTTGAAATAGTTGAGGTCCCACAGCATCGACTGCCGGTCGAAAGCCTCACGGGGATAGGCGTGGGAGAAGTCGATCAACGCGCCAAGTTTCTGCATCCGCACAAGTCCTTGTATAGCAAGCTTGTACATCTTCTCCAACTCATCATCGAAGCCAAGTCCGGCATTGCGTTTCTCCACAACGAGGTCGTAGAGGGTGCGGTTGCCCAAATCCAGCTGAAGATAAGTCTTGCGGTCGGGGGAGATGGCATAGAGTTCGGGCACGGCGACTTTATTTTCCCAAAAGAAGTCGGAATAGTAGAAAAAGGCCTCGTTTTCGCGCACGTCGTCGTTGACGGCGGCGATGCAGGTCTGGCGTTTGCCTTTCAGACGGTAGTATTTGCGTGCCGAGCCGTGCGCCGAGATGGGTTCGACTTCGATGCAGGGCTCGCCTGCCCACTGTTGGAACAGTTTTTCCATCGTTCGGTTATTTTTTTGTACGCTTAATCAGCACCACTATGGAGCCTGCCAGTCCCACGGCGACGAAAAACAGGGTGAAAAGCGGGAATTTCAGCGGCACCCATTCGTCGAGCTTCACGCCGATAAACACGCACACCAGCACTATGGCCACCAGTTCGAGGCCAAGTCCCGAGTACTCGGCGTAGCTGCGCAGAGGCGATTTCTTGTTTTTGTCGTCGGACATCGGCGAAAGCGGGAAATGTTAGTTCTCGCTGTTTTCGACTACGGGTTCGGGCTCGGAATAGCTATATCTGTCCGAAGGCATATCCTGATACATCTTGCAGGTACCCACGAACTGTGCGCCGGGCTCGATGGAGAGCTTATTTATAACGATGTCGCCCTTTACCACGGCGGTGGCATGCAGGCAGAGAAGTTCCTTCACCGTAACATTGCCGCACACATTTCCTATGATGTTGGCGTTTTGACAGACAATATTGCCACGCACGTTGCCATTTTCACCCACCACCAGCTTGCCGTCCAAAACGATGTCGCCTTCGAGTGTGCCGTCCATACGAAAATCTCCAGAGGCTTTTATATTACCTTTAATTTCAGTGCCTTGCGAAATTGTATTGATAGCACCTACTCCTACTGTTTCCGATATTTTTGCCATTGTATTATGTTGTTTTTTATTCTTTTTTTGATAATTTGGAAATTGCAAATTTACGATTATTTTACGAAATTACAAAACTTTTTTTCCACCACACGTATATCTTCCCTTTGACACAAAAAAACAGAGGCCGCAAAAACGGGCCTCTGTATGTTTCATATCTTTGTCGTTTACAAATCGTCGCGTATAAGGCGCACGGTACGTCCGTGGCTTCTTCCGTGTGTGAGTCCCGGTCCCACAAATAAACCGCCATATTTTACATCATCACCAAAATAAAGACCATGGGCATTTTTTTCGTCATAACTTGTTGACGACCAATAGGATCCGTTCCGAAGAACATAACTAACGTTTGTGCCGACACGATTGCCTGCGGCAGGCAGGAACACCATACCATTATCTTCCAACAGCTGAAAATCAGAGAGTGTGATAACATTGACAGTGTAATCTACCGCACCTATATTCACACTATTAATCGTATAAATGTCAGGATCCCAGTCGTCGGGGAACAACAGCAACCCTTTGACGCCGTTCACAATAGCCTTGGCATAACGTGCCCCCGATGGTGTGGAACGCAGTGTGAACAGATAAACCCACTCGTCGTTGGTCGGGGTGCGCCATGTGCCCGGGGCGTCGGTAACTCCCGTTGACGGATTGTAGATTTCGTTGTTAATTCCCCAGTCCGCATAGGCATAAGCCCCTGTGAGATTGTTGGTATAATCGAGTCCCGGACGATAGTCTACGTCATTTGTGCTCTTCGACCCAGGACTGTAGCTATAGGTGCCGCTGTTCCACCCGCTTGTTCCAAAGCCAAAGAGGTCTAACCAACCCTTATAGCTGTGATTATGCTTTGTATTGCTGCACTTGGCAGTAGGATCGCCATTTTCGCCATATACATTACCATCGGTAAGATCGCCAACAAAATTCCACTGGTGCTCGGCAAAACGGAATATGCCCGTTTCTGTACCGCCTCCAGCGACAGCATGTGAAGTGGCTGTGGTTCCTCCATTGGTGTAACTCCACTGCAGATTGCCGGGCGAGAAGGTGACTTTATGCAGAGGATCTATGCTGAACAGCGCCGGATGATCCTCATCGAATGAGATACCGCTTATCGATGTGTTATATACGTGGTTTCTTACAGTTGTGAGCGAAGAAATTTTCTTTGTGGTACATTTTTCGTCGGTATTGTATATTTTCAATGTGAGGTTGCCCGAAGTGATGGCTGGCAAAAGCACATAAACCACGGCACCGCCGGCAATGTCGATGTAACTGTTTGTACCGTCGGAGAGGGAGACGTAGAGACTGCCGATGGCGGAAGCGTCGTTGGTAAAGTCTAAGGTATTGTCCACATCAAAGTCGCCCGACAATTTGGAGGTTGTGCTCGTAAACTCCAGGCGGCTGGCGTGGGTGTTGGATGCACTGGTAGCAGCCGTAAGAGTGATACGCAACACTGTGCATAGGTTTTTCATATAGAAATGCGGCTGTGTTCCCGGCTCTATCGACGCATAAGCCGCCATATAGTTGTAACCGTTAAGCGGGCGAACGTCAGAATTGAAGGTTTGCACTACCGGCAATGATACCGTTAGCAAAGTTTCCTGAAACTCTTCGGGTATTTCGCTGACGTAATCCCCTGCCAAAGTGGTGGGATAAACAGCCCAATAAATCTCCTTGGTTGGATCTGAGATGGAACTGATACCATATGTAGTTCCTTCGAAACGAGCATCCACACCGCCTCCCATGCCGCTTTCGTCAATATACATTCCGTTGACATTGAGTTTGTCGCCCGCTGACCATTTCACTTTGAAAGCATCGGCATAATCAAAATAAGCCTTGTCGGCGATTGGAAGAGTGGCATCGGCTGAAATACAACGCTTTACACCGGCACGGTATAAAACCTGTGGATCATTGAACAAGTCCTTGCTACAGGAGCAAAATATTATGATTATCAGACTTGAAAAAAGTATTTTTTTCATCACTATTTATATCTTTTCGCTTTGTTATTATTATATATCGAACTATGTATCAAATACTTGTGTAAATATTTATCACATTTTTGATTTTGCAAATTTACACTTATTATTTCATTTTACAAAATAATTCTTTAGTTTTCATTTTTTTATAACAATAATTAGCATTTTTTCATATTTTTCGACATCCCTCTCGAACCAGTTTTTTTTGCAAAATCAGTTATTTTCGCTACCTTTGCAAAAACAAAAAACACTACAAAAATGGCATCAATACACCTGCGAGCCCTTGAACCTGAGGACATTGAGAGCATGTACCGCTGGGAAAACGACGAAACGCTGTGGACCACGAGCAACACCTACGCGCCCTTTTCCAAGCACGTGCTTACACAATATATTATAGAGTCGCAACGCTTCGACATACAAACTTCCAAAGAGCTGCGGCTCGTGATAGAGTCCGACGGACATACCGTGGGCTGCATCGACCTGTTCAACATCGACATTTTCAACCACCGTGCCGAGGTGGGGATATTGATAGACAAGGCCTTCCGCAACAAGCAATACGCCACTTCGGCCCTTGTGGCTCTCTGCAATTATGCCAAGAAACACCTGCAGATGCACCAGCTCTGCGCCGAAATCCTTTCACAGAACGACATTTCGCTGCGATTGTTCGAAAAATGCGGCTTCGCGCACACCGGGACAAAAAAGGACTGGTATTTCGAAAACGGGAAGTACGAGGATGTGGAAGTGTTTCAAAAACTGCTGTAAATGGCTTTTTCAC
Source organism: Bacteroidales bacterium (assembly GCA_016283745.1). Taxonomy (GTDB): domain Bacteria; phylum Bacteroidota; class Bacteroidia; order Bacteroidales; family P3; genus UBA1219. Next base: position 14,077 of record JAEENM010000176.1, on the reverse strand, counting down.
AGCCACTTACCACACCAAGCAAGATTTTTGTCCCGCACATTGTTTTTTTTCGTAAATTTGCCAACTGAAAAACCGTCACAAAAATAAACGTAAAACATTATGATACAACGCATTCAATCATTCCTTCTGGTGCTCGCCCTTGTGGGATTTGTGCTTCTTTTCCTTTTCCCCACAGCCACCTATGAGGCAACCGACAGCGTAGGAAACATTACAACTTCGGAACTTAACCTTATAAAAAAGAGCGGTCCTTCCGAAGGCTCTGAGATTGGAGACCTCAGCAAATCTTTTATGCCACAAAACTCCATTCTGCTCATGGCCCTCGCAATCATCCTCGGCATCGGCACTTTGGTGAGCATTTTCATGTACAAAAACCGCATACGCCAGATGAGGTTTGTGTCGTTTCTGGCACTTGTCAACCTGCTGTATATCGGTTTGATGTTCCTCTCCACCATCCCCGACGGGGAAAAGGTACTTGCCAACCTCGGCGCCGTTGCAACCACCTATTCAATAGGGACTTACGTGCCACTGATTACCATCGTTCTGATAGTGATAGCCCAACGCGCCATCCGTCGCGACGAGATGAAAGTACGTGCCGCCGACAGAATAAGATAACGCATTAACACTCAGTTTGTTGCAAAATAAATTAAAATAATAGCATTTTTTTTTGCACACATAAAAAAATATCATTATTTTTGCATCACGAAAAAAATAATCAAAAAATAAACTAACACATTAAAACACAATGAAAAAAGTAACATTATTTTTAGGAAGCGCACTGTTTGTTGCAGGTATGATGTTCTCCTGCGGTAACAACAATGCTGAAGCTGTTGAAGAAGACACCACAGCTACCGAAGAAGTAACCGCTGAAGAAGCTCCTGCTCCCGAAGCCGCTGCTCCTGTTGCAACCAGCAAAGAAGAAATTCTGAGCAAAGCCCGCGAAGCCGGCCAGGCAAAATGCAACTGCTACAAAACCGACGCCGCTTCTGTTGAGAAATGCTTCCAAGCTATCCTCGACCAGACCTACGCAGCTTACAAAGACGACGCTGATTTCCAAGCTGAAATGAAAGCCGAGTACAACCGCTGCATCAAGGGTAAAGTAAACGAAGCTGCCAAAGACGCTACCAACAAAGCTGTTAAAGCTGGTGCCCAAGCCGCTTCCGAAGCCGCTACCGACGCTCTGAAAAACCTCGGTAAATAATTAATGATTTACTTATCGTAAAAAAAGACAGGCCGTCTGCCTGTCTTTTTTTATAGTTTTACGCCCGAACAAAATGCCAACAATACTCGCCATTGAATCGTCGTGCGACGACACCTCGGCCGCCGTGCTGCGCAACGACCGTCTGCTGTCGAACACCATAGCCAGTCAGGAAGTGCACCGCCAATACGGAGGCGTGGTGCCGGAGTTGGCCTCACGTGCGCACCAACAGAACATCATACCCGTGGTCGACGGCGCCATACGCAACGCCGGCGTGATGAAAAACGAAATCGATGCGGTGGCCTTCACCCGCGGTCCCGGACTGCTGGGCTCGCTGCTGGTGGGAGTGTCGTTTGCCAAGAGTTTCGCACAGGCCATGGGCATACCGCTGATAGAGGTGAACCACCTGCAAGCCCATGTGCTGTCGCATTTCATCAAAGAGAACGACGACAGCGAAGTGCCGCAGTTCCCCTTTATCTGCCTGCTGGTGTCGGGAGGACACACACAGATAATACTGCTGCGCGACTATTTCGACATGGAGATTTTGGGCAACACCATCGACGATGCGGCAGGCGAAGCCATCGACAAAGCCGCCAAAATTATGGACCTCGGCTACCCGGGCGGACCCGTGATAGACCGTCTGGCCAAGGACGGCGACCCGCTGAAATTCACCTTCGCGCAGCCCAATATCCCCGACTTCAACTACAGCTTCAGCGGGATAAAGACATCGTTCCTCTATTTCCTCCGCGACCAGCTAGCCTCTAACCCCAACTTCATAGCCGAAAACCAAGCCGACCTCTGCGCTTCGATACAGCACGCCATCGTCTCCTTCCTGCTGAAAAAGCTCACCAAAGCCATGCATAAGACAGGCATACGTCAGGTGGCAGTGGCAGGAGGCGTTTCGGCCAACTCGTACCTCCGCGACCAGCTGACAGCACTCGGACAAAAGCACCTCTGGAAGGTGTTCCTGCCAAAAAAGCAGTTCTGCACCGACAACGCGGCAATGGTAGGAATAGCAGGCTATTTCAAATACCTGAACAACGACTTCGCCGACATCTCGCTACCGCCGTACACACGATAAAAATTGAAAGTTGAAAATTGAAAGTTGAAAATTTTTGGTCAAAGGTCAAAAGACTAAGGTTGAAGGTCTAATCACTAATCACATTTCACAGTTCACTGAAAAATGAAACATACACTTACAAAGTTTTTCGCCATTGCGGCGATTGTTGCCACGACGTTTTCGTGCCACTCGCAGAAGGTGGAACTCACCGTGCCGGAGAGTCAGCTGCGGACTGAGATTGCCCAGATGCTGATGGTGGGTTTCCGCGGCACCACGCTGACTAAAGAAAACCATATCTATAACGATATCAAGGAGTTGAAGATTGGTGGAGTGATACTGTTCGAATACGACGCTCCGTCGCACAAGCGTCCGCGCAACATAACCTCACGCTCGCAGCTGAAGAAACTCTGCTCCGACCTGCAGGCCCTCAACGACGAGAAACTGCTGATAGCCATCGACCAAGAGGGCGGCAAAGTGTCGCGACTGAAAGAGAAATACGGTTTCCCGACTTTTGCGGGGGCCAAACAGATGGCAGCCTCGGGCAACACCGACAGCACCGCATATTGGTCGAATCTTACGGCCAAGACACTGAAACAGCTGGGGATAAACCTCAACTTCGCGCCCTGCACCGATGTTGACGTGAATCCCGACTGTCCCATCATCGGCAAGCTGGGACGCAGCTTCTCCTCCTCGCCAGAAGAGGTGGCACGTCACGCCAAGGCTTGGATTACGGCACACAAAAGACATGGCGTGCTGTCGTGCGTAAAACACTTCCCCGGACACGGCAGCTCCGACAGCGACACCCACCTCGGCATCGCCGACGTAAGCGAAACATGGAGCGACAAAGAACTAATCCCCTACCGCAGACTGATAAAGGACAACGTGGTTGATCTGGTGATGACTTCGCACGTGTACAACAGCAAGTTGGACAAGGACTGGCCTGCCACCCTTTCGGAGAAAGTGATCACAGGACATCTGCGTAAACGACTGGGATTCAAAGGCGTGGTAGTTACCGACGACCTCGCCATGGGAGCCATGATGAAGGAATATTCATTCGACACCATATTAACACGCGCCATACTCGCCGGCGCCGACATTCTCTGTCTCTCCAACAACGGCGATACCTACGACCCGGAGATTGCCTCCAAAGCCATCGACATCATCACCGAGAAGGTTAAGGACGGCACCATCCCTGAAAAACGCATACACGAGTCGTACGACAGGATAATGGCACTGAAAAAGAGTTTGAAGTTTTGAGTTTGTTATCTTTACCTACAAGATTGCTACACAACAATAATGGACATTCAGTCCATCCGCAAAAAAAAGGTATAATTTCTTTCGCATATACTATACACCCATATCAACTTCCATAAATACATTATTGAGACTAACGGCTCATTTTTTAGAAGTAGAATCCGAGGCTAAACATCCAGCTCACGCTCTTGGTGTAGTTCGACCATTGTGCCAGCACTGTGGCGGGGCCCACGATAGGTATGTCATAGGTATAGCTCAGGCCTATGCCAAACGCATCTTTGCTTCCTGAGAAATAGTCGCGTATGTCGTGGCAATACACGGCATAGTTGGCCAAAAGAGTAAGATACTGCCTTTCAAAGAGTTTTTGTCGCACATCAATACGATACACGGTGAGGTTTTTGTCGAAAAAGTCGGCGTAGTTCATACCTATAAATGGTATCTGGTGTTCCACGTAGCGACTCTCGTTCATGCCTCCCATCACGTTGCCGTAGATAGCCGGAACCTCGCGCGAAAACAGCGAACGGGCGTAGAAAGCGGCGTTCATCTGTGTGGTGCGGGTGATGGGGAAAACGCCGCTCAAATTCAGCTGTACGGAGGCGAAATGGTAGAAATCGGACAACGAACTAAGAAAATAGTAATTACCCATAAACCTGATATTCACCCCATTGGAAGTCATATCGGCATTGTTCATCGGGTTGACCTCGGCGTTTATAAAAGCATTCAAGAAGTTTGAGGTAGGCATTGTGTAGCTACCCGTGTAGAGCACATCCTGCGGGGTGAACGATTTCACGATGAAGTTGTCCATCTTGGCTCCCAGCTCGATGTTGAAATTGCGGAACGACGAAGTGGACATATACAGTTTCAGCGTGTTGTAGTTATAATTGATGTCGCGCAGCACCGAGCCCTGTCCGAACATACGGTAATTGTTGCCCGAAAACATGTCGTAAAGTCCCACTTTGTAGTTGGTGCCAAGGGGGTACGACATATCCAAATCTATGGAGGGGTTGATGGCGAGTATGATGCTTGATGAGATTTTCGGAGTGTAGAGACGGTAGCGGTTCAACATGATATTGAGCAGCACCTGAGCCCACTCCTCGAGGTCGAACCGCGCTCCCACACTCAAAGAGTGCGATGAGTTGGGTTTGAGGTAGAAAACCAAATCGTAAGGCTCTTCGGAACCAAGCAACTGGTAATCAACGGTTTCGAACATCGAAGTGGAGTACAGCGACGACACGGCATCGCGTATCGCACTTCCCTGAATACAGGTCTTCTCCTTGATTTGGCCGCCTATAACATTTCGCAGCATCGACTTGTATGCCGAAGAGGCTCCGACAAATCTGATGCTGTCGATGGCAAAATGGTCGGTATTCACGTTGCGGGCCTTGCGTTCGGGAGAAATTATTTTATCGGCAGGGTCGTAGCCGCAGCTGTCGAGCATCGCACGAAGCGAAAGCAGATAGTCCTTCTGCTCCATTGCCGCCCTGTAGCCGTTCTCTATCAGGCTGGTGATGTTTTTCTTACTGAAACTGAGCATGTTGTACCCATCAACATTGGGATAGATCATAAAATCGGTACGATCTTTGTTTTCCTGAATCTTTTTGTCGAGCAAAATGCTGAACAGCTGGCCGAAAACGCCCAACAGATTGTCGAGCTCCTCGGCGGGATGAAGGTCTTCGGCAAGATGCACACCGATGATGATGTCGGCACCCATATCTATTGCCACATCAACGGGATAGTTGTTGGCCACGCCGCCGTCAACGAGCACCGTATCGCCTTTATACACAGGCGCAAAGACACCGGGAATTGCCATGCTGGCACGGATAGCCTCGGCCACATCGCCAGAGCGCTGCACCACCTCCTTGTTGCGGGTGATGTCGGCGGCAACGCAGGCAAAGGGTATCGGCAGCGAGTCGAAATTAACATCGCCATGATAGCCCACGGTAAGACTTTTGAAGAGGTCCATCACGTTATGGCCGTTTATCACGCCCGACGGCATCTCGCTAAGCAGGCGGTAGCCCTGGTTGGGCGCGGTGCTCTTTACTTCGTCGAATTTCGGGTTGATGATGCCGCCTTGGAACGGGATGGAGAAAAGGAACTTCTCCTTACGTCGTTTCTCCTCGTAAGTGGTTGTGTTCCATTTGCCATCGTTGCTCAGTATCACGCTCCAGTCGAGGTTGGAAATAAGCGTGTCGAGTTCGTCGGCAGTGTAGCCCACGGAGTACATCCCCGCCATAATGGAGCCCATGCTCGTTCCCACGATATAGTCGATGGGGATGCCCAGCTCTTCGAGGGCTTTCAGCACACCGATATGCGCAGCGCCCTTGGCTCCTCCACCGCTCATCACCAAACCTATCTTGGGACGCGGCGTTGGAATCTCAGGCTCGTAATTCTGGGCATAAGTTCCTGCAATACAAAATATTGCAATAATAAACGACAATACTCGCGACTTCATCATAAACAGTTTATTAAATATTTCAACTATCTGACGCACGCAGTGCGTCCCTACTTTATTATTTCTGTAAATCTTTTTTATTCTCCTGCTCGCCTTCGGCTTGCGAAATATAGGGAATCTTGTAAATTTTATCTAGCTTCGGTTTTATTAACATTGCTTATCGATTCAAATCGTGTCGCCCCTTCAGGGCTCAATAGTTGGGGGTTGGTCTTTATACGGGGGCTGTGGGTTCTCCGCTTCGCTATCGAAAGGTTCACTGAACCTTTCTTCACCCCCGCCTAGTGTCTGTCGCCCCTATGGGGCTCATTTCTTCGCTCCCGTTGGTCGCTATCGAAAAGTCCACTGGACTTTTCTTCACCCCTTCAGGGCTCTACTGACCACTGAATACTGACAACTGACAACTGACAACTAATCCTCAACTATCAACTGTTTCGCCACTTCTAGTGCCTTGTTGAGGCCGTCGGGATTTTTGCCGCCAGCCGTGGCGAAGAACGGCTGTCCTCCTCCCCCGCCCTGCATCTCCTTGCCGGCGGTGCGGACGATGTTGGAGGCGTTTTTGCCTGCATCCACAAGAGCCTGTCCCAAAACCACCATAACAGCGGGTTTTCCGCCTGCCACGCTGCCTATCACTATGGCTTTGTCGGGATTCTTGGCACGCAAGTCCAAAAGATTGTCTTTCAGTTGGTTGACATCGCCATCGATTTTCTCAACAAGCACGTTGGTCTGCGAGAGCTTGGCTTCCAAGTTCTTGCACAGAGCGGCGGCCTCTTTCTTGTGGAAATCGGCTATCTCAGTACGCAAACCGGCGTTTTCGTCAATCAGTTTCTGGATTGCGGCCACGAGGTCCTTCGGGGCTTTGAGCATCTCCTTCAGACTTTCGAGCTGGTGCTGCATCTCGTCGTACTGCTGTTCCACATAACGTCCCGTAATGGCCTCGATACGACGCATGCCGGCGGCGATGGCGGTCTCGTAAACAATCTTGAAACTGCCTATGTTGCCCGTGGCGGAGACGTGTGTGCCGCCGCAGAACTCCACTGAGTCGCCGTATTTCACCACACGCACGAACTCGCCGTATTTCTCGCCGAACAATGCCATGGCGCCGAGGTTGCGGGCTTCGGCTATCGGCATGGAACGGTGTTCCTCCAAAGGTATGTTCTTGCGAATATCCTCATTTACAAGACGTTCCACCTCCAAAATCTGTTCGGGGGTGAGTTTTGCGAAATGCGAGAAATCGAAACGCAGACGGCTGTCGTCAACCGAGGAGCCTTTCTGTTCCACGTGAGTGCCAAGTACCTGACGCAGAGCTTTGTGCAACAGGTGTGTGGCGGTGTGGTTGTTCTCGGTGTTGCGACGTTTTGCGGCATCCACCTGTGCGGTGAACGAAGCTGACACGTCGTGCGGCAACTCTTTGGCCAGATGTATGATAAGGTTGTTCTCTTTCTTGGTGTCGAAAATGGAGACTTTCTCGTTGTCGTTGAAAATCAAACCTTTGTCGCCAGCCTGACCACCGCTCTCACCGTAGAAAGGTGTCTGGTCGAAAACGAGTTGGAAAAATTCTTTGTCCTTGGTCTTCACCTTACGGTATTTAACAATCTGAATTTCAGCCGAAAGGGTGTCGTAACCGACAAATTTCTCCTCCTGTTCGCCGTGAACCTCCACCCAGTCGTCGGTATCCACGGCGGCGGCGTTGCGCGAGCGTTGTTTCTGTTCATCGAGACCTTTTTGGAAGCCTTGCATATCCACTGTCCAGCCCTTTTCGGCAGCCATCAGCTGAGTAAGGTCGATGGGGAAACCGTAGGTGTCGAACAGCTCGAAGGCGAAAGCACCGTCGATGACGTTGCCGCTGTTTTTGGCTATGTAGTTCTCGAATTTCACTATGCCGTTGGACAGAGTGCGCAGGAACGACTGCTCCTCTTCGAGTATAATACGCTGAATTACATCCTGTTGCTTGGCAAGTTCGGGGAACTGCATTCCCATCTGGGAGACCAGCTTAGGCACCAAAGTGTTGATAAACGGCTCTTTGAAACCGAGGAAGGTGTATCCGTAACGCACGGCGCGACGCAGGATTCGGCGAATCACGTAGCCGGCCTTGGCGTTGGACGGCAGCTGTCCATCGGCGATGGAGAAAGCCACGGCACGCAGGTGGTCGGCACACACGCGCATGGCTATGTCGTTTTGTTCGTTTTGTCCGTACACGTTGCCCGACTTGGTTGCAAGTTCCTGAATAAGAGGCTGGAACACATCGGTATCGTAGTTCGACTTCTTGCCCTGAATAACCATGCACAAACGTTCGAAACCCATGCCGGTGTCGATATGCTTGGCCTTGAGCGGCTCCAGTGTGCCGTTGGCAAGACGGTTGTATTGCATAAACACAAGGTTCCAAATTTCAATCACTTGCGGATGGTCTTTGTTCACCATGTCCTTGCCGGCGATTTTCTGTTTCTCCTCGTCGCTGCGCAGGTCGATATGTATTTCGGAGCAGGGTCCGCAAGGACCTTGGTCGCCCATTTCCCAGAAATTGTCTTTTTTCGATCCGCTGAGGATGCGCTCTTCGGCGATATGGCGTTTCCAAAAATTGTAAGCCTCCATGTCTTTGTCGAGGCCCTCTTTCGGGTCGCCGCCGAACACCGTCACATAAAGGTTTTCCTTGTCGATTTTCATCACTTCGGTGAGGAACTCCCAAGCGTAGGCGATGGCGTCCTCTTTGAAATAGTCGCCAAACGACCAGTTGCCGAGCATCTCGAACATGGTGTGGTGGTAGGTGTCGTGTCCCACCTCCTCGAGGTCGTTGTGCTTGCCCGACACGCGCAGGCATTTCTGCGAGTCGGCCACACGGGGGTATTGCGCCGGAGCGTTGCCAAGGAAAATGTCCTTAAACTGGTTCATCCCCGCATTGGTGAACATCAGCGTCGGGTCGTTTTTAATCACCATCGGAGCCGACGGCACTATGTGATGCTGTTTCGATTGGAAAAATTCAAGAAATTTCTGTCTTATCTCGTTTGAAGTCATCTTTTAAATTTAAAATTGAAAGTTGAAAATTGAAAGTTATTTTTTAATTCGGAGTTCGGAACTCGGAGTTCGGAACTGATTTATTTCTTATTTCGGAATTCCAAACTAATTGTTAATTGTCAATTGTAAATTGTAAATTATAAACTAAAATCTGTATCCCACGTGAATTGCCACGGTGGAGCGGTTTTTGTTGTTGCTGTAGCCGAGTCCGCCGCTGAGGAATACATAGACCTTATCCCACACCATACCGGCGCGCAGATTCAGCGGTTCCCACGATTTGGTGTAGCCTGTGTATTCCAGACCGGGACGGTAAGTCAAGCCGGCGCCGAACATAAAGTCGTGTCCGCCAAGATTGACAATGGCCAAAGGTCCGAAAGAGAGGTCTAAAAGGGTATTTGTGCTGAAATACACGCCGCCCATAACCTTGTCGTTGATACGCACTGCCGCCTCGCCGCCGATATACACTACATAATGGTCCAAATCGGTGTTGAACGAAAGTCCGAAACCGGCATTAACGCCCACGAAATGCGGGTCGTCGGAATGGGAATGAGTGGATTTGCTTTTGGTTGCAGGTGCGGGAGTGGCGGCGCTGCCAAGCACCCAGCACACCTGCCCTTCGTGGGCGGGAGGCACTATGCACACGAGGTTTTCCCAACGACGCACCAGCGACTCGCCCATCTCGCGGAATTTCTGGTCCACCTCATTGAAGTCCTTGGCCATCATAAAGTTATCGTCCTTCGACGAAACACCTTTCAGCAGACGGGCGAATTTGCCGTTCTCCTTCGAATCGGCGTCGTCGCTGTTGATGGCTATGAGGTAACTCTCTAACTGTTTGCCGTTTATAGTCTTTTCGCGGACAATTTTATTAACGTGTTTGAAATAAGGATTATCGAAATCCACGCCCTTGGTGCCGAGCTTGGCGTCGATGGAGGCGTTGTCGTAACCATCGGTAAACGAAACTATTACGGCACCCTCGTACACCTCGCTGCCTTCACGGTAGTTGCGTGTGGCGTATTTCTCTATCATCTGGCTTGCCTTGTCGATGGAGTAGTAAAGGGCTGTGTTGCTGCCCATCTGCAGGTTGGTGATGAAAGTGTTGAGTTTTTCTTTGTTGGCAGCGGTGAGCGGCTTGATTTCCATGGTGTTATTGTCGGCATAACTCATTGAGTTGAAAGCCACAACGCCGAGTTTTACATTACCTTCGGGACAGGCTTTTTCCAGTATGTTGATAAAGTTGATGGCACTCTGTTTCACATCGTTGAAATTGTTTCCCAGCGAGTTGCTGCAGTCGAGGGTAAGCACCACCACCATGTCGCTCGTGGCCATGTTGTCGAGTTTGGCGTTTTTCACCTCGCTGTCGGGTTCCCAGCCGGTGGATGTCATTTTGTAGAACTTCAGTCCGGGACCGTTCTCGCTCAGATCTTGTTCGCATTTCACGTCGCGGAACACGAAACGCTGGTAGTTGTCCTCTATAGCCGTGCCGCGCAGGGTGTCGGTCTTGGCAAATTCGATGTTTTTGCTTTCGAGGTCGTAGAGTTTCCCCACCCATTTGCCTTTTTCCACAGAAAGAGTGTAGCTGCCTCTAATCCAATACTTTGAGCCTTTGGGCATACGTTGTGCCACCGCCGAGAGGCCGAGCAGAACGGCCAACGACAACAGAATTACTTTTTTGTTCATACCGATAGTTATTACGTATTTTACTAATATTCAACAATATGCAAACCATAACCCCTTTTTCGGGATATAGTTTGACAAATTGCAAATATACGAAAAAATCGTGAATAGTGATGAGTGAATAGTGAACAGAGCAATGTGGATAACGGAAAAGGGGCTCACTCAACAGTGACTCGACAAAAAAGAAGAATTAGAGAGATTCGTTATACATCTCTGGCGGTGGAGGCGGTGGAGGCTCTTCTTTGTAATCCTCAGGCACAACAACACCTGCATACCAATCATCATCATCCTCATCAAGCTGTTGAAATGAATCGCCTTGTTTCACATTCTCAATATCGTATGATACACTGTCGCCAGAGGCTTGTATCAATTGTGTATCGGCATTGCCGCCACACGATGACAGTCCGAGTACTATGCCGGAAATGGTTGCAATTTTGCCGAGCCTCAGACGTTCGAAAATATTTTTTTCCAAGTACTGTACTTCCCATTCGCAACGGGGGCAGGTGCCACGACAATCGCCCGTATAAGTACATTCGGGGATGTCCATCTTGATACCGTTCTCGTCGGCTATCTTCCGACGAATAGCCTTAAGTTCACTGCATATACGCTTGCCTCGTTTCATACGCGGGTGTATTCGTTCATATAGATGATTGTGGATAATGGCCACAATTTTTCTGCAAAGGTACGCTTTTATTTTGAATTATGCAATTTTTTTTCAATTAAGAATAAAAAATAACCAACTATGAGAGTGATTTGTTCTCCACTTCGTTATCGAAAAGTCCACTGGACTTTTCTTATTATCTCCGAGAGCATTATTGTACTTTATTTTTCCCTTTTATATAATTGTTTATATTATTGCAACACTTCATCCCTCAAAAAAAAAGGTTATTGCATTAACCGAAAGACATAGGAAAATGGTTAACGAACTAACTAAAATTCAATAAAATTTGGTTATTCCAATAATCTTTTGTATCTTTGCAAAAAATTTAAAAACCAAAAAACAATGGAAAGTTTGTTTAGAAAACACAAGATGTTGATTTCGCAAGTACCTACAGATATTATTCGCGAAACGATGAACACTATCAACTGGGAGAAACAACTTGTGGCTATACGAGGCTCGCGAGGTGTGGGAAAGACCACCCTTATGAGACAGTATATCAAGCAGAAATACGGGATAAGCGCTGGTGAAGCTCTTTATTGTGTAATGGACAGCATTGATTTTACCAGCCACTCTCTTTTGGACTTGGCCGAACGTTTTCATCAGATGGGCGGCAAGCATCTTTTTCTCGACGAGGTGCACCGCTACCCTACTTGGAGCCGCGAAATAAAAGAGATTGTGGATTTGTACCCCGACCTGAAAATAACTTTTACAGGCTCGTCGCTGATACAAATCCTCAACGCCGACGCCGACCTCTCGCGCCGTGTGCTGAGCTACACGATGGAAGGCCTTTCGTTCCGCGAATTTCTGCATTTCTATAAAGGAATACAAATAAAAAAACACAGCCTCGACGAGATTCTTGCCAATTACGACGACATCTGCAACGAGGTGAACAAGTTGTGTCGCCCCCTGCCCCTGTTCGAAGAATATCTGCGCGTGGGATATTTCCCTTTTTACGACGGCAACGAAGAGGAATACTACAGCCGCATCGAGAATGTGATAAACTTTGTTGTGGAGCAGGAACTGACGCATTTCTGCGGTGTGGACACGGCCAACACACGGAAAATAAAGGCACTTATCCAGTTTTTGGCCGACACCCACCCTTTCGAACTCAACATCTCCAAACTTTCCGCCCGACTTGAGCTGAACAAACAAACGGTGCTAAGCTACATAAACAGCCTTGGGCGCGCCGAGCTGCTGCAACTGCTGTACTCCGACAGCAAAAACATAACACGTCTGCAAAAGCCCGACAAAATTTATCTCCACGACCCCAACATGTTCTATGCTCTGGGCTACGGCGACAAAATCGGAACCATAAGGGAATGTTTTTTCGTGAACCAGATTTCTACAAGCCACACCGTGGAATACGGCAAGGACAAAGGCGATTTTGTAATAGACGGGAAAATAACCATTGAGGTAGGCGGCAAGGACAAAACCTTCGAGCAGGTGGCGGACATGCCCGACTCTTACATTATGGCCGACCGAATGGAGTTCGCCGTAGGCAAAAAACTACCCCTGTGGCTGGCTGGAATGATTTATTGATGCCGAGATTTCACAAAAAAAAGGAAGCCGCAATGCGGCTTCTTTTTTTTGCATTATTTTAACCAAATTACGGATTATAGACGAGTCGCACAGATATGCCAAAATCTCTACTGATTTTGGCTATTGCCAATTCTTCGTTCTCTCTAAAATTAAGGTAATAAGCTTGTTCCGAATCACTAGGCGTTGACGACCAATAGCGGCCACTGAAGCCCCCAGGTACCACTGAGCCATTACCATAGCAAAAACCAGCGGCGGGCAGAAAGAGTGATTCACCATTATTGCCAGTAACCTTATATCCGCTGCCTGTCCACGACCACTGACATCCAGTTTTTAATTCCTCCCACTGGACCTTTGTTGGAAGAGTAGAACCGAATTTTTCTATCGCCTCATCATAAGTATAGAAATTGTTTTCGTCATTGGGATTTGCCTCATTGGATGCTTTCCATTTTGTACCGCTTGGCAATCCCAAATCCACATATCCAGCAGGTGTTGTTCCAGTTTCGGTTGTTTCCGTATCCGTATTGTCTTTGTCGCAACTTGTAATTGCCAGTCCCATCAGGCATATCATGCTAAAAAAGAGAACTTTTTTCATTTTCCATCCCTAATACGTGTCGGGCGCAACTTTTAGGGGACTTCTAATTTTACATTATTTCTGATTTCATAGTCATTTTATCCGATTTTTTGCGAAGTCTGGTGAACAAAAAGCGAACAAAACGACACTGCAAAGTTACGCTTTTTTTTTCGAATTAGGCAAATATTTTTTAGTTGTCAGTTGTCAGTATTCAGGGGGCAGTATTCAGGGGGCAGTTGTTAGTTTGGAGTTTTCAGTTAAACAACTAAACAATTAAACAGTTCAACGAACAAATCACCTATCACTAATCACAAATCACTAAAAAAATCGTATCTTTGCAAAACCATTTGACAAAGCATTTTTACTTATGAACATAATAATAATAGGTACGGCATACCCTTATCGTGGCGGGCTGGCGGCGTTCAACGAGCGTCTTGCCACCGAATTCCAGCGTCAGGGCAACAACGTGGAGATGTACACTTTCACCCTGCAATACCCCAACTTCCTTTTCCCGGGCAAGACGCAGTTCAGTCCCGACCCTGCTCCCGAAAAACTGACCATCTCCCGCAAGGTGAACTCATGCAATCCTTTCAACTGGATCAAGGTGGGCAAAGAGATTGCCAAAAAACGTCCCGACGTGGTTGTTTTCGCTTACTGGATGT
>JAEENM010000175.1 GCA_016283745.1 Bacteroidales bacterium | reverse complement strand
TTGCCGTTATCTGTATCAAACCCTTGTAGCAACGCATTTTATGACACATCGCAGAGTCCGTTAGGTTTTATCTCACAAGCAGCACCGTTCCGCTTTTTTCGTTGCTGTCGTCGGGTTTCGACTTGGTAGTATAAATCATGCGGTAAACGTATGTGCCAGAGGGGCACGGCTTGCCGTTGTGGGTGCCGTCCCAGCTTTCGTCGATATTGGTGGAGTGGAACACACGCAAACCCGCCCTTGTATAAATCATTATCTCGTACTTGTCGATATTGTAACAAACCACTTTTAGTTCTTTGTTCTGGTCGGCGTCGGGGGTGATGGCATTTGGCACCCACACCTCGCCTTTCAGTATCGGGTATGAGCCTGAGGTGGTGTCGGAGCAGCCGAAGTTGGTCATAATGATAAGAGTTACCCGCAGCGAGTCGCTCTCGTAGCTAGGTGTGTAGTGCGTGAAACGCTCGTGCAGGACTTCCTCGTCGTCGAACCTGACGGGGATTTCGCGGAAAATCCACTTGCGGTCGAAGGGGTTGCCGGTGGAGTAGTCGGAGAATTTGATCTGCATCTTCTGCATAGAGATTGTCTGTGGTGTCATCTTGTAGATGGCCTTCAGATTTCGGGGGGTGTCCAAGTCGATATGGACATGGAGAATGCTGTCGCAACCTTTTATTGTCTGCAAATCCTGACGATACCAGCCTTTCTTGGTGAATGTCTGTCCGTTCAGTTCGATGCTTTTGCCTACGCAGATTGTAAGATATAGCGAGTCGCTTATAGTGTCGGACACCGACAGATGTATGTTGAGGATGCTGTCGCAGCCATCTCGGGTTTGCAATTTCTGACGGTACCAACCAGTGGTGGTATATGTCTGTCCGTTAAGATTTACCGTCTGTCCGGCACAGATATCGTAATAGATGGTGTCGCGGAGAGTGTCGGGCACAATGATGTGGATGTGCAGGACGCTGTCGCAGCCGCCGGGAGTACGCATTTTCTGGCGATACCAGCCGTCGCGATAATAGGGATGTCCGTTCACAGCGACGGTCTTTCCAGCACACACCACATGCTCCACGGTGTCGCGGAGGGTGTCGTTCACAATAATGTCGATATACAATCGGTTGTAGCAATGAGTTACCGGATCGCGCAAAAGCTGGCTATAGAAACCGGTACGCGAGAAAGTCTGTCCGTTGGTGTCAAAAGTGGTTCCGGCACAAAGTATGCGGTAAACGGTGTCGCGGATGGTGTCGCGCACTGTGAGACGTATATATAGTCGGTTGTAGCACCCGCTGGCGTTGTTTCGCAACAGCTGGCTGTAGAATCCAGCTCGCGTATAGCTTTGGCCGTTGGTATCAAAACTTGCACCGGCACATATCGTGCGACGTATAGTGTCACGTATCGTGTCGTTCACGTTAAGGTTTATCTCCGTAATGCTGTCGCAGCCATGTATGGTCTGGAACCGCTGGATATAGGTGCCTTGACGGTAATAGGTCTGTCCTGCCTGCGTAAAGGTGGCACCGGCACAGATAGTATGCCATATAACGTTGCGGAAGGTATCGTTGACGGTGAGGTCGATATACAGGCGGCTGAGACACTGCGTCACGCTGTCGCGCAGCAGAATATTGTAGAAACCCGTCTGGGTGAAGCTCTGTCCGTTGGTGTCGATGCTCGATCCTGCACAGATCACCGGACGTATGGTGTCGCGGACCGTATCGTACACTGTGACTTTTATGTAAAGTCGGTTGTAGCATTGCGTTTGGGGATTGCGCAGCAACTGTGTGTAAAAGCCTGTACGCGAGAAACTCTGGCCGTTGGTGTCGAAACTGGCTCCAGCACAGATATAACGGAACACGGTGTCGCGAATGGTGTCGGCAACTGTGATGTCGATTACCAGATTTTGGAAACATCCGGTAACGGGATGACGCAGATACTGATGATACACGCCCGGCAGATAGTAAGGAGGATAGTTGACCCCGCTCACAGGCACGCAGCCTCGGTGTCCGTTGGTGTCAAGTACTTCACCAGCACAGAGATGACGGCGGAGGGTGTCGCGAAGGGTGTCGTTAACAGCAATTTCGATAACAAGATTCTGGAAACAGCCTAATACCGTGTCGCGCAGATACTGACGGTAAACGCCCGGCAGGTAGTATGGCGGATAATCCACTCCGCTGACGGAAACGCAACCCTTATGTCCGTTGGTGTCGAGCACGGCTCCGGCGCAGAGAGTGGTGCGTATGGTGTCGCGAAGGGTGTCGTTAACCGTGAGGTCGATGTAAAGGCGGTGGACGTAACAAGGTGCTACATTGTCGTTCACCAACTGAGAATAAAATCCGGCATGTGTGTAGCTAACGCCGTTGGTGTCGAAGCTTGCACCGGCGCAGATGGTGCGATATACGGTATCCCTTACGGTGTCGCTAACGGTGATGTCGATAACCAGATTGTGGAAGCATCCCGTAAGGGTGTCGCGCAGATACTGGGTATAAACACCTTGATTGTAGTACGGCGGGTAATCCACTCCGCTGACGGTGACACATCCCAGATGTCCGTTGGTGTCAACGAAATCGCCTTCGCAGATATTGCGGCGGAGGGTGTCGCGCAGTGTGTCGTTCACAGTGAGGTCGATGACAAGATTGCGGAAATAGCCCGTTACCGTATCGCGGAGATACTGGGTGTAAACACCCTGCAGGTAATAAGGCGGGTAGTCGATGCCACTGACTGGCACACAGCCCTGATGGCCGTTAGTGTCGAGCACGGCACCGGCACAGATGGTGTCGCGAATGGTGTCGCGGATGGTGTCGTTAACGATGATGTCGATAATCAGGTTGTGGAAACAGCCTGTAGCCGTATCGCGTAGATATTGTGTATATACGCCTTGGTTGTAGTACGGCGGGTAATTGGACCCGCTCACGGGTGTCAATCCCAGATGTCCGTTGGTATCGACACGTTCTCCGGCACGTATGGTTCGTCGGAGGGTGTCGCGCAGGGTGTCGTTCACTGTGAGATCGATAACCAGATTCTGGAAACAGCCGAAAGTGGTGTCGCGCAGATATTGGGTAAAAACGCCTGTGCGATAGTATGGCGGATAGTCGTGTCCGCTCACGGGGGCGCAGCCCAGATGGCCGTTGGTGTCGATAACCTGTCCGGCACAGATGGTGCGGTGGATTGTGTCGCGAAGGGTGTCGCGAACGATCAAATTGATATTCAGCACACTGTCGCATCCACCAACGGTAAGCAAAGACTGACTGTACACGCCGGCACGTGTCAAGGTATCGCCATTTTGGACAAAGGAATAACCCGCACATATTTCGGGTGCAATGGAGCCGTATAGTGTATCTCGTAGCAGATGGTAGTCGTGGTACACGCGGAATTTGCAGTTGGCATTGTCAATAAAAGACACATCGCAATAATAATAGTAGTTGGAGTCGAGTATTATGCTTATTGTCCTGTTCGTGGATACCGGGTGCAGGGTATCGGTTGAGCAATACCAACGGTAGTTGAAACCCGCTGGAGCCGCAAGCGTTGTACGGGTTCCCATCACGCAAGACGAGGAGCTAATCTTTGCCTTGGCGCAAGTGAGGGTATAATAGGCATAGCCGAAATGCTCGGCGGCGCCTTGTCCGCATGCGAATGTCGCCAAACGCACTTTTATTGTTTGTCCGTGATATGCAGCAAGATGGAGGCCAACGGGGGTCCAATCTTTCCAGAATATGTCGGAGGTCAAGCCATGGTTCCAACCCGAACCGGGTGTGGCGGCATTTGAGGAGTTGAAATCGGCCGAGCCGCATGTTGCACTGATAGGGTTATTGGAGGCATCGAGAATTTCAAGCACAAAGCGTGGCTGCCGGTCAGCGGTGTGCGAACCTGATGGATTGTAGAACACACATGCGTATCTCAGCAATACGATGTCGGACTCGTTAGTGTCCACAACTATGTCGTACGACACTGCTTGACTGAGGTTCTGTCCGTAGACGCATCCCAAACGCACCGACTTGTTCTCGCCCGGGGGTATTTTGGACAGTTGGTATCCCGAACATGAGTCCATTTCGCCAAGTGTGTGTACCGTATGTCTGCTACCAGGCAACTGTTGCGAGCCATACCTATCTTGTCCATAGTCCACAGAGCCGACGGTGGCGTATGGGCCGGGGTAAGTACGGCTGTAATTCCCATAATTCTGATACGCGCCGTAGGTGCATGTGACACCTTGCGAATTAAGTGCGGAAAAATCAATGCATGTGTTCAGGCTTCCCGAGGTGATGGTGTACCTCACCCCATAGCTGTATGCGCTGGTGTCGAAGGTGTCGCACACGGCGCGCACGTAAAAAGTGTAGTCCGTCTCCTGTTGCAGACCACCTATGGTTACTGGCTGGGTTCGTGCCGATATTTTTGTGCCGGAGCCTCGTGTGAAGCCTGTGGGCCCGTATTCTATCACGTAAGAGACATCTGAAGCCCATCCACCAAACATCTTCCATGTGAGAGACACACTGCTTACATCTCGTTTTCTCACCGACAAATTATATAAGTACGCACAGGGTATGTAGGGTGGCATAAAGCTATAGTAAGTATATTGCCCGGGCCATGCAGTATATGTGGTATTGGTTTGGACGTAGCTAACGGTATGTGTCCTTGGGTTAACTGTGGCCAAATCCACCGAGGTGGTTGCTATGCCTGTCTGGTAACTTCTTACAGTGGTGTTGTAACTCGAGCCATAAAGCAAACGTATTTCACCGGTATTCTCGTAAAGTTGTATCTGGAATTCGACAGTGTTGGCACTTGACTGATAAAAATATCCTGTAAAAGTGAACACCCCCACTCTGTTTGGTGCGGTACCCACTACGCCGTAAGTAAAATTTGTGGCGACAAGCGGGGCTCCTACAGCAACTATTTTCGGCAGGTTGTAACCTGAATAAGTGGTGCCAAAGGGAGTGTTGTAATATCCGTTGCCGTAAGAAAGTTGCGGAGATCCCAAGCACATGGAGCCGTTGAAGTATTTGAACTGCGAGTACACACGACCCTCAAACATAAAATCGAAGCCAATGTCAAAAATAGGCGAAGCCCAATCGTATCGCAAATTGTTGTATGAATACGTTGGCTGTGGCGAAAGCCATGACGTACTATTGCCCGTACCCATACTGAAAGTGTAGTTGTTGAGCAATGTATATGTTGTATAAGGCTGCTGGGCACGCAAAGAAGGTGCCACCGCCAACACTGACAGAGCCAGGAAAAGAGCCACTTTTTTCAAAAAAGCAGGGAGTTTATCTCTCATATAATTGTTCTCTATTTCGTTCAAAAAATCGATGTGGAATGCAGCCACAAATAAGTTGCAAATTTACGTTTTTTTTCCTAAAAATCAAAACATTTTTACAACTATCTGCTAAAAAACAGCCATATCAATCAATGTAATAAAACAAATAATTGATTATCAATAATTTAACAAATAAGAAAAACGGATAAAATATTTAACTCTCACATAAATCAAACTAAATCAACGCACCAGAAGCACGGAACCCGTTTTCTCGCGGACTATTTTTGGATATTTTACTGTGGTATAATGTATTTCGTAAACATACGAGCCCGCCTTGCAGTCTTTGTGGTTGCAAGTGCCGTCCCAGCTTATGTCGGGATTGGTGCTGTGGAACACCAGAAGTCCCTCACGGGAATAGATGTTTATCTAGTAATCCATCACGTTGTTGTAGCCCACACGGAACAGGTAGTTGCTTTCAAGGCAATTGCCAGCAGCACCATCATCCGTTTTATGGCGGTTGTCCGTTTCATCTCCTATCTTATAAGCAACACCGAGCCGACTTTTTTCTGCGACTGTTTGGGATGCACTTTCGTTTTAAAGTTAATAACATAGACATACGATGCCGGGATGCAGGGCTTGCCGTTGTGGGTGCCGTCCCAGCTGTCGTCGGGGTCAGTGCTGTGGAACACCAGCAGACCGCCTCGGTTGTAGATGTAAATCTCGTATTCTGCAAGGTTGTACGCCCCTACTTTGAACAAGTAGTTGAGGTTTTCGTCGGGAGTGAAGGCGTTGGGCACCCAAAGGTCGGCTTTCAGTATGGGATACATATTGACGACAGTGTCGGTGCAACCGACGTCGTTACGCACGGCCAGACGCACACGGAAACTGTCGCTCTCCACAAGGGGTGAGTACCACACTATGCTGTCGTACTCGTAGCGTTTGTCGGGAGCCAAAGGCGATGTCTCGTGGAACAGCCATTCGCGGTACACCACATTGCCAACGCTTATGTCGGCGAACTTGGTCTGCAGGTGCTCCATCGTGGTCTCCATCGGGTCGCGGGCCATCTGCGCCTTCACAGTGGAGGCCTTGTGTATTCCCAACGACGCCGAGGCTTTGCAGGTGCGCACACGCGGCACACTGTCCACCTCCACGGTATATATCGTGTGACGCGATGGCGAAACATAGATTGTGGTGTTGCCCTCCTGCCCGAACAACGAACTGTCTATCGGGAACGACGACCACACTATGCGGTTGCCGTCGGTAACGACTCTCAGCGTGGCGTAGCCGTTTATACAATAGCCACCGGAATCGACAATCTCCACTCGTGGATAGTCCACCACCTTCAGATGCAGCTCTATAATACTGTCGCAGTTCAGATAGCTCGGCACCACACGATAATAGACTCCGCTATGCGTAAGTATATCATCGCCAAAGAGATATGTAGAATCGTTACAGATTGTGTCGTAAACTTTGGTGAGTACCGAATCGCAGAACCAGAGATGCAGTTCCACCATACTGTCGCAGCCGGTGCCTTCGCGCTGCAGCAGATGACGGTAAACGCCATTGCGGGTGTAAACCGAGTCGTGATAGTAATAGACGTGGGTGTACGAAGTGTCGAAAACCCGCACGCAAGTTACCGGATTGACTTGCAGATGCAGGTAGGTTATGCTGTCGCACCCTTCGGCCGTCTTCATCATATATCGGTAAACGCCTGTGGTAGTGTAATATGAGCTGTTGAAACGGTATGTGGTGCCTTCGCAAATGGTGTCGTAAACATGAGCACGTATGGTGTCGCGAACGGTGAGATGTATCACCAAATTGTGGAAACAGCCCGGAACGCTGTCCCTTAGATGTTGTGTGTGGAAACCTTGGAAATAGTAATGCACGCCATTGGTGTCGAAACTGGCACCGGCACACACTTCGCGGTAAACGGTGTCGCGGATGGTGTCGAGCACGTAAAGATGTATAGCCACGATGCTGTCGCATCCGAGCACGGTGTAATAGTGCTGCAGATGGGTTCCTGGCATATAATAATAGATGCCGTTGTGCGAGGTGGGCATTCCGGCACACACGGTGTCGTAGATATGGTCGCGGAAGGTGTCGTTGACGGTGAGGAAAATCACCAAATCGTTGTAGCAACGGGTTACGGGGTCGCGCAGATATTGCGTGTACACCCCGCGCTGTGCGTAGGAGCGTCCGTTGGTGTCGAAGGTCTCCCCTGCGCAGATAGTGCGGTAGATGGTGTCGCGGATGGTGTCGCGCACCGTCATCACTATCACAAGGTTGTTGTAGCAGCTGTCGGGCTGTCGCAAGTGCTGGGTGAAGGTGCCCGGAAAGTAGAACGACTGGCCGTTGGTGTCGAAACTGGCTCCGGCACACACCTCCCTGTAGATGGTGTCGCGCACGGTGTCGCGGACGGAGATGTTTATCACAAGGTTGTTGTAACAGCTGTCGGGCTGCCGCAGATGCTGGGTGTACTGTCCCGGCAGGTAGTAGCGGCTGCCGTTGGTGTCGAAGCTTACTCCGGCACATACGGTGCGGTAGATGGTGTCGCGGACGGTGTCGAGCACGGATATGTTTATCACAAGATTGTTGTAACAGCTGTCGGGTTGACGCAGATGTTGTATGTACTGCCCCGGCTGATAATAACGTTGTCCGTTGGTGTCGAAGCTCACGCCCGCGCATACCGTGCGATAGATGGTATCACGCAGAGTGTCGCGCACGGCAAGGTCGATGACAAGGTTGAAATAACAGCCTTCGGGGGAGCGCATATACTGGGTATAGACTCCCGGCAGGAAGTATGGCGGGTAATTAACTCCACTCACGGGCGTGCATCCCAGATGTCCGTTGGTGTCGAACGGTGCTCCGGCACACATGGTGGCATGTATGGTGTCGCGGAGGGTGTCGCGCACGGATATATTTATCACAAGGTTGTTGAAACAGCTGTCGGGCTGTCGCAGATGCTGTATGTACTGTCCCGGCTGGAAATAGCTCTGTCCGTTGGTGTCGAAGCTTACGCCGGCGCACACCATGCGGTCTATGGTGTCGCGGATGGTGTCGTTCACCGAAAGGTCTATCACCAAATTATGGAAACAGCCTTCGGGAGAGCGCAGGTACTGGGTGTAAACGCCTGGCAGGAAATATGGCGAGTAGTTCCGTCCGCTTACGGGACTGCAGCCTGCGTGTCCGTTAGTGTCGAAGGGGAACCCGGCACAGATAACAGGGTGTATGGTGTCGCGGAGGGTGTCCGTCACCGAGAGGTAGATGACCAGATTCTGGAAACAGCCAGCGGGAGAGCGCAGGTACTGCTTGTATTCACCCGGCAGGTAGTAAGGAGGATAGTTTTGGCCGCTTATCGGACTGCAGCCCAGATGTCCGTTGGTGTCGAAGGCCGCTCCGGCACAGATAGTTGCCCAAATGGTGTCGCGCAGGGTATCTACGACAGTGAGATAAATGGTAAGATAATGCTTTCCGCAAGGCGAAGTGTCGGGCACCTCCAGATGATACACGCTGTCGAGATAGAATCTGTAGCCGAGAGTGTCGTAAGTGGTTCCGGCACAGAGTGTTCTGTAAACGGTATCGCGCACAGTGTCGAACACCACGAGGTCTATAGTAATTACGCTGTCGCAGCCATGAACGGTGCTGAGGCTGTCGGTATAGAAACCTGTGGTGTAATATGGTTTACCGTTGTTGTAGAAGGTGTCGCCGATACAAATACGGGGGTGCAGCGGGACGAGGAATGTGTCGTGCACCGTAAGGTCTATCACCAGATTGTGGTAACAGCTGTCTTGAGCACGCAAATATTGCGTGTAAACGCCCTGAGTGGTATATGGAGCGTAGTTCTGTCCGCTCACCGGGGTGCATCCGAGGTGTCCGTTGGTGTCGAAACTACCGCCGGCACAGATTACAGGATGGATGGTGTCACGAAGGGTGTCGTTCACAGTAAGGTCTATCACCAGATTGTGGTAACAGCTGTCGGAAGCACGCAGGTATTGCGTGTAAACGCCTTGACGATAATATGGACCGTAGTTCTGTCCGCTAACCGGACTGCAGCCCGCATGTCCGTTGGTGTCGAAACGGTCGCCGGCACAGATAACGGGATGGATGGTGTCGCGCAGGGTGTCGTTCACCGTAAGGTCTATCACCAGATTATAGAAACAGCTGTCGGGAGTGCGGAGATATTGTGTGTAAACGCCTTGACGATAATAGGGACCGTAGTTCTGTCCGCTCACCGGACTGCAGCCCGCATGTCCGTTGGTGTCGAAACGGGCACCGGCACAGATAACGGGATGGATGGTGTCGCGGAGGGTGTCCGTGATAGTCAAGTTTATGAAAACAAGGTCGCAGTTATTTGAATTACGAACTACCTGATAATAAGCACCTTGCAGGTAATACAACGAATCGCCATAGCGGAACACCGAGCCGGCGCACATTGTGGAATCTATATGTATGTGGGTGGTATCCAGCACATTGAGCTCGACAACAAGATTGTTCAGACAGCTGTCGGGGGTGAAATAGGAATGTCGGTACAATCCGGTATGGGTATACGACTGACCGAGGGTGTCGAAACGTTCGCCGTCGCAGATGATGCGGTGGATGGTATCGGCAAAGGTGTCTTTCACAAACAGGTGCACCACCACATTGCTGTCGCAGCCTGCCATTGTCTGATGACGGAACACGAAATCTTCGGTCACGGTATGATTCACACCCTGATAGCGGAACACCTTGCCTGTGCAGATTGTATCGTAACGCTCGGTGCGGAAGGTGTCGTTGATGTGAAGATGTATCACCACATTGCTGTCGCAGTTACGCACGGTTTGGTGGAGATATGTAATAACAGTGTCGTACAACAGCGGATCGGCGGGACAGAAATTCATGAGTCCGTTGTAGGTGAAAGTGTCGCCACGACATATAGTGTCGAAACGGGTGGTGCGGAAAGTGTCTTTCACCCAGAGGTTTACAACCACATTGCTGTCGCAGCCGTTACGTGCGGTATGTACATACAAGTGGGCACCCGTGGTATAGAAAGCGGTATCGGCATACACAAAGGCATGGCCGGCACATACAGAGTCGTAACGGTTGTGGTGGAAGGTGTCCTTGACATAGAGGTGAACCACCACATTGCTGTCGCAACCTTTGGTATTCAGGTGTCGGAAAACGAAGTCCTCGGTCAACGTATGGGCTACGCCTTCGTATCTGAACACACCTCCGGCACAGATAGTATCGTAGCGATGAGTGCGTATGGTGTCGTTGATGTGCAGGCTGATAAGCACGGTGCTGTCGCAGCCTTTGACGGATGAGTGCCTGTAGGTTATCACTGTATCTTGCAACGATGGATCGGCCGAAAGGTAGTTGAGCAAGCCGTTGTAAGTGAAGGCGTCGCCACGACAGACGGTGTCGTTACGCCTTGAGCGGAATGTGTCGTTTACCGTGAGTATTATTATGAGGTTGTAACAACTGCTGTCGGCTTTGCGCAGACGCTGGGTATATACGCCGGCTGCCGTGTATGGCCCGTAGCCCTGACTGCGGTTGGTATCGAACTGCTGTCCGGCACAGATAACAGGACGTATGGTGTCGCGCAAAGTGTCGAGCACCGAAATATTGATTACAAGATTGTGGAGACAACTGTCGGGATTTCGCAGATATTGCGTGTAAACGCCTGCATTACGGTAAGATACATTATTGGTGTCGAACGAGGTGCCAGCAAGAAGTGTCCTGTAAACAGTGTCTCGGAGGGTGTCGTTCACCGAAATTTCGATGACAAGATTGTGGAAACAGCCGTCCTGCCCGCGGTACTGATATTTGTGCACTCCCCGTTGACGGAAACTGTGGCCGAGAGTGTCGAAACGGCCTCCGGCACAGATGGTGCGGCGCACGGTGTCGCGGATGGTGTCGAGGACAAAGAGATTGATATGCAGTATGCTGTCACAACCCGATGCCGTATGCAGGTGCTGACGGTAGTTGCCCGGCAAGATGTATATCTGGTTGTTCACGACATAGCTCGAACCGGCACAAATAGTATGGTTTATGGTAGAGCGTATGGTGTCGGCCACTGTTATCACAACGGTAAGTATGCTGTCGCAACCACGAGACGTTTTCAGTTTCTGGCGGTAGGTGCCGGCGGCGGTGTACACGCTGTCGTTTATGGTAATGCGGCCGCTTGTGCAGATGGTGTCGTAGATGATACCTCGCAGGGTGTCGCCAACAGCGATATTGATGTGTAGTATGCTGTCGCACCCCGATGCCGTATGCAGGTGCTGACGGTAGCTTCCCGGCAAGGTGTAAGTCTGGCCGTTTACGACATAGCTCGATCCGGCACAAATTGTCTGGCTTATGGTAGAGCGTATGGTGTCGGCCACGGTTATCACAATAGCAAGTATGCTGTCGCAACCCTTTGGCGTCTTCAGTTTTTGTCGATATATGCCTTCGGCGGTGTAAACGTTATTGTTTATCGTCGTGCGGCCGCTTGTGCAGATGGTGTCGTAAATGGTGTCGCGCAGGGTGTCGTTCACCGTAAGGTCGATAACGAGATTGTGCAGGCATCCCGACGAGGTATCGACAAGATACTGAGTGTAAAGACCTTCGTTGTAGTACGGCGGGTAGTTGCGGCCGCTCACCGGAAGGTAGCCCATATATCCGTTGGTGTCGAAACTGGCTCCGGCACACATGTTGTGGTGTATGGTGTCGCGCAGGGTGTCGGTATAGATGGGCGAGAACATCATTGTATCCACAAAAATATCGCAGCCGTTCGAGGAATACACGCTCATCGTAACCACGAACGAAGTGTCGGCACGCCGGTAGGCATAGTTCACCGTGTCGCCTTTAAGGATACGGCTTCCGTCACCGAAATCCCACAACACGCTGTCGTGTGTATATTGCACTTCCGAAGCGAACTCGATGCTACATCCCGCATTGAAATAGTGCTGCACATGGATATCACGGACACGCACGCTGTCCACAGCCATGTCGACAGGACGCAAGGCGGCACCCACCGAATACGAGTACGAGATTGCTCCGCCAATACCATAGACAAAAGCACTGCTCCTCGCCCCTGATAAAACAAAGACACTGGAGTCGCTGGCATTCAACAAAAACACTCCGTAGCAGAGCGACGGCTCTCCCTGCACCACATTCCAAGCATTTAGCCGCGCGCCGCCGCCACACACGATATTCGAGGTGTCGGAGGTATGCACCACAATGTTTATAAAATGGCCTGTCAGACGTTTACCGTAATTCGGCGAGGTGGGCACATTTGTAAGCCTGTTGGTATTAAGCACGGCATAACGCAGACTGTCGGACATCATCTCAACGGGCGTAAGCCATACCATCGACGGGTCTCCCGACCCATTTCCCTGAATAGCGTTACCCACGTTGTACTGATAAACATGCACGGGTTTGTCAGCTTCGTAATATGCCGCGCCTTGCTGCTGTGTCAATGTGTCCTGATAGGTGTTTCCCTTGCGGGGAAAGGTGTGCAGGAGCACCCCGTCCCTATACAGCTTTGTATTATCGTGAAGGGCTATTATTCTTACGATTTCGATCTTGCTCGACGTCTGGCGGCCGAGATAAGTGTTGGTGGCAACAAACTTTTTGCCTGCATAATAAGAAGGATAGGCCTGCTCGTAGATATGGTCGGCAGCAACGGTGTCGGGAATCACCGTCTTTTCGTTGCCCGTAAACACGGCTATTTTTTTACAATTCAACGATTTCACCAACGTTCCCGAAAGGTCTCCTGCGACATTGGCACCTACCGAACGCAGATAAACCGACTGTCCTTTCGACATGCTGAATGTCAGTGCCGTTCCCGCCTGACGCACCGTGTCGGCAAATATGCTTACCGATGGCGTCACACGCACCGTTGTGTTGTTTTCCGTAGCCACAATGGCAATGGAGCTGCGATAGTTCGAGCCATGGAAAACAGGTGGAGGATAAGTCTGGACGACATACTCATCAGCAAGGATAGGTGTCGGGAGCAGAGTTGTGGCATCCAAAGAGTAGTAGCCGAAATTGGTCGACCACACGACAATGGTGTCGGTGGAATAAATCCGCACGCCTTTGTTTTGGGCGTTTATCGACGGATTCCGCAGATACACCCACGAATTGGGTATTGTTATCACACTCAACCTCGAGCCCTGTATATACCTCGTAATGCTGTTCCCTAAAACGGGATTCTCCACAGTTACCGAGCAGGGACGTCCCGTCGCCGAAGCCACATAGATACTGCAATCAACCAGAGAGTCGGGGGAGCCGGGGTTCGGGTTGGGCATAAACACCGCCCAGAACTCCGTACCGTAAGTGGACACTCTGTTCTGCGCCATCGTGCCGAACGAAAAAGATAGCATAACGGCAAGCACGGCCATCCGAAATATCGAACGCCGCAACATGCTGGTTACTTTTATCTCTTTTCCGTTTTTCATCTTCGGTTTCTTTTATCTCAACAACAGTATCGATCCAACTGTCTTCAAAGGTTTACTTGGGTTCGACTTGGTTCTGTAATTAATCACATATACATACGAACCCTCCACACAGTCCTGTCCTTTGTGAGTGCCGTCCCAACTTTCGTTGATGTCGGTGCTGCGGTACACCAGCAAGCCGCCACGGTTGTAGATGCTAATCTCATATTCAATGACGTTGTTGCCTCCAACCCTGAAATGGGTGTTGATGTCGCTGCCTGGGGTGAACACATTGGGCACCCATATATCGCCCCTGCGTATGGGTATTATTCTGTCCGTGCTATCCTCGCAGCCGTTAGTGTTAACCACCTTGAGACGCACTTTCAGCGAGTCGCTCTCTTGCGATACTGTATGCCACACTACCACTTCGTCCCACACCTCTCGCGGCGAAGTCATCGGGTCGTCCTCGTGTAACAGCCAGTAGCGACTTACCACATTGCCGACACTGATATCGGTCATTTTCACCTGTCTGTTGTCTATGTTCAGTTCCTCAGGCTGGACGAGCATACGTGCCTCCACCACCGTGGGCTTGTTCATCACCTTCGACGCCGAGGCAGGACACGCCTTGTAGCGGGGAACACTGTCCACCACCACGGTATAGACGGTGTATTCCATTGGCGACACATAGATGGTAGGGTTGTGCTCCTGACCGACAAGGCTTGGGTCGGGAGGATCCGACGACCAGCTTACTGCATTGCCGTTGGTGACGGCTTTCAGCATAGCAGTGCCTCCGTAGCAGTAATGTCCCGAATCGGCTATCGACAGCCGCGGATAATTCACCACCGTCAGGTTGAGCACCACAATGCTGTCGCAACCGGAATGACCGCGAGTGTTGTGCACATAGCGTCCCGAACTTGTGAGCAGTCGTCCGTTGAAACGATACGCGGAGTCGTTGCAGATGGTGTCGAACAACTCGGTTATCGTCGAATCGCAGAAAAACAGGTGCAAGACAATAGAGCTGTCGCAGCCGTTCACCCCGCGGTCCACCTTGTGGTAATAATCGCCATTGTGGTCGTAAACCGAATCCATAAACCAATAATAGCGGCCGTAAGTGGTGTCATAGACATGCGTCATCGCCGTGTCGAGCACCCGCAGGTGCAGAACGGTGACGCTGTCGCAGCCGTTGGCATCCCAAGTGCTGAACCGGTAAATGCCCTGTGTGTGATAATAAACGCCGTTGAACAGATACCTGTCGCCCTTGCAGATACTCTCGTAGATATGCACCCTGTTGGGATCGGCCACAATGAGGTCTATCACCAGATTGCGGAAACACATCGTTACCGAATCTCTGAAATATTGGGTGTAAAATCCGGTATTATAATAGGTTACTCCATTGGTATCCCAAGTATGTCCCGAGCACACCTCGCGGTGGACGGTGTCGCGGATGGTGTCGCGCACAAAGAGGTCTATCACAAGGTTGTAAAAACAGCTGTCGGGATGACGCAGATGATGGGTGTAATATCCCGTAAAAACATAACTATGTCCGAGGGTGTCGAAACTTGCTCCGGCGCAAATCTCGCGGTAAAGGGTGTCGCGGATGGTGTCGCGGACTTGGAAATCGATCACCAAGTTATAGAAACAGCTGTCGGGATGACGCAGATGGTGTGTGTATATCCCCGAATAGAAATATCTGTGACCGAGGGTGTCGAAACTCCTGCCTGCACACACCTCACGATGGATGGTGTCGCGGATGGTGTCGCGAACAGTCAGGTTTATCACCAAATTGTTGAAACAGCTGTCGGGCTGACGCAGATGCTGTGTATAACGTCCCTGCAGGAAATAGCGGTAACCGTTGGTGTCGAAACTTCTTCCGGCACACACCTCGCGTGTGATGGTGTCGCGGATGGTATCGTGGACAATCATATTTATCACCAAATTGTTATAGCAGCTGTCGGGCTGACGCAGGTGCTGGGTGTACTGTCCCGGCAGGAAATAGCGGAAGCCGTTGGTGTCGAAGCTCCTACCGGCACACACATCGCGTGTGATAGTGTCGCGTATGGTGTCGTGGACAATCAGGTTAATCACCAGATTGTGGTAACAGCTGTCGGGGTGTCGCAAGTGCTGGGTATGCATGCCCGGCAGGTAATGACGATATCCGTTGGTGTCGAAACTCTTTCCAGCACATACATAGCGTGTGATGGTGTCGCGAAGGGTGTCGTAAACAACAAGGTTTATCACCAGATTATGGTAGCAGCTGTCGGGCTGACGCAGATGCTGTGTGTGCATCCCCGGCAGATGATGACGATAGCCGTTGGTGTCGAAACTAGCTCCCGCACACACATAACGTGTGATGGTGTCGCGCAAAGTATCGTTAACGGTGAGAATGATGACGAGGTTGCGGTAACAGCTGTCGGCAGAACGCAGATATTGTGTGTAAACCCCTTGTCGGTAATACGGCGGGTAGTTGCGACCGCTTACTGGCATGTAACCCATGTGTCCGTTGGTGTCAAGTTTCGCTCCGGCACAGATGGTGTCGTAAATGGTGTCGCGCAGGGTGTCGTTGACCGAAAGATTGATGACAAGGTTGTGGAAACAACCCGTAGTGGTATCGCGTAGATATTGTGTATAAACTCCTGATTGATAATACGGCGGATAGTTACGACCACTTACAGGACTGCAACCCAGATGACCGTTGGTGTCGAGTTTCGCTCCAGCACAGATGGTGTCGTAAATGGTATCGCGCAGGGTGTCGTTGACCGAGAGATTGATGACAAGGTTGCGGAAACAGCCCGTAGTGGTGTCACGCAGATACTGTGTGTAAACGCCTGACAGATAATACGGCGGATAGTTGTTACCGCTAACAGGACTGCAACCCAAATGTCCGTTGGTGTCGAGCACGGCACCGGCGCAAATTGTGTCACGAATTGTGTCACGAATTGTGTCATTGACAGTTAGGTCTATTACAAGGTTGTGGAAACAGCTGTCTGGAGCACGAAGGTGCTGGGTGTAAACGCCTTGATTGTAGTACGGACCATAGTTCACGCCGCTCACTGGCGAACAGCCCAAATGTCCGTTGGTGTCGAAACGCGCTCCAGCACAAATCACAGGATGGATGGTGTCACGGATGGTGTCGTTCACCGTTAAGTCAATCACAAGATTATGGAAACAGCTGTCGGGGGCGCGCAGGTATTGCGTATAAACGCCCTGATTGTAGTACGGACCGTAATTCACGCCGCTAACGGGCGAACATCCTTGGTGTCCGTTGGTGTCGAAGCGGGCTCCAGCACAGATGACGGGATGAATGGTGTCGCGGATGGTGTCGTTGACAGTCAAATCAATTACCAGATTATGGAAACAGCTGTCGGGAGCGCGAAGGTGCTGCGTATAAACGCCCTGATGGCAGTACGGACCGTAATTTACACCGCTCACGGGCGAACATCCTTGGTGTCCGTTGGTGTCGAAACGCGCTCCAGCACAGATAACTGGATGTATGGTGTCGCGAATTGTATCATTTACGGTCAAGTCGATTACGAGGTTGTGGAAACAGCTGTCGGGAGCACGAAGATGCTGCGTATAAACGCCCTGATGGTAGTACGGACCGTAATTTACACCGCTCACGGGCGAACATCCTAAATGTCCGTTGGTGTCGAAACGAGCACCGGCACAAATGACAGGATGTATGGTGTCGCGGAGGGTGTCGTTCACCATCAAATCTATTACCAAATTGTGGAAACAGCTGTCGTAAGCGCGCAGGTGCTGTGTATAGACGCCCTGATTGTAGTACGAACCGTAGTTCACACCGCTCACAGGCGAACAGCCCAAGTGCCCGTTAGTGTCGAAACGTGCTCCGGCACAAATGACGGGATGGATGGTGTCGCGAATTGTGTCGTTGACTGTGAGGTCTATTACAAGATTGTGGAAGCAACTGTCGGGGGCACGCAGGTGCTGGGTGTAAACGCCCTGATTGTAGTACGGGCCGTAGTTCACTCCGCTTACAGGACTGTAGCCGAGATGTCCGTTGGTGTCGTAACGCGCTCCGGCACAAATCACAGGATGGATGGTGTCACGGAGAGTATCATTCACAGTCAAATCAATAACCAAATTATGGAAACAGCTGTCGGGGGCGCGCAAGTGCTGTGTGTAAGCACCTTGAACATAGTACGGCGGATAGTTGCGGCCGCTCACCGGACTGTAGCCCAGATGTCCGTTGGTGTCGAAACGTTCTCCCGCACAAATCACTGGATGGATGGTGTCGCGAAGAGTGTCGTTCACCGTCAAGTCGATAACCAAATTATGGAAACAGCTGTCGGGGGCACGAAGGTGCTGGGTGTAAACGCCCTGAACATAGTATGGCGGATAGTTGCGGCCGCTCACGGGACTGTAACCCAAATGTCCGTTGGTGTCGAAGCGCGCTCCCGCACAAATAACGGGATGGATGGTGTCGCGAAGAGTGTCGTTCACCGTCAAATCGATAACCAAATTATGGTAACAGCTGTCGGGGGCGCGAAGGTGCTGCGTGTAAACACCCTGCACATAGTACGGCGGATAGTTGCGGCCGCTCACTGGACTGTAGCCGAGATGTCCGTTGGTGTCGAAACGTGCTCCAGCACAAATAACGGGATGTATTGTATCGCGAAGAGTGTCGTTCACCGTCAAATCGATAACCAAATTGTGGTAACAGCTGTCGGGGGCACGCAGGTGCTGCGTGTAAACGCCCTGCACATAGTATGGCGGATAGTTGCGGCCGCTCACAGGACTGTAGCCAAGATGTCCGTTGGTGTCGAAACGTGCTCCGGCACAAATAACGGGATGGATGGTATCGCGGAGGGTGTCGTTGACATGCAAATCTATTATCAAATAATAATAATGCATCGTCAGGCTATCCAACAGATACTGAGTATAGACACCTGTGTTATAGTATTTTACGCCATTGGTATCGAGATTTGCTCCGGCACATATTGTGCGTTTTAAGGTATCGCTTACGGTAATAAATATCACCAGATTGCGGGCACAATTGGTTGCCGAATCTCTCAGATGCTGGACATAAACGCCTGTATATTGGTATCTTACATTGTTGGTGTCGAAAAATTCGCCGGACCTCAGTGTTCTATAGATAGTATCGCGGATGGTGTCGTTCATCGTAATATTCACCACATAGTCGTGGAAACAGCTGTCGGCATCGCGAAGATACTGCTTATACACTCCCGGTTGTGTGTAAGAGGTGCCGTTCACGACAAATACCGAGCCCGGACAAATCGTCTGTCGCACCGTATCCCGCAAAGTATCGTTCACCCTTAAGTCTATCACCAAATCAAGGAAACAACCCGTTGATAAATTACGAAGATACTGAGTATAAACACCTTGCATGTAATACGGTGGATAATTGCGGCCGCTCACAGGACTGTAGCCGAGATGTCCGTTGGTGTCCAATTTTGCACCTGCACATATTACTTGGCGGATGGTGTCGCGCAACGTATCTTTCACCGTAAGTATCACAACCACAGTGCTGTCGCAATTGTTTATCGTAGAATAATGCTGCGGGTAGACGCCCGACAGGACATACGAGCTGTCGCCGATGGTGTAAGTGCCGCCGGCACAAATCTCAGGTCTTATGGTATCCCTGAAGGTGTCATTTACCATCAA
>JAEENM010000021.1 GCA_016283745.1 Bacteroidales bacterium | reverse complement strand
GATGGCACGGACTATGTCGGTGGCGGAGAACCACCACTTGCTGTGCTCCTCGTCCCAAACGGCACGTACCTCACGGTTGTTGAAAAAACGTATCGATTTCTTGCTCATAACTTAACACCTGTTGTCAGGCTTTTAGAAATGCAAAGATACGAAAATTTTGTGAATAGTGACTTGTGTTTGGTGATTTTTAGTGTTCAGTGATGAAGAAAGTGGAAAAATATGGTTAATCGTTGATAGATTTAGTTCCTTAACTGCAAACTCACACTGCACACTGCAAACTCACCACTGCAAACTGCAAACTAATTACTGCCCACTTACAACTAATAGTTTTTTTCTCCCACCCCCCTGCACTTTTCCTTCTTTTCGTTTATTTCGAAGTCCGCTTTTGCCAAAATCTCAAAAAAAATCTTACCTTTGCAAAACCAATAAAGTGTTTCAAAAGATGAAGAGATTGTTACTGCTTTTCGCGTTGTGGGCAAGTGTCTGCTGTTTTTCGCAAACGGTTGACATTAAAGTTGGCTGCCAAGACGACCGACACGTTGTTTACTCGAATGACAATGAGCGTTTCACATGGGTAGAAAACGACATTAACGGATGTCTTGTCTATTTTATCGACACTATGGCAAACGAATATTATATGTGCAAGGTGAAAGACAGCTCCATCTCGGTTCCGCTGCTACTTTTGGGCAGAAATTGTATTATCGTGTTCAAATACAAACGCAAACATTATGCTTCTTCGTGTTTTTGCATTGATTCGACGGCTCTTTTCAATAAAGACGGGTGGGTTTTCCATTTGAATGAAAGTAATGAATGGCTGCATGGATTGACACTATTTTACATTAAAATGGAAGGGACAAATATTTCTAAAGGTTTAATTCATTCTTATGGTGGTATTTTCAGGAACTATTCTAAAGATCGTTCCAAGTATTTCCGCTACGGCCGCAAATTAGTGAGAAAAGCAAAACGGCACGGAAAAAATCTTTTCACTCTTCACTAATCACTTTTCACAAAAAAATCGTACCTTTGAAACGTAAAAATAAGCGGCTTTTTTTAGAACAAAATTCTATTAATGCGCTCGTACACAGTTTTTTATGACAAGACAAAAAACACTACGGACTCTGCTATTTTTGTGCGTGGCGACGCTTGTCGCGGCCTGCGCGCGCACCGGCTACCCCTCGGGTGGCGAGACCGACCGCACCCCGCCCGTCATTACACGGGTAACGCCCGAAAACCGTTCCACCAATTTCTCCGCCAAGGGTTTCACGTTGGAAACGGACGAGTACGTTGTTTTGAAAGATGCTAACAATCAAGTGATTATCTCCCCGCCGATGAAGCAGTTCCCGCAGATCACCTCCACGGGAAAGAAGATAAAGGTCGTCATCAAGGACACGCTGCAACCCAACACCACCTACCTTTTCCAGTTTCGCGACGCCATTGCCGACAACAACGAGGGCAACCTGCTCAGCGATTTCAGCTACGTCTTTTCCACCGGCCCCAGCCTCGACAGTCTTGCCTTCTGCGGCACGGTGACCGACGCCCTCACCGGCGAGCCCGACAAGAAAATCTTTGTCTTCCTATACGAGTCGTTCGACGACTCCGCCGTGGCCGCGCATCCCGCCTACGCCACCAAGACCAACGACCAAGGCCATTTCCGTTTCCACTACCTCGCCGACAAGAAATACAAAATCCTCGCCCTCAACGATTTGGACAAGAGCTACACCTACAACTCCGTTGCCGAGAAGCTGGCTTTCTCATCCGACACCGTAACGCCCTTTTTCCTGTCCGACAGCGTCAAGCCCGATTACGACAAGTTTGTGATGAGCAGTTTCGAGCAGGTTGGCACCGTGCAGCGTATCACCAAAAAGGAGTTCATCGGCAAAGGCAAGGTGCAGATTGCCACGGCAATGCCTATGGCCAACCCCACCATCACCGCCGACAGCGCACGAATTTTTTGGCTTCCCAACGCCACTAGCGACACCATCACCCTGTGGATGCTCGACAAAAACACCGACTCGCTGCGTTTCGTCATCCGCGACACCACGGGCATCGACGACACCCTGAACCTCAAATACAACCGTCGTCGCGGGAAAAACCTCTCCGCAGGCGGCTTTATGAAAAACAATTTCGGCACCAGCCTGCCTTATTTCGACACTTTCCAGCTTACTTTCGCCAATCCTCTGGCAA
>JAEENM010000174.1 GCA_016283745.1 Bacteroidales bacterium | reverse complement strand
CGGGATTGGTAACGGTAATAATCGGGGGTGTCCAAGAGAAACTGCTGTGTGGGAATCCATAGACGTGGGCGGTATTGTAAACGGTGTCGAGACATCCTTCGGCGCTCTTGATGAAGCATGTGAACCGGAAGTTGCCATCGTTGTTGTAGGTATGCGTAGGCGTGTTGTTGTTGGGAGTTGATGAGCCGTCACCCCAGTTCCAACTGTAGGTATTGCCCTGGCTTTCGGGGTTTATGTCCACAATGCTCATGGTGTATGGCACACAAGACTCGTAAATAGAAGGTTCAAATATTGGCAGAGGCACGGTGTCCACGTCCACATGGAACGACAATACTGTTTCGCATCCCAGCTGGTCCCAAACATGTACGGTATAGGTGCCGGAATCGGGAGGATACACATCTATCTCACGTGTGCTTTGACCTGTGCTCCACTGGAAACGTGTTACCGTTGGTCCGTTCACCTGAATGTGCGCACGTGTGTTGATACATACAACCGAGTCGCCCGAAATGGTAGGTGCTTGAGGTGCATTGAAAGTTATGGTATATCTCATTGTGTCGGTACATTCGTCATCGGCCAAACCAACAACAAGGGTAATCGTATATGTTCCAGGGCGTCTATATGTATGGTTTTGCGGGTTCTCCATACGTGAGGTTGTGCCATCGCCCCAATCCCAGTAGAACGACTCGCATGATCCAATACGGTTGGTGTCTGTTCCACTTATGGAAGCATAACTTCTGTTCACCACATTCACGATATAGTTACAGGCCGTGGTGTCCAACGAAGCTGTGAAACGGGCGTGGGGGAAACGTGGAGCAGCCATTGTTGACATAGTGAATTTACATGAGGTGTCGTCCATAAAGGACACATCGCAATAATAAATAGAGCTGTCGATATTCACCTGTATTGTACGTGCTGTATCGGTCCAGTTCGGCAAACTCGGGTTGTACCAACGATAGTTGAAACCTGAGGGGGCGGTAAGGGTGGCAACTTGTGCATGACCACCACAGGTGTTTGCTATGATTCGGGCTTTGGAGCAACCGAGGGTGAAATAAGAGTAAAGGAAGTGGTTGGAACCGCCTTGTCCGCAGTTGAATGTGGCAAAACGTATTTTAATAGACTGTCCGTGATAGCGCGACACTTCAATTCCTACAGGTGTCCAATCCCTATAATAAACGCCGTTGCCAAGTCCGCTATGCCAGGGCGAGCCGGGCTGGTTGGCGTCTTGTGCTGCATTTGTGGCGTTGAAGTCGGCGGTACCGCACACAGGGTCGATAAGGTTGCCCGCACTATCGGTAAGCTGCATTGTAAAACGTGGCTGCTGGTCGGCGGGGTGACCGGGGTTGTAAACCACCATAGCATATTTAAGCAGTATGATATCGGCATTGTTGGTATCAACTCGCATATCATATGTGATAGCCTGACAGAAATAGGATCCATATGCACAACCCAGTCGCACCGAAGAACATTCCGTAGGTGGAATGGTGGGCAACTGCCTGTTACTTAACGAGTCCATAACCGACGGGTCGGAATGAACTGTATGTCTACTGGCTGCCTGGTTGGTAGGATATCCGTATGCTCGGGGACCATGGTCCACCACACCACGGTTGGCGTAAGGACCGAGGTGGGAAGAGCTACCCCAAGGGTATTGCCCCGTGCCCGATCCGTCGGTTTTTGAAGCTGTTCCGTACGTACATACACAGTTTGGTCCCGTGAGGTTGGTGAAATCTATACATCCCGGTATCAAGGAACAATAGCGCACACGGATTCTTTCGCTGGCTTTGCTGGTATCGCCGTTTGGGCAGATAGCTCTTACAACAAACTCGTAAGTAACGTTTTCCTGCAAGCCGCAGATGGTGTCGGGATTGGTGAGGGTGGAATGTTTGCTGCCGGTTCCGATTGTGAAACCATATTGGCCGTATTCCACAATCCAACCTGTGGGTCGTGGGTTGCCGAAATCAGTCCAACTAATTTCTACGCAACCATTTCCGAGTGTGTTTTTTCTAAGATTAGTAGGCTGGGGACAAGTCACATAGTCAATGCAGATATTATCGACTGCTGCCGGTGGCTGTTGTGCAGAGTTTGTATTGTTTGTCCAATAGAAAACCAAGAAGTAGTCTCCAGCATTGGGGACTTGTACCAGAGGGTTGATAAAGCTTTGCCAAACATTGCGGCCGTAAAGTCCTGAACCCCCATCAATTGCTATCGCTCCTGCAGGCACCGTTGTCTGGGAAAGTCCAGTCATTGCGGTACCTCCGGTAAACGTTGCTGTGGCAGGTATCAGAAACACCCTTAAATATGCGTATGCTGTTGATCCGCTGATATAGCCTTGCGATACCCAGTCAAAAGACACATCGTATATACCGGCAAGGGGGAAATACAGTCTGCGATAAGCATACGAATATGATTGTACATTGGTGTACGAGTTGCTTACACCATCGTTGGTAATATACATACTGTAAAGACCTTGTCCGGTCTGATTACCCACACCAGTACACCATCGGTTTCCTCCGCTCGTATTGGCAAAACGCCAATAGGCTCGTTCCGCCACATTCTCAAAATTGCAACAATAAGGCACGGTATCCGTGGCAGTCTGTGCCAAAGCAGAATAGATAGGGGAAAATAACACTAACCCTATAACCAAATTCCTAATTTTTGTTTTTATGTTGTTCATTCCTTGATTGTTTTCTTTAGTTTCTACTTATTTTCATTACACTAATGACGAAAAACACTTTAATTCATTATTCTACTTTTCGTTATTATGTGTGTTACAATATTTTACTTGCATTTTTCTTGACAACAATGCCATAAAAATTACCGCAAAGATACGTTTTTTTTTGGTCTTATTCAAGTTTTTATTTCAATATTACGTTCTAAAATTTATATATATCTGGTTTCCAAATATTTAATTATTAGATTAATCTTTTATTTTTATGGACATTTTTGACACCTGTTTTGCTACATTATTTCTGTTAATTAAAACTCAGCGTAATTAAGCATTACCTAAGAATTTCTACAACACCGTTTCGCTGAACATTTCCTGTATGGCCTTTGGCAGAGAAGCGGTAATAATAGGTTCCTGTCATTTCGTTTGTGAGCGACGGGTCCCAAAAATCCTCGCGGGTAGTTATATTGTGTTTATAGTACACCAGTCGTCCCCAGTGGTTGTATATGTATAGTTCGTTGTCGGTATAGTTGCCGCCGTCTAACAGATTTTTGATTTCAAAGATATCGTTGACGCCGTCACCATTGGGTGTGATGACATTGGGAAACTGGAGAAAATCGTTGAGAATGTATATAATATAGTCAATAGAGTCCTCACAACGGAACTCATTTTCTGGAGTTCGGATTGGTGTGTATGCCACCAGACGCGCTCTATAGAAACCCACATCGCTATTATCGGAGACAGGCCAATGAAAGTAAGTTTCAAAGTCGTTCGAAATACCAATAGGTATCGTATCGACAGTGTCGGAGAAAAATTCCCATTTATAGTAGTTTTGTTCGGGTTCGTTGGGGGAACTTATATTTTGAAAAAACATATCAGACTCTGTTATCCTGCCAAAAAACGAGTGCCATCTGAAATCGGCTTTGGTGTAGCCGTATGAGTAAGCATAGAGATGAGCGGTATCTGCGCAACCCGGCACTGTTGTGGCTATGCATAATATGTTGTATCGGCCAGGGGTGTGATATGTGTGCTGCGTGCGGGCAGTGTCGTAGGAGGTGGTGCCGTCGCCCCAGTCCCAAAAGTAGCCGCAACTGTCGGCATTGAGACCGTGGTCGATTATATTAACCGTAAGCGGGTTACAGCTGACATAGTTGGTGGTGTCTATCACAATACGTGGTCTGTGGGCTACACGGACAAAGATGGAGTCGTCCGCTTCGCAACCTCTGAAGTCAGTAACATGTACCGAAAAAGTGTAGGGCACTATCATCGTTCTATCTATGGCCCGTGTTGTATCTCCTGTATTCCACTCAAACTTGACGAAAGTCTGTCCTTCCACCCATATATGGTTATTCACCCCGCGGCATGCCAATGTGTCGCCATGAATTACGGGCACTTCGGGTGGGGCAAACGTTACTGTCTTGTATATGGTGTCGTAGCATCCCAAGATTGTTTTCCCGGCAACAAGCATCACATTGTAGGTGCCATAGGAGGGGAAGGAATGTGTCAAGTTGTTCTGCATTACGGAGCCCGAATCGGCAGTGCCGTCGCCGTAATCCCAATAGAAGTAGTCGCAGTCGTAAGCTATTTCGGTCCTGGTGGAGTTTGAAGTATAACTTAGGTTTTCGAAAGTGGCTTTATATGAGCAGTTGGAAGAGTCTTTGGTGTAGCTAAAGTCGGCATGGGTATACTGCCGCTCCACAAGGTCGCTGTTGGCTATCACCGAAAGAGTGAATTTGCAGTTGGAACTGTCATTGCCAAAGAAAACATCGCAGTAGTAGCGCGTGTTGTCGAGTGCTACCAATATGGACTGGTCTGTGGAGGAGAATCCTGGATGATGCGGGCTATACCAGTGGTAGCGGAAGCCTTCAGGGGCCAAAAATTCGGCTATGTATGGCGAATTTAGGTTGCCGCAGACTTTAGCTTTGATGCGCGATTTTTCGCATTTCAAATTGTAGTAGGCGTATCCAAAGTGCGCCTCGGCTCCTTGTCCACAGGCATAAGTTGTAAGTCTGACAGTAAGGTTTTGTCCGTGGTAGTTGGCGATGTTGAGTCCCACTGGAGTCCAGTCGTGCCAATAGGTGAAGTTGTCGATGCCCGTATGCCACGATGAGTCGCATCTTACATTGTCGGGTGTGAAGTCAGCGAAATAGCAACCTCTGTCGACAAGGTTGTTACTGCTATCGAGCACCTCAAGTATGAAACGCGGTTTGCGGACGCTATCGTGGTTGTCGGGGTTGAAAAGCACACAGGCGTATTTGAGCATAAGCAGGTCGGCTACGGTGGAGTCTACCGTAATGTCGTATGAGATACTTTGGCATATCCATCTGCCGTAAACGGCACCCAGACGTACCGACGACGCCTCGCCCAATGGCACGGTATGTAGCCGATACCCTGAGCATGAGTCGAACTCGGCAGGGTCGGTGTGTACTGTGTGACGGCTGGCATGAAGCATGGTATTGGGGTCGCCGTAGTTCTGATATCCGAAGTTTACTATACCTGTGTCGGAGTATGGTCCGTAGAATTCGCCTATTGTGTCGCCATGTTCTTCGTACTGTCCGTAGGTACATATAGTGCCCGGTGCTTTAAGGTCGCAGAAATTCCTGCAAAGGTATGTTTCTGACTTGTAGCACATTCTCAGAACATCGCTGTAGCTGCTCGTTGAGCCGTTTCGGCAGTTTGCCCGCACGTAGAAGTCGTATGTCGAATCAGCTTGAAGACCACATATGGTATGTGGGTGGCTTGTTGCGGCAACCTGTGTGCCCGAACCCACCTGGAATCCACGAGGTCCGTATTCTATATTCCACGATGTAGGAGTGGGTATTTGGACATCGTCCCAGTCGAGCGAAATACATCCGTTGCCCAAATTGCTATACACAAGGGCTTGAGGACGTTGGCAAGACACTGCGGTTATGTTTATGTTGTCTATTGCAGGTCCATTTGCGAAATATATGTTTGGGTCGTAATATACAAATTGTCCGTCGTTGAAGAAGAAAAACACAAGGTAGTAATCGCCGGTAGCTGGTATCTGGACTGTCGGATTTGAGAATCTGTCGAAAGGATATCCGTTTATCAGTTGTGCGCCGCTGAAATCCACAGGTATGGCGTTTTGAGGCAATCTAGACGCCGTTAGTCCTTGATAACGTTGTCCGCCAATAAAAGTGGCTGTTGCGGGTATGAGAAACGCCCTCATATAGGTGAAACTTATATAGTTGCTCAAGCCGGGATTATACCAATCGAAACTGATGTTGTATAAGCCTGCGTTGAAATGTATTTTTCGATAGGCATACGAATTGGACAAGGCAAGGAAATATAAATAAGGATATTCCTTGTATGCTGAGTCGGGCGTTATATACAGGGAGTACATGCCACCATTGTTTACCGCCGTGTCTATTATCCAGA
This sequence comes from Bacteroidales bacterium, assembly GCA_016283745.1. Classification (GTDB taxonomy): domain Bacteria; phylum Bacteroidota; class Bacteroidia; order Bacteroidales; family P3; genus UBA1219. Next base: position 13,764 of record JAEENM010000174.1, on the reverse strand, counting down.
TGTTTATATAATCGTTGGAAAACACCCAGTCGGAACGTTCCTGAAGGTTTTCAAAATCACAATAATACGGAACCGTTGCTGCATTTTGGGATCTTGCTACCCCAGCAATGAACAGCAATGCCAGAAATATTACCGTTATTTTGTGAATTTTACGCATTATTATATATTTTATAAATTGACACGCAATCAACCCGCAAAGATACAATTTTATTAGCATTTTTGCAAATATTATTGGTATGAAATAGCTTCTTGCGTGACTTGTTATTGAATATCAATAAATTACAACAAGCAACTATATGATATTTATTCAAAGTACAGCTAGGACGGTTTGTTTATATCGATAAAAACACACCAGCAAACACAATAATAACGAGTGTTTTGTGTTTATTTCCCAAAAAAATCAAATCTTATGCGGATATATCTTGTCGGCTATATGTACAGCGGAAAAACAACTGTGGGCAAACGTCTTGCCCGTCAGCTGGGCTACCGTTTTATGGATACTGACAAGGTTTTCGAAGAGCGTTACAGGATTTCCATCCCCGATTTCTTTTCGCGCTACGACGAGACGGCATTCCGCAAACTGGAGCACGACATCCTGTTATCCACCACAGAGTGCAACGACTGCGTGATATCCACCGGCGGCGGCACGCCCTGTTTCCACAACAATATGGATTTTATCATGGACAACGGCTTGAGCATATACCTCGAAGCGTCGGAAAACACCATACTGAGCCGTAAGGCCAAGTCGCGGAAAGCACGGCCCATACTCGAAAGCATGGGCGACGACGAGTTGAGGACTTTTGTGAAGGAACAGCTTGACGAGCGGCGACAGGTTTACGAGCGCGCCCGTCTGCGGTTCGACGCCGAAAATGTTTTTATAGACGATATCTGCAAAGTTATCCAATCCCTTTGACTAAAGGTATTCCAACAATTCCATCGGGCTGTCGATGATTATGTCGGCGGCGTTCTGTCGCAGCTCCTCCACGGGTCGCAAGCCCCATGTGACGCCCACTGCGGTGATGCCGGCGTTGTGCGCCGTCTGCATATCCACTCCCGAATCGCCCACGTAAAGCGTTTCGGAAGGCGTGGCCGACGCGGTTTGCAGTATCTCGGCAACGATGGCGGGGTTGGGCTTGGTAGGCACGCCGTCGCGCTGGCCCAGCACGCAGGCAAACCCGATGCCAGGGAATAACCGGGCAATCATAGCCACGGTGGCCTCGTGCACCTTGTTGGAGGCAACGGCAAGCGCCACACCTTTTCCGGCAAGGGCCCGCAACAACTCCCCCACCCCGTCGTAAACGGTGCTTTTGTCGGTGTTGTGCAGCATATAATAATCCATAAACACGGCTTTTACGGCGCGTATGGTCTGCTCGTCGCGACTTTCGGGGGGCAGTGCCCGCTCTATCAGCTTGTAGATGCCGTTGCCTACAAAGTATGGGAATTTTTCATATGGTTGCGCAGGATAGCCGAGGGTTTGCAGGGCGTAGTTCACACTGTCGGCCAAGTCGGCGATGGTGTTTACCAGCGTGCCGTCCAAATCGAATATCACGAGTTTCTTCATGGGTGGGTAGTTCGGTTGAAAGTTGTATAACTAAAAACGCAACCAATTGAAAATCAGTTGCGTTTTGTTGTCCTACCAGGACTCGAACCTAGACAGGCAGAACCAAAATCTGTAGTGCTACCATTACACCATAGGACAATCATTTTCTTTCAAAAATGCGTTTGCAAAAGTACGCTTTTTTTTTGGTCCGACAAAGTTTTTTTGCCCGCACAGCCCTTTGATTGATTATTTATTATTGACAATCAATAACTTGCACAACAATATATTTTTGCTGGACAATGCTGGCTGAACCTCATTTCAGTGCTTTGGCCGAAGCGTCGGGCATCGTTTTTGCCCACCGTTTTAGCAAAAAAACGGACTATTTTTTTCTTTGCTGGAGCTTGGCTTCCACCGACATGGTGGTGTGCGGCACAACGCGCAGACGTTCCTTGGGTATGAGTTTGCCTGTAACCTTGCAGATGCCATAGGTTCCGTTTTCGATGCGTACCAAAGCAGCTTCGAGGTCTTTCACAAATTTCTGCTGACGCACTGCCTGACGGGCGTTCTCCTCTTTGGAACGCACGTCGCCGCTGTCTTCCAGAAGTTTGAACGTAGGCGAGGTGTCACTCACGTCTTCGGGGGAGTTGGCCACGGCCTCGTTCAAAAGTTCGAGGTTTTTGCGGGCTTTCTCGAGTTTTTTCTCAATTATCTCGCGGAATTCGGCCAGTTCCTCGTCGGAATAGCGGGTTTTTTCGGGTTTGTTTTCTTCTGTCTCAGCCATAAGAATATGTGTTATGTTCTTGTTCTCAGTGTTTTAAATTACCCAATGCTTTAAAAGCATCTTATATTGTCGTTTGCAAATTTACGTTATTTTTTTGTAAAATCGGCAGGGTGTTTCAACGAGTTATCCAATTTTTATCAACTATTTTTGAAGATACAGGTCGATAAGTCCGTCGGGGGCGGTTACGTGGATGGTGCGGTTTTCCCTGTCAACGCTGTCGATAAGCTGGTCGAGGACGGGCAGGAGTATCTCGTTGTCGTTGTTGATAATTTGGAAAAGCGGCTGCGCGGGGTATTCTATCACAGTGGCCACGGTGCCGATATTGCCTTTTTTGCTGTCAATAACGGTGAAGCCGATGATTTCGTGGAAATAGAATTTCTTCCCCGTCAGTTTGGGCAGCAGTGTGAGGGGAAGATATAGGTCGTTGCCCACAAGGGCGAGGCTCTCTTCGCGGGTGATGTCCTCGAAAAGCACGGTGGCTTTGTTGCTGTTGATGCGTATGTTTTTGATGAAATATGGCACCAGCTGGTTTTTCACCTCAACGAAAACGGAGTCGAGCGAGGCGTAGTCAGTCGGCTCGTCGACATCGAGGAAAAACACCACTTCGCCTTTCAGTCCGAAGGGTTTTGTTATCTTGCCGAGGTTGAAACAATCTTTTTTGTCCATTGATCTTGGGTTTTATAAAAATAAATAGCGAATAAAAACGAGTTTTATCCGCTATTTGTTGTTGTTTTCGATTTTTTGGCTTACTCTTGAGCAGGAGCTTCCTCGGCCGGTTGTTCGGCTTCAGCTTCGGCATTGGCTTCGGCTTCGGCAGCAGCCTTGGCGGCAGCTTCGGCTTCGGCGGCAGCGGCTTTCTTGGCGGCTACGGCCTCGGCTTTGGCGGCGTTGGCTTTGGTTTCGGCCTCAAGACGTGCCTTGCGGGCGTCGCGGGCTTCGCTTTCCAAAGTGTTGCGCTTGCTGTTGATTTTTGCCTCTTTTTCCTGCAACCATTGGTTGAACTTAACATCGGCCTGTTCCTGGCTGATGGCTCCTTTTTCAACACCAATCTGGAGGTGACGTTTCAGAAGCACGCCTTTGTAAGACAGTATGCGTCTAGCTGTCTCGCTGGGCTGAGCTCCGTTTTTGAGCCAATTTACAGCGCTGTCGATATTAAGAGTAATCTCGGCAGGGTTTTTCATGGGATTGTAAACTCCCAGTTTTTCGATAAATTTTCCGTCTCGTGGTGCACGACCATCCGCAACTACTATGTGGTAATAAGGTTGATTCTTTTTACCATGACGTTGCAATCTAATTCTTGCTGGCATAATTTGTTATGTTTTAATTAATTAAATAAATTTCGTTTTAAACTAACGAACTGCAAAGATACGCATTTTTTTTGATTTGGCAAAAAATTTTTCTTTTTTTTCTATTTTGTAGCCAACCGCAAGGTCGTTCTCATTGCGAAAATAATACCCAACATTCATTTTTTTTGTGTATTTTTGTAGTGTTACAAGCTAACGCACATTTTTATATAACAATCTGACTATGACAAAATTACATAACAACATACTGTCCTTTCTTGTCGTTGTGGGGCTATTTGCCGTGAGCGGTTGCTCCGACGATGTGGCAGAATATATGGGCACGTGGAGACGAATTCCCGCGGGCGACAGCATCTACAGAGGTTTCACCCTTGGCGGCAACGGCATAGCGGCGTCGGTGAATCTGTCCACCACACAATACAACACATGGCACCGCAAACGCGACACCCTGTGTCTTTCGGGCAAACGTTTCACCGACACTTCGGTGGTTGCCTTCACCGACACTTTTTTGGTAAAAAAGATTACCCACGACTCGCTTGTGCTCCTATCGGACAAAGAAAAATTGCGTTTTGCGCGCGAATAATTCATTTCAAAACAATAAAAACGACTTTTGAACGTTGGTAATAATTTGCAATACACTTAATATAATATGAAAAAAATAGTTTTGTTGTCCGCTTGTTTGATGGCCATGACGCTTTTCGCCCAAGAGAGGCAGGTGTCGGCGCTGTTCACCCGTTCCACTTTCAACATACCGGGGGAGACTCCATACGTGGAGACATACCTTCTGCTCGACGCGTGGAGCTTGGAGTTTGTCCCCTCCGACGGCAAATACCAGGCCACCCTTGAGATGACTTTGGTGGCACGTCAGGGCGATTCCATCTATTACGCCAAGAAATACACCCTCAACAGTCCGACCATTGCAAAGCCCACCGACGACCAGTTCCAGTTCCTCGACCTGCAGCGTTTCTCGCTAGCCAACGGCATCTATGTGCTGGAGCTCACCGTAAACGACAAGAACACCCGCACCAAACCGCAGACCATCACCGACACCGTGTACGTGGCCTATCCCGCCTCCACACCTTCGCTGTCGTCGATACAGCTGATGTCGAGCGCCACACCCACCAAGACGGAAAATATGCTTTCGCGCGGCGGCTACGATATGGTGCCCTACACCAACTCCTTTGTGCCCGAAAGCATGAAAGTGCTTAACTATTATTTCGAGATATACAACATCAACAACGAGGCTAACACCAACATTTTGGCCACCCACTCATTTCTCGAAACCCTCGAAACAGGCCGCAAGGTTCAGGGTACCGACCAATATGTGCGTCATAAGCCCGATAAAATTGTGGCAGAATACGGCACAATGGACATCAGCAAAGTGCCATCGGGCAACTACAACCTCGTGGTGGAGGTGGTGAACCAGAACAACGACCTGCTGCTTTTCCGCAAATTCCCCTTCCAGCGCAGCAACCCGTCCGTCACCGAACCATCGGACTCATACCAAAGCATAGAATATACGGACAGCAATTTCGCCACACAGATTACCGACAAGAACAAACTGATCTACTACGTGAAAAGTCTTTGGCCAAAAGCCAATGCCGAAGAGCGCCACTATATAACCAACTGCAACAAATTGTCCTTGGAGGAGAACCAACATTTCCTGTTTATGTTCTGGGCGAAACGCAACGGTTTTGACCCCGAGACGGAATGGGAGAGATACCGTCAGCAGGTGGAATTTGTTGAGCAGAAGTTCGGCTACGGCAAAACGCCGGGATTCAACACCGACCGCGGTCGCGTGTACCTGCAGTACGGTCCCCCGAACCATATCATCGACGGACGCCACAAAGTGAGCGTGCGCAACCACGAGACGCAAGGCCAGGTGTTCTACTTCCCTTACGAGATGTGGCGCTACGACATACTCCCCGCCGACGAGCCCAAACGTATGTTCGTCTTTTTCGACGAGTTCCAGTCGGGCGACTACAAGCTGCTGCACTCCAACGCCCGCGGCGAGGTGCAGGACATGCTGTGGGAACGCCGCCTCAGCCGCAACATGCTTGAAGAATACGTGCAGGGCGAAGCAGGTATGCAATTTGAAAGAGGATACTAACCGATGTTCAGCAAACTGCTTTTCTACCTTGTGCTGCTCCCTTTGGCATACCTGCCGATAAGGGTGCTGTATTGGCTGTCCGATTTCAACTATTTCCTGATTTACAAAGTGTTCCGTTACCGGAAAAAGATTGTTTTCAACAACCTGCGTAACTCCTTCCCCGACAAAAGCGACGAAGAAATCGCCATTCTGGCAAAGAAATACTACCACCACCTGTCCGACATAGCCTCGGAGCTGATACTTAACATGCGGCTGCAGCCGAAAAAGCTCTTCGCACGTTACCACGTCACCAATCCCGAAATGACTTTCAAATACTACGAACAGGGAAAGAGCGTGATACTGATGTCGTCGCACTACAACAACTGGGAATATATGATCACCTCGCTCGAACATCAGGTGCGGCACCACGGTATAGGCGTAGGTAAGGAACTGTCGAACAAGGCGTTGGACAAATGCCTTAACAAACGTCGCACCCGTTACGGCACCGAGGTGGTGTTCGCCGACCGCGTGAGGCAGACTTTCGAATACTACCACCAACACAAAGTCCCCGTGGCATATATGATGCTCTGCGACCAGTCACCGAACGACATACACAAATGTTGGTGGACCACCTTCCTCAATCAGGACACCGGTGTTATCTACGGAGCCGAATATTTCGCCAAGAAATACGACATCCCCGTGCTTTACTACGAAGTGAACAAGGTGAAGCGCGGCTTTTACGAAGTAACCTTCCACCACATCACCGACACGCCGCAGCAGACCGAGCACGGCGAGATTGTGGAGAAATACGTGCGGCTGCTTGAGCAGACCATCACACGCAAACCCGAATACTGGCTGTGGTCGCACCGCCGTTGGAAACACAAAAGACCCTCAGAAAAAGAACAATGAACAAACGAATTGCCATAGTAATACTAAACTGGAACGGACGCAAGATGCTGGAGCAGTTCCTGCCCTCGGTGGTGGAGCATAGCGCCGACGTGGCCGAAATAGTGGTGGCCGACAACGGTTCTACCGACGATTCGCTGGATTTCCTCCGCACTAACTATCCTCAAATTCAGCTTGTTATAAACGACAAGAACTACGGTTTCGCCGAAGGCTATAACAAAGCCCTTGCAAAAGTGGACGCCGACTATTACGTAATACTCAACTCCGACGTGGAGGTAACCCCCAACTGGATTGAGCCTGTGGTGGAGCTGATGGAAAGCGACGACAAAATTGCCATCTGCCAGCCCAAGCTGCTTTCGCACATCAACCGCGAGAATTTCGAATATGCGGGAGGCGCCGGCGGTTTCATCGACCGTTTCGGTTACCCTTTCTGTCGCGGAAGGGTGTTCAGCACTTTGGAGAAAGACGAAGGTCAGTACGACGACGTGCGCGAGGTGTTCTGGGCCACCGGGGCCGCGATGTTCGTCAAAGCACCTCTGTTCCACAAACTCGGCGGCTTCGACGGCGATTTCTTCGCCCACATGGAGGAGATAGACTTCTGCTGGCGCGCCAAAAACAGCGGCTACAAAGTTATGTACTGTCCCGCCTCGAAGATTTATCACGTGGGCGGCGGCACCTTGCCTCCCAGCTCGCCTTTCAAGACGTTCCTCAATTTTCGCAACAATTTCGCACTTCTGTACAAAAACCTGCGCCGCATAAGCATAGCCTACGTCTTTCCTGCACGCATAGTGCTTGACTACGTGGCGGCAGTGCGTTTCCTCACCGAAGGTAAACCCAAGGAATTCTGGGCGGTGGTTAGGGCGCATTTCGCCTTTTACCGCATGGTGCCCAGCCTAACCCGCAAACGCCGCAAGATGGACCACCGCAAAGTGGGCGAGATATACCGCGGCAGCGTGGTGTTCGCCAATTTCCTGTTCAAGAAAAACAAGTTCTCGCAGTACGACGAAAAGAAGTTTAGCAGGTAGAAAACATTTACCTGCTATTTTTCAATTTTTTGATATTCTCCCTCCCTATCTCTTCAGCATCTCCACCGGAAAGTTGAAATAAGTTTCGGGGTAAGGCTCGTTTTTGAGGGTGAAATGCCACCACTCGCACTCGTAAGGCTTGAAACCGTGGTTCAGCATAGCTTTACGTAAAATCATACGGTTTGCAAACTGCTGCGCGGTGATGGTGTCGTTGGCACGGTACTCCATAGTTTGGGGGTTGCCGCCGCAGTCGGGATGGCTCTCGCGACCGAACCAGTCGAAAGTGCCGCCCATGTCGAGTTCCTTGCCGGTGGCCATGTCGAAAAGGGTGAGGTCCAACGTGGAGCCGCGCGAGTGGCCGCTTTTTTCGGCAATATACTCTAGCTCGAACAAACGGCTTTTGTCCACATTGGGGTAGAAATAGCGTTTCATCAGCGTGTCGCTGAGGTCGGCGCCCCAGCGCAGGAAATGGTCAACGCCCATCTGCGGACGGTAGGCGTCGTAGATTTTCAGCCGGTAGCCCATCTCCTTGAGCTCGTCGCTAACGGCTCGCAGGCTGTCGGCGGCCCGGCGGGTGAGCAGGGCGATGGGCTCCAGATATCCGTCGATGCGGGTGCCGACAAAGTTATATGTGCTGTAGTAGCGTATCTCCAGGATGGCGTCGGGCACCACATCTGTAATCACCACAAAATTGCTGTTGTCGTTTTCGTGTATCGCCTGTGCGCTTTCGGGAGCCGATTTGCTGCAACACGACGAAAAAGTGATTAGGGCGAACAATCCTAATACAAGAGCTACAAATCTGATTTTAAACATATTACAATTAATTTTAAAAATAATAGCATCAATGCAAAGATATGCTTTTTTTACTACAAACTGAAGCATAATAGGTTTTGTCGAAAACAAATACATTTTTTTAGTAAGCCGACACGCAATAAAACAACGTTTTTGTCGTTACACATTTTTTAATAGCAAAAAAATGGATAGAAAAGTCAGAGTACGTTTCGCGCCAAGTCCCACAGGGCCGCTGCATATAGGCGGCGTTAGGACAGCCCTTTACAACTACTTCTTCGCCAAACAGAACGGCGGAGACATGATACTGCGTATCGAGGACACCGACCAGACACGTTTTGTGCCGGGTGCCGAAGAATATATCATCGAAGCCCTCACATGGCTTGGAATCAAGTTCGACGAAGGCGTGGGCATAGGCGGCAACTACGGCCCCTACCGCCAGAGCGAACGCAAACCCATGTACAAACAGTACGCCGACCAGCTTATCGCAACAGGCTGGGCATACTACGCTTTCGACAAACCCGAAGAGCTCGACGCCAAACGTAAGGAGTTCGAGGCTCAGAAAAAGACCTTCCAGTACGACTGCAACACCCGCAAGGATATGTGCAACTCGCTTACACTGCCCGCCGACGAGGTGCAACGCCGTATCGAGTCGGGCGAGCCTTATGTGGTGCGTTTCAAATTCCCCGCCGACACCGAAATCCATGTCCACGACCTTATCCGCGGCGAGGTGAAGATGAACTCCAACCTTTTGGACGACAAAGTCCTGTTCAAGTCCGACGGAATGCCCACCTACCATCTGGCCAACATCGTTGACGACCACACCATGGAGGTGTCGCACGTGATACGCGGCGAGGAATGGCTGCCATCGGCACCGTTGCACGTGATGCTCTACAAAGCCTTCGGCTGGGAGGACACCATGCCGCAGTTCGCACATCTGCCTCTGCTGCTCAAGCCCGACGGCAACGGCAAGCTGAGCAAGCGCGACGGCGACCGTCTCGGATTCCCCGTATTCCCCCTCGAATGGCACGACCCCAAAACCGGCGAGGTGTCGTCGGGATACCGCGAAAAAGGCTATTTCCCCGAGGCAGTGGTGAACATCCTCGCCTTCCTCGGCTGGAACCCCGGCGTGGAGCAGGAGATTTTCAGCATCGACGAGTTGGTGAAGCTTTTCTCTCTCGACCGCATAAGCAAATCGGGAGCCAAATTCGACGTGGAGAAAGCCAAGTGGTTCAACCACAAGTATCTGCAAGCCAAACCCAACGAGGAAATCACTATGCTGTTCGAGAAAGACCTCGCACAGCGCGGCGTAAGCGCAGCGCACGACTATGTGTTTGCCGTTGTGGAACTGATGAAAGAGCGTGTAAGTTTCGTTAGCGAGCTGTGGGAGCAGACACACTATTTCTTCCAAGCTCCGACGGAATACGACCCCGCCGTTATCAAAAAACGCTGGAAAGAGGACACCCCCGCACATCTTACAAAGATAAAAGAGATTATACAGAACACACCTTTCGAAAAACAGCTGATGCACGACGCAGTGATGGAATACATCCAGTCCAACGAGCTGAACATGGGACAGATAATGAACAGTTTCCGTCTCACCCTTGTGGGAGCCGCCAAAGGTCCTGATCTGTTCGTACTGATAATGATGCTTGGCAAGGAGGAGACCCTTGCACGTATGCAACGAGGCATTGACACAATTAAAATGTAAAATAAACCACAAACAAAAATACCAAAATGGAAGAAAATCTTAATACCAACGGACAGTTTCCCGAACAGACAAACAACAGTTGCGGAAACAAAGAGAATAAAAAATGCTGCTGCAAATGCCAGAACATCTTCAACGTGATACTGGCCATCGCCGTGATAGTGCTTTACGTGCTGCATTTCACTGGAAAAGGCACCAATAGCGGAGCCAATCCCGACGCCAAATCGGCCATGGTACCCGAAAACGGAGTGCTGAAAGTGGCTTACATCAACACAGACACCCTCAACGCCAAATACGAGTATATACTGGATTTGGAGAAAGAGCTGAAAGCTTACTCCGCCGCCAAGGAAAACAGCTACAAACAGCAGATGGCAAGTTTCGAGAACGACTACAAGAATTTCCTCAAGACCGGTGACCAGCTCACGCTTTCACAACAGCAGGCTAAGGAGGCCGAACTAAAAAAGCGCGCCGAAAAACTCGGAGGACTTGAACAGGAACTGGCTATGCAGATAGCCCAAAAACAGGCCGCCGACCAAGAGAAAATGGTGAAAGCCGTGTATGCCTTCATCCGTGAATACAACGCCGCCAACCAGAAGTTCAACCTAATCCTTGCCAAGAGCGGAGCCTCAAGCCCCGTGCTCTACGGCGACGAAGAGATGGACATCACCGACGAGATAGTCAACGGACTGAACGAAGAATACCGCAATCTGAAAAAGAACGAGAAAGAGGAAAAATAACACTCTTGCGGACAACAAAAAAGCAGATGTGCTGTGGCACATCTGCTTTTTTTATATTCGAGTTTCGGATTATCGTTGAGCCCTGTTTCTACGTATGGTTCTCGAAGCACTTGCAACGGTGACAATCGAGAAAGCCAGCAGGAACAACGAAATGATCAAAAAGTAAAAGCCCCATTCTTGTTCAACGCCATTAATATAATCCCAATCATCATAACCATACCAATACACATCCCTATTCCCTAACATCACACAGCTCGGTATCAGCATAATAGACGAGGCAATAATTCCAAAAATAGCAAACACTTTGGCGGTCTTGGCGAATGTCTTTCTTTTGGGATTTGTAGGCACACTCTGAACAGGGGGGACATTAGGACTATTGTAAAATAATACCGACAGTTCCGGCACATTGCCGGCAGGAATCCAATCTGCCCATCCTTCGCGCCAAACCAATGTGTCGCGATTGATATTATATGCCCTGAGGTCGTTCATGCCCATAGGGCCGTACTGCTGTCCGTTAATGTAGCAAAAATATTGTGTGTTTTCCATAATTATTTCTTTTTAAATGCGTAAATGGTGGTGAAAATGCCGGAAACAAGGAAAAACACCAGCAAAAACAATATTATCAACAAACTTATTGCATAATCTTCAGTCGCAACTTCACCAAAAAGTGCCATTGTAATTATCAGACTTATTAGAACCAACACGTCTGAAATGATTGCTAAAACTTTCATTATATTCTTGATGTTTAAAATTTTTGCAAAGATACAAAGTTTTTTCGTTATTCGCAAAATAATCTGCAAATTGCAAAATATCAATTTATTATAGAAATCAAACAGCTATTTTTCCAAAACCATGTTGTAAAAACTCACCAGTTGTGCGGTGGTTTTCGGTGTGTTGTACTCCTCTTTTATCAACCGGCGTGCGTTGTCGCCTATGGTGCGGCAGAAGTCGGGGTCGTCGAGACAGTGTTTTATCTGGTTTACAAACTCTTGCGGTGTGTTGGCTATAAGTATGTCCTTGCCATCGGTGCAGTTGATGCCTTCGGCTCCTATAGCGGTGGAAATCACCACCTTACCTGCCGACATAGCCTCAATTATCTTAACCCTTATGCCGCTGCCCGAAAGCAGAGGAACAATGTTTATCTTCTTCGAGGCGATGAAATACATTGCGTCGGGTATCTCGCCCAAGATGGAGACGTTGGGATATTTGGCTTTAAGCAGTTTTTCGGGCATCTTGCGTCCGGCGAGGTAGAGGCGGGCCTGCGGCAGCTCGGCGTTGACAAGCTTCCACACGTCGTTGAGAAACCACTGCACGCCCTCCTTGTTGGGCTGCCAATCCATCGAGCCGATGTGGAAAAGGCTGTTCTCCTCCTCCTGTGCATATTCGATATCATCCACATAGTCAATGCCGAAGGGTATGGCCGACATCGGTTTTTTGCAGCCATTGGCACGGAAATAGTCCATATCCTTGGCGGTGATGCACACAATGCCATCGTAGTCGTTGATATGACTTAACTCGTAGTTTTTCAGCGTAAGCGACAGACTTTTCAAATAACTGCGTTTCAAAGCATTGCGGGTACATCCAGCCAACCGCTGCCATATCAGGTGTTCCACGTTATGGGCACGGAGTATCACTTTGGCATCGGAATACTGACGAATCACCGGAAGGTACGGAGTGAGGAAGATGCTCTCCACGTGCACCACGTCGTAGGTGCCGTTTTTCAGGATTTCGATGAGTTTTTCGGCGAATTTCGGCGACTGGAAACGTTTCACATGGTACGACTCGCCAGTGAGCCAAGCCACAAAAGCGCTGAAATAATGTATGTTAAGGTCGATATACACCGATTCGAAGTTGGTGGCGGCAAGGTATTCGTCGGTGATGAGGTGGTGGTTGACTTTGTGTTTGTCGGACTCCACCGAAAGCACTTTCACCGAATGGTCTTCGCACAGCAGCCCCTGCGTTATGCTGTTCATAGCGAGGGTTCCGCCATCGACAGGCGGATACGGGGGTTTGCTGCACAATTGGAGAATTTTCATATCTATCTGGAAAACAATGTTTTATTTTGGTGTCTCTTTTTTGCCGAAAGGCCAGTGTTTTTCGAAGAACTTGCGCCAGCTGGAGGCGTCGAACAGAGGCGAGTCGGTGGTGGCCTTAAGGGTTAGCAGTATGCCTATCGGCAACAACACCGCTGTGGAAATCCACATACCGGTGGTGGGCAGTGCGCTCTCAATGATGGCTTTGCGGGCGATGGTAGTGATGACATAATAGAGCAGGAAGAAAACCACCGACGCCACCAGCGGCCAGCCCAATCCGCCTTTGCGTATGATGGAGCCGAAGGGGGCTCCGATAAGGAACAGCACGAAACAGGCAAACGAGAGGGTGAATTTCTGGTGCCACTCTATGTAGTGTTTGTTGATGTATTCGCTGTCGCCGAGCCTCATCTGGTCGTAAAGGCCAATATCCTCGGTGGCCATACGGGCGCTGTGCAGAGCGGAAGTTTTGATATGGGAAAGTACCGACGGACTGAGTGTGTCGTAATATTTCTTGTAGTCGTATTTGGTGTTTTTTTCCTTAGCTAAGGATTCGTGTTCGCAAATGAGGTGGTAGGTGCTCATACGCGATTTCATGATGTCAAGGGAATTTCTTCTTTTTCCTGCAAGTTCTTCCTCAAGTGTGTCGATAGCTTCGTCGAGCTGCAGTATGTTCATCATTTGGTAACTGCCTTTGAAAAAGTCATCGTCGACAGAGGCAAGGTCGAATCCCGAAAGGTCGAATTTCAGTTGCTGACGATCGAATTTTATGCGTGTCATAGGACGCGTAGCCCAGTTTTCGCCCGACGTCTCCTCGCGGTACGAATAGCCGTTGTACATATTGAAAATCATATAACG
>JAEENM010000173.1 GCA_016283745.1 Bacteroidales bacterium | reverse complement strand
CGCCCAAGCAGCTGGCGCAGTGCATCGCCGACATACGCTGGAGCAAACTCCCCAAGCCCGAAGTGCAGGGCAGCGTGGGCAGTTTTTTCAAAAATCCCGTGGTAACGGCTTCACATTATGAAGGTTTGAAAGAACGTTTCCCCGACATGGTGGCTTATCCCGCCGGCGACGGATACAAACTGGCTGCCGGATGGCTGATAGAAAAAAGCGGATGGAAAGGTCGCATATTGGGCAGGGCAGGAGTGTACCCCAAACAGGCGTTGGTGCTGGTAAACCGCGGCGGCTGCGACGGAAACGACGTGCAGCGTCTCGCCAACGCCGTCATCGCCGATGTGGAAGCGATGTTCGGTGTGCGCCTCCAACCCGAAGCGATAATAATTAGTAATTGATAAAAAATCCGTGGCGTTGCCACGTTTTTTTGTCGCTGTAGAGACGTGGCGCGCCGCGTCTCTACAGCCAAAATCGGTAATTCAACAACCACGGCTCAGCCGCCGCTACATCCAAAACAATTAAACAATTCCGAAATCTGCGGTTTCAGCGGTTTCTGCGAGAGATAAACCTTTATTTCAACTTTCAACTCTCAACTTGAAATGTTCCGAGTTCCACACTCCGAATTCCGAACTAACTAGTCGCACAGCACGTACAAATCGTCGCGGGGGTTGAGGAAAAGTATGGGTATGCCGTAGCTGTTGGCGATGGTGCGTTGCTCCTGAACTCCTATAAAGTATTCGAACACGTCCTTTTCGGCTGTGGTTGTGGAGATAAGCAGGCCTATTCCCAGCTGGCTAGCTGCCTGTAGCCCAACCACGTCGATAAACGACTTCGGTTTGCCGAGGTCGGCTTTTTCGTAGGTTACGCCGAGGTTGGCGTACATTTTGTCCATAAACTTGACGTTGCTGTACCATTTGGCACGCAGAAACTCGTCGGTGTAGTTGTACGAAAGCACGTATAGCTGGCTGCCGAAGAAACGCGGGAAATAGCTCGCCCAAATCAGTTTGTCCTTGCTCTCTTTCTTGAAATCGAGGCTGAAAGCCACCTTGCCCACCACGGCGCCATAGCTCTTTGGAGGCTCCTGCGCCAGCAGGTACGCCACCTTGCATTTGGCAAAATCGCGGAGCAGGTTTTTGGGATGGCAGGCCGACTTGCGGTTGCTTTTGTCCACAAAGCCCGCTATCGCTACAGCGTTGAAGGCCTTGGGCAGAAGCTCGATAACGTCGGCGGTCTTGCCTTTCAGCACTATGTATGTGGAAAAAACGTTGTCGGGCAGACGCTGTCGCAGGGCTTTGATTTTTTCCTCGGCTTCGTCGGTGGTTTCGGTGGTGTAGCGGGGGTCGCAGATGCGCAGCAGTATTATGCCTTTGCGCAGGTATCGCGAAAGCATTATGCTGTACGACAGCACGGTGTCGGCCTTGTCGTAGTCGGCTATGTAAGCAACGATGTATTGGTCTTTCTTTTCGGCCATCGGGGCGTGAAGGTTAGAAACGGTAGTTCAGGCCCACGCTTGCCCCAAAGGGCGCATACAGCACCTGCGGACCGTCGTCTTCTTCGGGGAATATACTCATGCTCACCCTGATTACGAATTTCAGATGCTCGCCTCCGACACGGAAAAAGAGCTGTGGCTCGAAAAGAAAACTCTCTTTTGTGATGTATTTGACATCGGGATGGGATGTCCATCTGTCGGTGATGTCGGGGATGAAGTAGCCTGTTTTTATTCCACCGCCAAGGTCGATGTGTCCTTTGGCCAAATCCACCCAACCAAAGTTCAGTTGTGCGTATGGCAGCTGGTAATTGCCGAAGAATTCTTTTGGGTTGGGCACGGTGTCGTCCTTGCAGTAATACTTATAACCGTAGCCGTAGCCCAGATAGCCTTCGATAACGAATTTGTCTATCGGGACATAACCGCCCACGCCTGCTTGCAGGAAGTAGCCACGGCTCAAGTCCCAGTTGGCATGCAGTTGGGCAGCACCCCAATTATTAAAACCGTAGGACGAGGTTACGTTAACGGTGGGATATAGCCCCAATAAATAACCGACGTTTACCGAACCGTCTATACGTAGGTCGTTCTGGTGGTTTATCAACGGTATGTCCACAGCCTGGGGCTGGTACATTATACACGATGTGGCAAAAGTGGAAAGTACTGCCACAAGGCTCAGAATTTTGATTCTTCTTTTCATGACTTGATGTTTTTTATGGTTAAAACACTTTGCAAAAATACGCATTTTATTCTAATTTGACAAAAAAAGTGCGAAAATATTATGTGTTTAATAATAATGGCAGATGTAATGATGTATGCATGCTGTTGATTATCAATTTAATATGTGTATTATGTTTTTGACGCGTCGGGTTTGTGATGGCGGTGTGTTCGGGCCGTATAGACGCACGGCCGTGCGTCTATACATTTTCCACGCACATTTCCGTAGAGACGCGGTGCACCACTTCTCTACAATTCCACCGCACAATTCCGTTAGACGTTTCATGAAACGTCTAACTACAAATCCATCACGCATATCCGTATAGACGCGCCATGGCACGTCTCTACTTTCAATTTTCAATTTTTTGGACGCACGACGGTGCATTTATAAAGATAAATCAAATAATTAATAATTATAATAAAAAAAATCGTAACTTTGCACTTTTATTTTGAGGTGAAAACAATGTGGTTTTTGCCCGTATTTATTTGAAGAACAAAAAATAGTGTTGGATTCAAAAGGAACAAAAGTATATAACAAAATGAAAAAAACTTATAGAACTTTCAGTGTTGTGGTTGCAATAATTGCAACAATGGTATTTTCCACTTCATGCACTAAAGATAAGTTTTCTGAGGATAACCTACAACTGATTCCCGGTGTGGAACGTCATATATATGTCAACGCAGACTTGCCACAAAATACCAGCGGCCATAAGGCTTACCTCGACAATAACGACAACAACAAGGTGAAATGGTCGTTGGGCGATGCCATAAGCATCAACGGCACAAGTCTTACCGTGAACGGAGTTAGGGACAACTCCACTACGGCCTTGTTCGATGGCACGGTTTACGCAATGTCCGCCAACGGCGGCCGCGAAGATGCGTACTGGGCGTTGTACCCCACCACTCTGGCACCAGCCTACACCACGGGCATACCCAGCGAGTTCGGCCTTTCCACCGTTACCGTGGATATGTCATCGGAGCAGAACTTTGTCTCCAACGGTCGTCCCCTCGACGGCTGTTCCTATATGGCAGGATATGCGTCGGTGTCTGCCGGCAGTTCTGCGTTGCGTTTCCAGATGTGCAACCTCGGCGCAGTGTTGAAATTACATCTCACCGCCGGCGCAGGAGTGGGCAACACCCGTATTTCCGAGGTGCTGGTAAACAGCTCCACCGACTACCTCAACGGCAAATTCAGCTTCGACGGCACCAACGTCGTCCACAAGAGTTCCGGCTCGAAATGTGTCTCGGTGAAACTCTCCGACGGCACCAACAACTATATCGACATCTCCGGCGGCGCCGATGTGTATGTCTTTCTGCCGCCGATTAGTCACGGCAAGCTGCTGGTGCGCGTTATCAACACCGACGGCGATGCTTTTGTAAGGACATCTCTCGACGCCACCCTGGAACGCAGCAAGATATACAACAGCAGTATCAACGCAACAGCCTTTGGGCCTTTGGCCCCCGTTGTTTCCGTGACGGCAAGCAGCAAAGTGGCTTTCGCCCCCGGCAACCTGCGCTATGTGGCCAACAACGGTACGTGGCAGTTTGCCCGCCAGCAGTACGTGAAAGTGGGCAACGCACGGGGCAACACCACCAATAGCGGCCGCGACACGCAAAGCGACACCATCGACCTTTTCGCATGGGGGACAAGCGGCTGGGACAACGGCAACGCCCACTATCTGCCTTACGAGCTGGACCATGCGGGATACGGCAGTTCCGACGGCTATGGCTACGGTCCCACCGACGGCTCCTCGTACGAATACGACCTCACAGGCAGCTATGCCGACGCCGACTGGGGTGTGCATAACGCCATTTACAACCCCCGCACAGCAGCCACCGACCCCGCAGGGACGTGGCACACGCCTACAAAGGAGGAGTGGGTATATCTTATAAACACCCGTACCACGGTGAGCGGGATACGCTATGCCAAAGCCAGAGTAAACGGCATCGACGGGCTGATAATACTGCCCGACAGCTGGTGCAACTGCGTCTATAAACTCGACAGCGTGAATAAGAGTTCGGCGCTCTATGCCACCAATACCATAAGTCTCAGCGACTGGCAGACGATAATAGAGCCCGCCGGAGCCACTTTCCTCCCCTCGGCAGGATTGCTGTCCCCCTCTTACGGCGATAGCGGCGGACGCTATTGGTCGTCAACGCACAAAGGCAGCGACGAAGCGTTTTTGTTGTATTTCAAGAACGGCACGGGAGGCGTCGGCCCACAAAACCACAACCACAGATACGATGGTTTCAGCGTGCGACTGGTGAAAACTTATGTGGAATGATATTTTGTGAATTAACAATAAAAAGCACGGGCTTAGCCCGTGCTTTTTATTTATCCCCACACCGTTCTTTTTGTCCGACGTGTCGGGTTGTGTGTGCGTGCCATTCATGGTCGTTTTTTTTACGAAAATTACCATGTAATTATCCATTAATTTATTTATGGTCAATTTATGGAAATTATTCACGAATTATCGCACAATATCATCGCCCATTCCGGACGCATACCATGCGTCCCTATGGGTGTTGTGGGTGTTTATGTCAGTCCTACGGACTTCTGTGTGGTCATCGGGCTTATATATGCGCAGGGGCTTACGCCGCCTGCGCCGTCCCTATGGGGCTAGGCTGTGCCACGGAAAACCCCGTAGTGACATAATTCATGAATAATTCGTGGCAATTCATGTTTTAAAAAAAAGGACGCAAAATTTTGCGTCCCTACATTTTAATTACAAACTGCAAACTACAAACTATTTTGTTCCCGTGTGTCCGAAACCGCCGGTGCCGCGTTTGGTGTCCGAAAGGCTGTCGCATTGCTGCCACTGCACCGATTCGTGTTTGGCAATCACCATCTGGGCTATGCGTTCGCCGTCGGTAACTTCGAAATCCTCTGTGGAGAGGTTTATCAGCAGCACGCAAATCTCGCCGCGGTAGTCGGCGTCGATGGTGCCTGGCGAGTTAAGCACGGTGATGCCTTTCTTCAGTGCCAGTCCGCTGCGGGGACGTATCTGTGCCTCGAAGCCTGCGGGCAGCTCCATGAAAAGACCTGTCTTTACCAGTTTGCGTTCCATCGGTTTGATGACGATGCCGCCGTCGGGCAGGAAAGCGCGTAGGTCCATGCCTGCCGAGAGGGGTGTGCCGTAGTTGGGCAAGGGGTGGTGCGAGGTGTTTACAATGCGTATGTCCATCGGTTTATTCGTTGTTGTCGCGTTTGGAAAGTATTTCGTCTATCATGCCGTATTCGAGAGCTTCTTCGGCGGTCATCCAGTAGTCGCGGTCGCCGTCGGCCCAGATTTTGTCGAAAGGCTGTCCGGAGTGTTTGGCAATGATTTCGTAGAGTTCGTGTTTCAGCTTGCCAATCTCGCGGGCAGTGATCTCGATGTCGCTGGCCTGACCTTCGGCACCGCCGAGGGGTTGGTGGATAAGCACGCGCGAGTGCGACAGGGCGGCGCGGCGGCCTTTGGAGCCGGCGCACAGCAGCACGGAGGCCATGGAGGCGGCCAAACCTGTGCATACGGTCTGTATTTCGGGGCTGATAAGCTGCATGGTGTCGTAGATGCCGAGGCCTGCATATACCGAGCCTCCCGGCGAGTTGATGTAGATGGTGATGTCGCGGCTGTTGTCCGACGATTCAAGGAACAGCAGCTGGGCTTGGATAACATTGGCCACGGTGTCGTCGATGGGCACGCCGAGGAATATGATGCGGTCCATCATAAGGCGCGAGAACACGTCCATCTGTGCCACGTTGAGCTGGCGTTCTTCTATAATTGTGGGGTTCAGATAGTTGGTCACCACCGAGGTGTATTTGTCGAAAGTGGTGCTGCTTATGCCGCGGTGTTTGATTGCGTATTTGCGAAATTCGTCCATGATTGTGTGTGTTTATGTTTTGTATATAATTAATTATCTTTCAAAAGGTTGGGGCGACGTTGCTTGGTGCGTTCCAACGACTGTTCGTAGCGCCATTGTTCTATTTTGGCGTGGTTGCCCGAGAGCAGTATGTCCGGCACTTTCCATCCGCGGAAATCCAGAGGCCGTGTGTAGGCGGGCGGCGAGATGAGGTTGTTCTGGAAAGAGTCGGAGAGGGCGGAGGTCTCGTCGTTCAGCACGCCGGGAATCAGTCGTGTGACGCTGTCCACGATGACTGCCGCCGCCAGTTCGCCGCCAGTAAGCACGTAGTCGCCTATCGATATTTCGAGGGTGATGAAGTGTTCGCGAATGCGTTCGTCGATGCCTTTGTAGTGTCCGCAGAGTATCATCACGTTGTTGAGCAGCGAGAGCTGGTTGCTGCGGGGTTGTGAAAGCAGTTCGCCATCGGGGGCGGTGTATATTATCTCGTCGTATTGGCGTTCTTTTGTGAGGTCTTCGATGCAGAGCGCCACTGGTTCGATGCCTATCACCATTCCTGCACCGCCGCCGTAGGCGTAGTCGTCGACGCTGCCGTAGTTGTTCTGCGAGTAGTCGTGGAGGTCGTGCAGGTGTATTTCGGCAAGCTGTTTGTTCTGGGCTCTTTTCAGGATGGATTCCTGAAAAAAGGACGACAACATATTTGGGAATAATGTAATGATGTCGAAGCGCATAGGGTGATGCGTGTTTTAAGTGGGCCTGTATTTAGGTGAAGTTTTATCGCACGCGCAGTTTCTGTCCCAGACGCAGTGTGCTGTTCTGGCGTATGCCGTTGAGCTGGCAGAGGCGTTTCACGGAGGTGTGGTTGCGCGAAGCTATGGCACCGAGGGTGTCGCCTTTGCGAACGGTGTGGTATTTGCCGCTGCCGCCGCTCTTGGATGCCGATTTGCGGGCAAATTGTGCGTTGCTGTTTTTGTGGCGGAACAGGCTGCTGTTGACGTTCAGCGTGTCGCATACAAGTTTCTTGGTTTCGAAATTCACCAGGGCTTCGGGGTTCATTGCCGAGCCGAGGTAGCGGGTTTCGAAATGGAGGTGGCTGCCGAAGGAGCGTCCGGTGTTGCCCACGAGACCTATCTCGTCGCCGGCTTTCACTTTCTGACCGCTAGTTACTTTGATTTTCGAGAGGTGGGCGTAGTAAGTCTCAACGCCGTTGTTGTGGCGCACCACAATGAGGTTGCCGTACGATTTGTTGTATTTGGCCACGCGTACTGTGCCGTCGAAAGCGGAGTAAACGGGAGTGCCGGTGGGACAAGCGAGGTCCATGCCGTAGTGGAAACGGCGGCGGCGCGGTCCGAAACGCGAGCTGATGTGGTAGTCGGTAACGGGGC
>JAEENM010000172.1 GCA_016283745.1 Bacteroidales bacterium | reverse complement strand
GGATGGCTATGGCCACTGCCGAAAGGGCAATGCCCGTTACCGCACAGCCTACCAGCGCCTGACGCTGGTTGATGACCTTCGGTATCAGAACCACGCCTATGAAATAGCCTAACACCATGGCTATCAGTGTGAAACTGGTGAAATATTTGGCCGACTCTTGTGCCACGCCAAGGCTCATGCCGTATTTGATGATGGTGTCGCCGGCTATCACCTCCACGCCGACATAGAAAAACAGGGCTATCACTCCGAACCACAGGCGTGTCTGACGCCAGATGCTGGCGTGGCCGCTAACTTCCTCGGAGCCGTCGTCCTCCACTTTGGGCAGCTGCATAAAGCAGATGAGCAGTCCGAGCAGGGTGAGTATAACCATCATCACGGTGTAGGGACGCACTAGACGTGTGGAGAGCTCGTCGAGCAGCGTCTCCTTGTCGGCAGCCGCGGTGGCGTTTTGTATGCCCTCGTTCAGGGCGTCGAAGCCTGTAAGCAGTATGGTGCCGAGGATGATAGGAGCGAGGATTCCGGCAAACTTGTTGCAGATGCCCATGATGCTCATGCGTTTGGCGGCACTCTCGATAGGTCCGAGGATGGTAACATACGGATTTACAGCAGTCTGCATCAGTGCCAAGCCGGAGCCCATAATGAACAATGCCACAAGGAACAGTATGTACGACCTTGTGTACGAGGCAGGTATGAACAATCCCGCGCCCACGGCCATCACGAAAAGTCCTATGGCGATGCCGTTCTTGAATCCCGTGCGTTTGAGTATTGCCGACGAGGGCAACGCCCACACGAAATAGGAGATATAGAAGGCGAAAGTAACGAGATACGCCGCCACCTCGCTAAGCTGGCAGGCGGTCTGCAAAAATGGTATCAGAGTGCCGTTGAGCCACGTCACAAAACCGAAGATAAAATACAATATTCCTATTACTATAAGTCCGAATAGAGTGCCTTTTTTGTTCATTTTTAATGGGTTATGCCGTGTTAAAAAGTATTTGTTGAATGTTCAAATTTACGTAAAAAATATGAAATAATCACGCACCTGTTATAAAATATGTGAAAAATAGTGTAATTTTGGCAATAATTTTGCTTTAATGATAAATATTGTATTTTTTTCGTAACTTTGCAGGGTGAAAAAAATTTTTTTTCAACAAAAACGTTATGAACTTTTACAGTTATGAAATAATATTATGCCAATGAATACAAGAAACATATTGTTGCTGTTGTTCTTTTTTCTATGTGCAAATAATATCAATCTTTCGGCACAAGATAAGGTTGTGTGCAGAAGAAAAGATAAAATTCTCGAACACTCAATTGAAAAAAAAGATTCCAATGTAACGATTTCAATTATTGTTGATTCTTGCAGATTATCTATAATACAAATTCCTAACAAGTATTACGATATGTCTGATTCAATTGCCATTAGGATAGGAAAGCGGATGGATGCGGATAATAATTCAAGGATCTGTTATTGTGTCATTAGTGGTAAAGGTATATGGCATGGTGCTTATGCCCTGTTATTGGACCCCAAATTCTTTCCGATAAAGGACGAAGACAATAATCTTTTTTATAATGTTGATCTCTATTATAAAGATTGGGAATTGTATGATAGATTAAATAACAATAAAGAATAAATTGTTTGTCCAATGTATATGTTTAGCGCAGATTCAAAGAAAACCGTCGCCACCGGCAACACCCTAAGTGAGGAAAATAGCAGTTTTAGACAAATAACTTTATGAACTTTTACAAATACAAGAAAAAAATGATCAAAGAAAACGATTGGCGCAGGCAAGGACAAGAAAAGTATTTAAAAGGTGTAAAATTATTTTACAGAAAGTATAAACCATATTCGGAAGAATGGGAACATGATCATTGTGAATTTTGTGGAGAAAAATTTTCTGAAAAAGAAGGGGAAGGACTAAAAACGGGTTATGTAACAGCAAATAATTACCATTGGATTTGTGATAAATGCTATAAAGACTTTAAAGAAGAATTTGAATGGGAAATTATTTTGCCATAATGGGAAATGATGTATTTTTTTTCGTAACTTTGCAGGGTGAAAATAGATATTTTCAACAATGACGTTATGAAATAATACAATTCTACACTGATTCCGATTTATTGCAGGCCGTTGTTAGAATTGGAAGTATATGAACGGTTGCACGTCGGTGCCCTGTATCTGTATTATCACTTGGACAAGCACAACGAAAGCCACGGCTTTTACTATGAACGGGGTGCGGATATACGCATCTTCTATTTTGGAAAAACGTGTGGAGGGCACGGCATGTATCGCAATTGCGGCAATCAGCAATACCACGAACAGCATCCTTGTCTGCAAGAAGGTGAGAATCAGCGGCCAGCTGGAGGGGGTGAAAATCTGTTGTAGTATCTGGACGGCAGTCTGGAAGCTGTCGGCGCGGAAGAACACCCATAGCGCTACTACGAAATGCAGGGTGATGAACCATCCCAACACTTTGGCTATGCGGTTTTCGCTCAGCCGGCCTTTGGTTATTTTACGCCATAGTTTGTCGATAACAAGTCCTACGCCGTGCATGCCGCCCCAGAAGATGAATTTCCAGTTGGCGCCGTGCCACAGTCCGCCGAGCAGCATGGTGATGAGCAGGTTGATGTGGGTGCGTATCTTGCCTTTGCGGTTGCCGCCGAGCGGGATGTATAGGTAGTCGCGGAGCCACGACGACAGGCTTATGTGCCAACGCCGCCAGAAGTCGGTGAGCGAGGTGCTCTGGTATGGCTTGTTGAAGTTTATACCTAGGTCGAAGCCCATCATCTTTCCCATACCTATTGCCATGTCGGTGTAGCCCGAGAAATCGCAGTAAATCTGTATGGCGTAGCCGTAAACGGCAAAGAGTGTCTCCGGACCGCTGTATGCGCCAGGGTTGCCGAACACAAGGTCGTTGTATTGTGCCAGATAGTCGGCAAAGATGCATTTCTTCACAAGGCCTATCATTATCAGGAAAAAGCCTTTCTCCACTTCGGTACGGCGCACCACCACGGCTCTGCGGAGCTGCGGCAGGAAATTCTTGGCGCGCACTATGGGGCCTGCCACGAGTTGTGGGAAGAAAGTGATATAGAAGGCATAGTTGAGGAAACTCCGCTCGTTTTCGAGCTCTCTGCGATACACGTCGATGGCGTAGCTGAGGAGCTGGAACGAGTAGAACGAGATGCCCACCGGCAGCATTATGTCTAGGCGGTGGTAGTCCTCTCCCATCAGAGCGAAGATGTTCTCACCAATGAAGTTGGCGTATTTGAAATATCCGAGGATGCCCAGCACGAGTGCCACGTCCAACGCCAGCAGCCACTTTCGACCTCTCCCTTGGCAGGAACTCATCCAACGGGTGACGAAATACACTGCCGTGAGCGTGCCTGCCAGAAGCAGAACGAAAATGCCGCTTGTCTTGTAGTAGAAAAAGAGGCTGAAGGCCAATAGGAACACCGTGCGCGACAGCTTGTTGCGGTAGATGGCCGCATACACCGACAGCACTATGATGCCGAACAGCCAGAATATAGGACTGTTGAACATCAGCGGCGCTTCGGGCTGATATACAAAAATGTCGCGTAGTATCTCGTTGTAGTTCATTCTCTTACCATTTGAAGTATTGTGGTGTGGGGCAATTTGTTGTAGTTAGTGTCGGGGGGTGTCATGGCGATGGGGTGCAGGGCGTCGTTGCCCAGGTATTCGGCAATGTGGTTCATCCAGTTGAATGCCGACGACTTGGTGGGGTGCGCCCCGTCTTTTTTGCGTTCGAACGAAAGTTTCTTCGACTCGAAATAGCGTCCCGGACCCACATGTTGCAGTATAAGGTCGTTGATTCCGGTGTCGTCTTTCCAGTTGGGAGGACCTATCCACACAAAGGGCAGGTTACCCATCTGTTCGATGATATGTTTGACGTAACCGGTGCGTTTTTCGGCTATATTACGGATAAACAGCTCGTTGGCGCCTAAGGTCAGAAGCACGTAGGTGGCCCCCGTCTTGCGGATGAAATGTGCAAGGGTGTCGCAGGTTCCGAACTGTTTTGTGGTGGAGCCGTACCAGATTACGCAGTGCATCTCGTGTCCGTTTTTGATGCAGTAGTCGTTGAGGCGTATGCGCAGGTTCTCGTTCATCGAATCGCCGATGAGCAGTATCTTCTCGCCCGACGAGGTGTCGGGACGGTTGTAGAAATAGGTCTTTTCGAGGGTGTTGGGCGACACGGAAACGGATGCTTCCACGCTGTCGGCGTAAACGGGAGGGGGCAGGGGAGCGGATGCGACGGAGTCGGCCGGGGATGCCGCCTCGGATTGCGCGATGGTGTCCCGAACAGGTGTCTCGGCAAAGCGTTTCAGACTCATAGCCCGGAGCTCCAACGACAGAGGAAAATCCCCTATGGTGAGTGATATTGTCGCGAACAAAACAAGAGTGGCGGCCAGAAGTCCCACGTACTCCCAGTAGTTGCCGGGTACCCTTTTGCGTTTGGTGTTTTTCGGCTTGGGTTCCGGCTGGGCGTTTTTGGCCTTGGCGGTCGTTTTATTGTTTTTTTGCTTTGCCATTGTTTTGTTTGCTGAACAGCCAGTTGAACAGTCCGGGAGTTGACATCGCCTTGTCCCAGCATCCGTGGCCGGTGTTGGCGTAAGATGTCAGGATGATGTTTTTCCCGCCGGCGCGTTTCACACTGCCGTACATATCGTTGCTGCGCTTATATTGCACTAATTTGTCTTTTTTTCCGTGGAAAGCCCAGATGGGTATTGTCTTCAGACGTTTTGCCTGTTTGGTGTCGCCGCCGCCGCAGATGGCAATGGCTGCCGCGAAGGTCTCCGGCCGACGCGACAATGCGTCCCACACACCGAATCCACCCATGGAGATGCCGCAGATGTAGATGCGGTTTTTGTCGACCGTTCCTGTGTAAACAAGGCTGTCGATGAGCCAGAACACCCCTTTCATCTCCGCTGTGGGCTCGGCGTCCATGGTGTGCGACGGAAGGGTCCAGTCGGTGTTCACCCATCGTTTGTTCATTGGACATTGCGGGGCGAGAAGTATGAAGGAATAACGGTCGGTTACGCTGTCGTTGAGGAAGAAACGCACTCCCAGACGCAACTGGTCGATGTTGTTGTTGCCCCGTTCCCCGGCTCCGTGAAGAAACACCACCAAAGGCTGCCCGTGGGCGGGGATGGCTCTGTCGAGATCGGAGGTTTTGGCTCTTTCGGAGCAATAGATGCGGTAGGGTAGGGTGTCGGTTTTGGTGTAGTGGATATGTGCCTCGAACAGCGAGGTGTCGGGCATGTTTTGACCGAAAACAACGTTTATCGCAAGAAAAAGAATAACGGCGAGGGATGTCGTTTTTCTCGGTGCAGTTGCGTATTTTGAGCTGTTGTTTGGCATTGCTGATGAGTGAAAATCGAGGTGCAAAAATACACTTTTTTCTCTTTTTTTTCAACAGTTACGCCAAAAAAATATATTTTTGTCGTGGCAAAAAGTAATCTGTTTTTGATGAAAAAACTGTGTAATGCGTTGATATTCGGATTGTTGTTTCTTTGGCAGCTGCCTCAGAATCTTGTGGCGTTGGCATGGCTTGCCGTTTCGCGGCCGGTGAAAAAAATCGCCTACCGCCATTATTGCGTGGCCTACGCCGCCCGTCTGCCGAGAAATGCCGGCGGTGTGTCGCTCGGCAGTTTTGCCATTGTAAGTCCCGCCCTTGCCAACGACTCCAAGGTCGTGCGTCACGAACTCGACGGACACACCGTGGATTCCAAGATTTTCGGGCCGCTATACCTGCTTGTCATCGGATTGCCGTCGGTGCTGCACCTCGCATGGCATGTGCGTTTCGGCAAAGGCAAGTCGTACCACGATTTCTACACCGAGCGCTGGGCCAACCGCCACGCAGGACTTCGATAGTTGAAAATTGAGAGTTGAAAGTTGAAAATTGATTTTTGTTCTCCGCTTCGCTATCGAAAGGTTCACTGAACCTTTCTTCATCACTAATCACTATTCACTCATCACTTTCTCAAAAAAATCTTATCTTTGCAAAACAAAAACTAACTTCATAATATAAAATAAATGTCGGATTTTCAGTTGGTAGCGGATTTTGAGCCTATGGGCGACCAGCCCGAAGCCATCGAGCAGCTGGTGCAGGGAGTGCGTGCCGGTCAGCGCGGACAGGTGTTGCTGGGGGTCACCGGATCGGGCAAGACCTTCACCGTGGCCAACGTCATAGCCCGACTGAACAAACCCACACTCATCCTTAGCCACAACAAAACCCTTGCCGCACAGCTCTACGGCGAGTTCAAGCAGTTCTTCCCCAACAACGCCGTGGAGTATTTCGTGTCGTACTACGACTACTACCAGCCGGAGGCTTTCATCCCTTCCACCAACACCTATATCGAAAAAGACCTGCAAATCAACGACGAGCTTGACAAGCTGCGTATCCGCGCCAGCTCTGCCTTGCTTTCCGGCCGCAAGGACGTGATTGTGGTAAGCTCCGTGTCGTGCATCTACGGCATAGGCAATCCCGAGGAGTTCGAGAAAGGCACTATATATTTAAAGGTAGGGCAGAGGATAGGTCGCGACACGTTTCTGCTAAAGCTCGTGGACTCGCTCTATTCGCGCAACGAGATAGAGTTCTCCAACGGCCGTTTCCGCGTGAAAGGCGACACCGTGGATGTGTTCCCTTCCTACGCCGATTTCTGTTATCGTATCTCCTTTTGGGACGACGAAATAGAGAGTCTCGAGACTTTCGACCCGCTTACCGGCCACCGTATGGAAACCAAGGATGAGATTGTGATTTATCCTGCCGGCAACTTTCTCACCTCCAAGGAGCGTGTCAACGACGCTCTTTTTCAGATAGAGAACGATATGTTCGAGCGTCGCGACCAGTTCTACGCCGAAGGCCGCAACCTCGAAGCCCGGCGCCTTGAGGAGCGTGTCAACTACGACCTTGAGATGATTCGCGAGGTGGGCTACTGCAGCGGCATCGAAAATTATTCGCGCTATTTCGACGGACGTCCGCCCGGCTCGCGCCCCTTCTGCCTTATCGACTATTTCCCCGACGATTTCCTGCTGGTCATCGACGAAAGTCATGTAACGGTGCCGCAGATACATGCCATGTACGGCGGCGACCACTCGCGCAAGACCGTGCTGGTGGAATACGGTTTCCGTCTGCCCTCGGCGTTGGACAACCGCCCTCTTACTTTCGACGAGTTCTACGCGCTCACCAACCAGACCATCTACGTAAGTGCCACCCCTGCCGACTACGAGTTGCAGGAGAGCGAGGGCGTGGTGGTGGAACAGCTCATTCGTCCCACCGGTCTGCTCGACCCCGTGGTGGAGGTGCGTCCCGCCATCACTCAGGTGGACGACCTGCTCGACGAGATTGCCATCGTGGTGGCCAAAAACGAGCGAGTGCTCGTTACCACCCTCACCAAACGTATGGCAGAGGAGTTCACCCGTTACCTCACCAACCTCGGCATCCGCTCCAAGTACATACACAGTGACGTGGACACACTGGAGCGTGTGGAGATAATGCGCGACCTGCGTATGGGCGTTTTCGACGTGCTGGTGGGAGTGAACCTGCTGCGCGAAGGGCTGGACCTGCCCGAGGTGTCGCTGGTGGCTATCCTCGACGCCGACAAAGAGGGGTTCCTGCGTTCCGACAGGGCGCTGATACAGACCATAGGACGTGCCGCGCGCAATGTGCACAGCAAAGCCATACTCTACGGCGACAAAATCACCGCTTCGATGCAACGCGCCATCGACGAGACCAACCGCCACCGCGAGAAACAGATACGCTACAACGAGGAACACGGCATCGTGCCGCGACAGATAGTGAAGTCCACCGAGGCCATCCTCGGACAGACCTCCGTGATAGAACGCGCCAACGCCGAACGGCCTCTGCCCGCCGAGCCCCAGCCTTACGGCAACGATAATGCCGACGAACAACGCAAGGCCGCTGAAAACGAAGTGGCCGAGCCGACAGCACATTTCCGCAAAAGCAAGGAGCAACTGAAAAAAGAGCTCCGCGACGCACAGCGCAAGATGCAAAAAGCCGCCAAGGAGATGGACTTCCTCGAAGCCGCCAAATACCGCGACCAGATTAAACTAATACAACAAAAACTTTCTGAATAGTTGAAAGTTGAAAATTGATAATTGAAATTTGGTAGCGACCAACGGGAGCGGAGAAAAAATATGGATATGAGCGTAAGCTTCTGTATAATAATATAATAAAAATATGAAAACCAAATCGTTTGTACGGACTAGCGTTTTTGTGGCCACTTTCGTATTCGTCGCCGCTGTGGCATTGTTCTCATCTTGTCAGAAAGACGATGAAACCACTACCCCTAAGCCTCCGGCACCTCCCCAAGGCATGTATATAGCCGACACGGTGCATTATGCCGACCAAGGAGCCACGGCCTACAACTTCGTCTATACCTCCACCGACCCTTATGGTGAGCCGGTCCAGCTCTCGGCTGCCATTGTGCTGGCCGACAGCGTTGTCGAAAAACGCCACTCGCGCGGCTTTATGTTGTACAACCATATCTCCGTTTTCCGTGCCGACGAGTGTCCTACACGCGGTGCCAACGACATCGAGAAAAAGATGGTGGGCAGCGGACTTATCACCGTGTCGGCCGACTACTACGGTTTCGGGGTGTCGGAACAATATGGTCAGACCTACTGCTTTGCCGACGCCAACGCTCAGGCCAGCATTGACGCGCTGCTTGCCGCAAAAAAACTGCTGGCATGGCACGGCTACACGTGGGACGACAACCTCTTTGTCTGCGGATACTCGCAGGGCGGACAGACGGCTATGGGCGTGGTTAAGCTCGTGGCCGAGAATTATCCCGACCTGCATATAACGTTGGCCATAGCCGGCGGCGGCATCTACGACCTGCCTGCCACATACAACTATATGGTAACCACCGACAGCACCCACCAGCCCGGCACCGTGGTACAAGCCATCCTTGC
>JAEENM010000171.1 GCA_016283745.1 Bacteroidales bacterium | reverse complement strand
GAAATATATTACAACAGCAAATGTCCTGTCGATTCTGCCGGTCCGAACGGTCATGCCTATGTGGGATGCGGTGCAATTGTGATGGGACAGGTGATGCGTTATTGGAAATATCCTGTACATGGAATAGGTAGCAGGTCGTACACCTGCAATAATGCAAGTCATGGCAACGGTTACGGTGATTATGGAAGACTTTCGGCAGACTTTGCCAACACTACATACGACTACGACAATATGCCAGTGGAATTGACCAGCACATCTTCACCTACGCAGGTTAATGCCGTGGCTACACTTTTGTACCATTGCGGCGTTGCCGTAAAAATGAATTACGGAAGTCGTGGCAGCTCGGTAAATTCGAACAACATTGTGTCAGGAATAAAAACATATTTCGGATACCCGAGCACCGTAAGATACATAGAAAGAGCAAACTACAACGATGCATTATGGCTCTCCATAATTAAAGCGGAACTGGATAGTTTTGCACCCTTTTTCTATGGAGGAGTGAGTAGTAACTATGGCGGACATGTATGGATTTGCGACGGTTACCGCGACGACAACTATTTCCATATGAACTGGGGATGGGGTGGACTGTACGACGGTTATTTCGCCCTCTCTTCGTTGAGCAGATATGCGTTCAACAACAATCAGGCAGCAATCATTGGTCTGCGTGGTCCGCAACTGCCCGAACCGGAGCCCGATGTTTCGTGCCTCAACGCAGAAAATCCCGATTTGAGGATCTATCCCAATCCTTCGGACGGCAAATTCTTTGTAGAGTTCGCCGGAACCGACGACCATTTGGTGAAAGTCTTTGACATGTTAGGAAATGAAGTAACAGATATAACAACGGCAGGCAGCAATACTGTGGTTGATTTGACTGGCCGTCCTGCCGGTATTTATGTAGTTCGCGTGATAAGCAACGGCAACAAGGTCGTTACAAAACGCATCATCAAAAAATAGCTGTAAATGAATAAAATACAGATGGTTGACCTTAAAGGTCAGTACCAGAAGATAAAACCCGAAGTGGATGCCGCAATACAGTCGGTGATAGACAGCACTTCGTTTATCAACGGACAGGCTGTGAAGGACTTTGCGACCAATCTGGAGAAGTATCTCGGAGTGAAACACGTGATACCCTGCGGCAACGGCACCGACGCCCTGCAGATTGCCATGATGGCGCTGAAACTGAAGCCTGGCGACGAGGTCATAGTTCCGGCTTTCACCTACGTTGCCACCGCCGAAGTTATAGGTCTGCTCGGACTTACCCCGGTTATGGTGGATGTCAATCCCAAGACATTCACCGTGGAACGTCAAAACATAGTGAAAGCCATCACAGCCAATACCAAGGCCATTGTTCCGGTGCACCTGTTCGGACAGAGCTGCGACATGGAGCCGATTCTGAAACTGGCCAAGGAGCAAGGGTTGTATGTTATCGAGGACAACGCCCAGGCCATCGGTGCGGAATACACTTTCAGCGACGGCCGCAAGGCCAAGACGGGCACCATGGGAACGATAGGCTGTACATCCTTCTTCCCTTCCAAAAACCTCGGCTGTTACGGCGACGGCGGAGCCCTCTGCACCAACGACGACGCTCTGGCAGAACGGATTCGTATGGTTGCCAACCACGGCCAAAAAAAGAAATACTACCATTCGGTGATAGGCTGCAACTCGCGTCTGGACACCATTCAGGCCGCCATACTTGACATAAAACTCAAACATCTCGATGAATATGGAAAGGCACGACACGACGCAGCCGCCTATTATACGGAGAATCTGAAAGATGTGAAAGGAATAGAGATACCGTTTGAGGCAGAGAATTCGACACATGTTTTCCATCAATATACACTTAAGGTGCTCAACGGCAAGCGTGACGCTTTGAAGAAACACTTGGAAGAAAACGGAATACCCTCGATGATTTACTATCCGCTGCCGTTGCAGGAGCAGGAGGCTTTCCTGTTCATCACCCGCACCGCCGAGAGTCTTGACAATGCAAAAAAACTCTCCGATTCGGTGTTGTCGTTGCCTATGCACACCGAGCTTACCAGTAAGGAGCAGGATTTCATTATCGACAAGATACGCAAGTTCTTTGAATAGAACGACAGCGACACTTTTTTCTCCGAAATGAGAAAATCAACTATTATAGTAATAATCAGTGATTTGCTTGTAGCTCTTTTGGGCTTCGGGTTATGGCAATTCTTGTCCAAACAGATATCTTTTGGATTCTTTTGGATAACCGCTTCGGTATTATGGGTTGTTGTAAGTGTTTTATTAGGCAAACTTGACTATTCTCGCTACAGGAAATTCCGTTATCTGCTCATAGCCACGATAATAGCCAATGCCCTTGTCTTTACTGTAATATGTCTCTCGTTACTGTTGTTTGAACCTGCATTCCATTTTTGGAGTATTTATCTGCTAATTCCTATAGCCATCACACTTCTTGAATGCGGAATTTATTCTTTGTACCAACTTTTCGTTGTTAAACGAGTAAACTACCTTGAAGAGGATGTAATTCAACAATATGTTGATACCCAAACTATTAACAAGGAGGATGATATAAGTGCGGACATTGATAGCACGTTGCAGAAGTTCGTTTCGGCAATGTCGCAGGATTTCCCCACAGATGCTGCCAAATGGAAAGAGAGTCACAAGTCGGATTTCGGTGTCGGAACGGTGATACTAACCACTCCCGAACCCGACGAGCTGGACGAAGCCAAGGCAAAAGGTGCCCGCAACCTCATAAGTATAAGCAATTTCAATGACATAAGGTACATAAACCGTTATTTCATTAAAGCCAATGAGGTAATGCCCGAAAACGGATTATTCATCATAGGTGGCGAGGTTAGCGATGTGCGCAAGGCAAACATACTAAAGTCGTATCCCATCGTAATAAATAGGATAGTGTATGTCTTCGACTTCATCTGGAACAGGCTATTCCCGAAGATGAACTTCCTGAAAAAGCTCTATTTTGCCGTAACCAAGGGCAAGCATAGGGTGTTCCCGCGTCCCGAGATAATGGGGCGTTTGTGTAGTTGTGGTTTCGAAATCAAAATGGAGCAGGTGATAGCCGACAAGTTTTTCGTGGCCGTGCAGAAAGTGTGTCCGCCCCTCGACATAAAGAATCCCTCGTACGGTCCGCTGATAAGGCTGCATAGGGTGGGCAAAAACGGCAAGATAATAGGTGTTTACAAATTCCGCACCATGCACGCCTACGCCGAATACCTGCAGAAATATGTTTACGACCACAACAATCTGCAGGAGGGCGGCAAGATAGAGAATGACTACCGCATATCCACCGTGGGCAAGTTTATGCGCAAGTGTTGGATAGACGAATGGCCGATGTTTCTCAACATACTTATGGGCGATATGAAACTGATTGGTGTGCGTCCGCTGAGCAAACACTATTTCAGCCTTTACACTCCCGAGATGCAGGAGCTCCGCACCAAAGTGAAACCCGGCCTGCTTCCGCCCTTTTACGTGGACATGCCCAAGACTTTGGACGAAATACAGGAAAGCGAGAAAAAATATATAGAACAATATCTGCGACACCCTCTGAAAACCGATTTTAAATATTTTTGGAAAATTATAGGCAACATCGTTTTCAAAGGAAAACGTTCAGCATAAACAATATTATCAATGAGTAAAGAGATTGAAGAAGAACAATTTACGACAGTAATCAAACCGCGCACCGGGCTTTTCGAGGTCAATCTGAAGGAAATTTGGGACTACCGCGACTTGATGAGTCTGTTTGTAAAACGTAATATCATAACGCAATACAAACAGACTATCCTCGGACCGCTATGGTACGTCATCCAGCCCGCAATCACGGTTATTATGTATATGGTGGTGTTCGGTGGCATAGCTGGAATCCCCACCGACGGCGTACCACAGCCGTTGTTTTACCTCGGTGGTATATGCATGTGGCAGTATTTTGCCGACTGTCTTACTAAGACCTCAAACACTTTTGTCAACAACTCCGGCATTTTCGGCAAGGTCTATTTTCCGCGATTGATAATGCCTATTTCCGACACTTTGAGTAATCTTGTGCGTTTCGGCATTCAGGTCGGGTTGTTTATAATTGTATATATTTATTATGCTTTTGTGGGTTCCGCCGCCATGCCTAATTGGTATCTATTGCTGTTTCCGGTACTTGTGTTGATGATGGCAGGCTTGGCTTTGGGTTTTGGAATTATAATCTCCTCAATGACAACTAAATACCGTGATTTGCAAATATTGTTTACTTTCATAGTGCAACTGTGGATGTACGCCACACCTATTGTTTACCCGCTCAGTCAGGTGAGGGGCAAGATGGTGGCTGGTTTCAACCTTGAAACGCTTATGTGCATAAATCCCGTAACCCCAGTGATAGAGTCTTTCAAATACGGAGCCTTAGGTGCAGGAGAGTTCATAGGTTGGGGATGGCTTGCATATAGTTTCCTCTTCATGGTAGTGTTGCTTGTTTTGGGTATTGTGATTTTCAACAAGGTTCAGAAGAGTTTTATGGACACGGTGTGATTTATTTAGTAATTAGTAATTTTTTTAAAAAGAGAATATTTTGAAAAAAGCAGTTATAACAGGAGTCACCGGACAGGATGGCTCGTTTTTGGCCGAGTTCCTTTTGGAGAAAGGTTACGAAGTTCACGGCATCATACGTCGTGCCTCTACCGATTATCGCGAGCGCATAGCTCATCTCGAAGGTCGTCCACATTTCCATCTGCATTATGGCGATCTGGCCGACTCAATAGGCATTACACAAGTGGTGTTTTCGGTTAAACCCGACGAGATTTACAACCTTGCCGCCCAAAGTCATGTGCAGGTAAGTTTCGACTCGCCAGAATATACCGCCAACGTGGATGCCACCGGCGTGTTGCGTATTCTCGAGGCGGTACGTGCCTGCGGATTGGAAAAGATTTGTCGTATCTATCAGGCAAGCACCTCGGAGCTGTACGGCCGTGTGGAGGCTGTGCCTCAGGACGAGAATACGCCGTTCCATCCCTACAGTCCTTACGCTGTGGCTAAACAGTATGGCTACTGGATTGTAAGGGAATACCGCGACGCCTACAATATGTTCTGCTGCAACGGAATACTGTTCAACCACGAGAGCGAGCGTCGTGGCGAGACTTTTGTGACACGTAAGATAACCCTTGCCGCCGCACGTATCAAACAGGGCAAGCAGGACAAGCTGTATCTGGGTAACCTCGGCTCGCTGCGCGACTGGGGCTATGCCAAGGACTATGTGGAGTGTATGTGGCTGATGCTTCAGCAGGACACCCCCGACGATTATGTGATAGCTACCGGCGAGCAGCACAGTGTGCGTGAGTTCTGTCAGCTGGCCTTCCACGAGGCAGGCATAGAGCTGGAGTTTAAAGGCGAAGGCTTGCACGAGCAAGGCATCGACAAGGCCACCGGCAAGGTGCTGGTGGAGGTGAGTCCTGATTTCTACCGTCCTACCGACGTGGTGAACCTTTGGGGCAATCCCGCCAAGGCCAAACGGCAGCTCGGCTGGAACCCCTCGAAGACAAGTTTCAAGGAACTTGTGAAGATAATGGTGCAGGCCGACATGGCGAAGGTAGCCGTGGAACGCGCCGGAGAGAAAGTGCGGGTAAACCTCGAAGAATACCTCGAAAAGGGAATAGTGAAGTGATTCTGACAAAGGTCGAAAGTCAAAAGTCAAAGGTCGCCGGTCGGGATAGGGTTAAGGATTATTATATTTTATGAGGCAGTTTGAGAATTTGGAAATATGGAATGACTCAAAAGAT